>DASQSP010000071.1:0-14868 GCA_035642355.1 Occallatibacter sp.
TCTGAGGTATTCGGTCCCGCCGCAATCGCCGCCTGGTAGTCGCTCACCGCGCGCTGCCGTTCGCCGTTCAAATCGCGGCACTCGCCCGCCGCCAGCAGCGACCGTATCTTCAGCTCCGCGCCCACCCCCGGCGTGCCCGCGGCCTGCTCATAGGCCTGCGCGGCGTCTGCATAGTGGCGCTGCCCGCGCAGCGCATCGCCCAACCCAAAATACGCCAGCTCCAGCCGCGCCTGCGCAAAGTAGCCTGGCCTGGCCGCGTCTGCCAGCACCGCGCGATACGCCGCCACCGCGCCCATCCCCTCGCCCGCATCCTTGCTCAGGTTCGCCTCTTCCAGGCTGAACAGGTAATCGTGCGGATACTGCGCATTCAGTCCCCGCGCTACCTGGATCGCCTGCTGATACTTCCCCTCCCGCCGCAGAAACAGCATGATCACCGTGCGCGCCTCCACGCTGGTGGTCACCCCGCGGTTGCCGTCGTCCTCGAGCATCGCCAGCCCCTGGCTCTTCGATCCAGTGATTCCCGCAAACCCGATCAGCAGCTTGAACGGCCAGGGCAGCGCGCCCACCACATACTCATACACGCCTGTCACCAGCTTCGCGTCAATGTAGTCCGGGTCGAGCTGTAACACTTTCTGCTCGTCGTCCTTGGCCTTCGTCGCCAGCCGAAACCCCGCCGAAAAACTCCGCTCCACCATCGCCACATAGGCGCAGCGCAAACTCCGCACCCAGCCCCGCGCATACAAGGCATCCACATCTTTCGGGTTGTGCTCGATGCGCCAGTCCGCCTCGCGCACCGCCTCGTCGGCCAGCGCAAATATCTGATCCCGCGTCTTCGGATCCTCTTCGGTCGCGTGCTTCCCGCTCAAAAATCCGTCGTTCGCGTAGAAAGTCGTATCCAGCAAATCCAGCCGGTAGAGCTCCTGAAAGATCAGCACGTTCACCAGCAGCGCGGTCGCCTGCGGGTCGCCCGGATGCTGCTCATGAAAGCGCTCGAACCGCTCCACCGCGCCGGGAAAATCCAGGTTGTAGAAGTGCTCATAGGCCTCGCGCACCAGCGGCTCGCGGTTCAACGCATTGGTATGCACATTGTTGTCCGCCCATCCCGGCAGCGCCACAGCCGCCGCCAGCGCAACCAAAACCACGCCTGCCCACAGTCCCTTTGTCACTTCGTCACTCCACCTCTCCCATGCTTGGGTGCCCCGGTCCCTCGTCCGCCGCGGCGGAGGGACCGGGGATAGTACAAAGTTGGGTAGACCTACACTGAAACCGCTCTGTCTAAGTACTGTGATCTGGGTGCCCCAGATCTGGATTTTCAGACCTGGGAAAGTACGAACATGGGTGGGCGGATTCAAGTTCCAAGTGCAACAACCTTACGTGAACAGAATCAACGGATCGTAGCAGCCGTGCCATGGGAAAGTGGGAAACGTTCTTTGTTTTCCATCTTTTCCATGGCTCCGTCCCAGCCAACTTCTGCCCCATCTTGACGATGCACTGTTGCACTTGGAACTTGAATCCGCCGTGCCCCATCCATCGCGCGTCTTTTGCGCGATGGGTGGGAAAGCTCAACACTACTTTCTCGCCGGATCGATAACCGGCACCCGCTTCTCCCATTTTCCGCCATCGCCTCGCGGTGCGAACCCAGAATCGCAAATCGGCTACCATGAAGACATGGCGCACACCTTCAGCTCCAGCGACTCGATGGCAGCCGCCCGCGAGCGCCTCATTGTCGCTTTAGACGCGCCCACCGCCGCCGATGCCCTCGCCCTCGTCGATCGCCTCGAAGGCACATGCCGCTGGTTCAAGGTGGGCCTTGAGCTCTACACCGCCGCCGGCCCCGCCATCCTCGAGCCCATCATCAGCCGCGGCCACGCCGTCTTCCTCGACCTCAAATTCCACGACATCCCCAACACCGTCGCCGGAGCCGTGCGCTCCGCCGCCGCGCTCGGCGCGCGCATGCTCACTCTCCACGCCGGCGGCGGTCCCTCCATGCTCGCCGCCGCCCGCGAAGCCATCGAAGGCATCGCCAACCCGCCCCATCTCCTCGCCGTCACCGTCCTTACCAGCATGGACGCGGCCCAGTGCGCCGCCGTCGGCCTTCCGCGCTCGCCCGCCGAGCAGGTCACGCTCCTCGCCGAAATGGGCCTCGCCGCCGGTGTTCGCGGCTTCGTCTGCTCGCCGCAGGAGGTCGCCACGCTTCGCCAGCTCACCGGCCCCGACGGCGTCCTCGTCATCCCCGGCATCCGCCCCGCCGGCGCCGATCCGGGCGACCAGAAGCGCATCGCCACGCCCGCCGCCGCTCTCCGCGCCGGCGCCAGCTACCTCGTTGTAGGCCGCCCCATCACCCAGGCCGCTGACCCCGCCGCAGCCGCCGAAGCCATCCTCACAGAGATGGCCGCCGCTCTCTAACGCAATTTCATTATTTCTATTCCCAACCTGGGTGCCCCCGGTCCCTCGTCCGCCGCGGCGGAGGGACCGGGGACAGGAGTGGAGTACACCCACACTAAATCCGCTCTAACCCCAAAATTAAGTTTTCAGACGCAACAAAGCCCGGCACGCAGCCGGGCTTTGTACAAGCTCAAAACCTAATCCATCGCTTAAAGCTTCTCGTAGAAATCGCACGCAGAGCAGGAGATATACACTCCGCCCGGAATGCCGCGCTCGCGGTCCTTCACGCGCTTCACAATGCGCGTCGTTTTGCTGCACTTAGGACAGTCCGTAGACTTCGTCGTGTCCATCACTTTCTTGCGGTCGCCGGTCTTGGCAATTTTGGCCATGTTCTTGTGTTTCTCCTTCGGGAAGTGTCTCTGCACACACACGCATTACGGCTGCGCGCGGCTTCAACGGCGCGGTCGGGTCACTCGCCTCATGCTGACGATTGTCTGCGCAGAGCAAGCGGGACTCGCTGCCCCAAGTTTACAACATCCTTGAATCTCAGGAGCACCTGCCTCAAGACCCACTCACCGATGCCGGCCTCAAGTCGCGACTTCCCTTCCCGCGAAATCTGCGCGCCCCGTGTCAGGGCACGACTTCAGTCGTGCCGCAAACGCCGCAAATACAACGCCGGGCTTCAGCCCCTGCTGCACTTCCCTTACCGGAAATGTATTTTGTCGCAGCCTGTTGAGATTCTGAGTGCCCTCGCCCGCCGATCAAGCCCATCTTTATTCCGGCGGCTGCGGAGGCACCGTCGCTGGCGTGCTGCTCTGCGAGGCGTCGGGAGCCGGCGCGGGCTTTGCCGTTGCCGCAGGCGCCGCCGTGCCCTCACTCCCACCCGTCGCCGGCGCACCCGCGCCCGCGCCATCGCCCTGATGCGCCACCGGGTGATCGTCCGGCGTCTGCTTCGGAAACTGGACCGGCTTCTCCACGCCTATCCGCGCACCCTTCCCATCATCGGCCGGAATCGTCTCTCCCGGCTTCCGCAAACTCGGCGGAGCGGCCGGCGCCTGCGTCTCCGGGTCGCGTTGCACATCGCCCACCTGAACCGTATGTGTGTTGGACTCGGCCACCACCGGCGTGCCATCGGTGCGCATCAGCCCCTCAACCTCGTCCTTGGTAAAAATCACTGGCGTTTTGCCCATCTTCGCCACTTCCAGGCGAATCACCCGGTTTCCGTTGATCCTTACGAACTCCACGTCCTCCGGCGGCTTGCCGTAGATCCACTCCTCGAACGGCATCTGCCCGTCCATTTCGCGAATCTTGCTCCGCGGCTGCCCCTTGGCAAACAGAACCATGTCCGTGTTCATCCCCACCAGCACATCGTGGTCGAGAATCGCCGCCTTCAGCTTCGGCGGCAGGGTGTCGGTATACGCCTGCACCGGCGTCTTCACCTCAAACGAAATCAGCGGCGCCAGCAGCGCCTCAACCTGCTTGCCCGTCAGCTCCGGAATGCGCTCCTTGAAGGCCAGCGTCAGCCGCGAGCCGGTCGCCTCCTGCCCATCGTCCTGCACCACCGGCCCAATCCCCACCCCTCCGCCGACCTCAACATGGCGCAGAAACCGGTGCCTGGCGTCCGGCCCGCCATTCAGCATCAAAGTGATCTTCCCGTGCTCGATCTTCACGTCGGTAATCACCAGCCGGTCGCCCGGCTTGGCCGAAAGCCCCTGGCTCGTCACCAGGTCCAGATAGGCTTCGCCTGCCGGCTCCAGCTTTCCATTCGCTTCGAGCGTGAGCCCCTTGTGCCCGCGCGGAAACGGCCGCATGGCGAACCCCTGGTCCGCCTCAAGAAAACGCAGCAGTTCATAGCGCGTCTTGGCGTCCAGTTGGGCTTTGGGAAGGTCCACATGGGTCGGATCAATCTGCGCGTACCGGCGGTCCACGTTCGCGCCCTGAGAGGGCCGGGCCACCTTGCCGCTCGTGTCAATCACCAGCACCTGCGCGGAAATAGCCCCCGCCAACAGCAGCCACACTACATATCCGGCAATTAAGTACTGTGATTTGGGTGCCCCATCCATCGCGCGTCGTTTGCGCGATGGGTGGGATAGCACAACACTATTTACTTGCCGGGTATCTAGGGACCAGGCCGCGCTACGGCTCACCCAGCCCTCGGACCCATTCATCTTTTCCGCAAGCCAAACCAAGCGAAACACGGAAACCTCCCATGTGTGCAATAAGGATGGCGCAAAACATCGCCGCCAGCAAGTGCCCCTCAAGGAATTGTTGCCGGGGGCCGGGTGCCCCCGGTCCCTCGTCCGCCGCTGCGGAGGGACCGGGGAATCGAACGACCTTCTCCCAGCGCTGTTTCTTTCCCGGGCATCTCATTTTGGAGCGAAGGGCTACGGGCTTCAGCCCGTACATCAAGCCGCCCCAAAAAGCACGGGGCTTTAGCTCTCGCGCACGTCCCCCGGTTTGGACTCGACCGGCCCCGAAGCCGGAAATATCTGCACCAGGGCCGGAGCCGCAGTCTCAGCCGCGCCCATCGCCGCCTCATGCTGCCGCCGCGCCGCTGCATCCAGGTCCACCGCGATGCCGCCCGGCACAATCACCGGCACATTGTGCTCAAAATCCAAATCGCGCGTTGCGCGATAAACCACCATCATCAGCGCCAGCAGCACCGCCAGCGCCAGCCAGCTTGCATCCAGCCCATAGCCGCCGCCCGTGAGCCACAACGGCCCCATCGGGTCGCCCTCCACCACCGGCGAGTGGCTGCTGACCCCGCTCACCGTCAACCCAAACAGCAGCGCCCGGCTCGCCTTCCAGCCAAAGTTCAGGCCCCAGCTCACCCACAGCGCCCGCGTCCGCACATAGGCCATTGAAAGCACCAGCCCCAGCATCAGGGAAACCACAAAGCTCAGCCGCGTCGCGCCCGGCAGGTCGCCGCGGCTACCCTGCACCAGCGCGTAGAAGAAGGCAAAGCCCAGACTGGCGCCAACCGACCCAACCACCGCCTCCAGCCGCTGAAAGCCGTATCCCCGGAAGGCCACTTCCTCGGCCATCGCCGCCAGCGCGAAGAAAGCCAGATCGGCAACCAGCCAGCCCCACGCCGCCAGCGTGGGCGTAAGCACCACCGCGATGCCGCCCAGCACTGTCAGCGGCAACACGCACGCCACCGCCGCGCCCCAGCCCATCGCCAGGCCCATTCCCGCCTCGCGCGTCCAACCCGCGCGCAGCGGCAAGCCCTGCGACGCAATCGGCTGCGCCTGCCGGTCGAAGACCAGCCCGAACGCCGCGAACACCACAATCAGGAGAAGAAGAAACAGACCCTGCTCGAACAGCGGCGACCAGGCCGGCCCCGCTATGCGAAAGGCCGCGTTATGCGCCGCCGACCGCGCACTGAAAAAGAACAGCACCGCGGCAATGAATTCAAGATAGGCGCGCAAGCGCCCGCCGCGCAGCCCGGCGCGGTTCAGATCAGGGCCGTTCATTGATGATCTCCGCAGGCCGTGCAGCAGAGAAACCAGCAGCCCAAAGCCGCCTCAGGAATGGTCCGGCACGCCACCAGAGCTAGACCGATTTGACCGTCGCTATATCCACATTGGGTGCCCCCGGTCCCTCGCCGTTGGGGACCGGGGATGGAAGTCGGGTACACCGACACTGACATTGCTCTAACCTTCCGTATAAAACTGGGCAATTTTGCGGAATTTGTCCTGCCGCGCGGCCACGATCGCCTCCACCGGCATCGCCTTCAGCGCGGCCAGGTGCTTCTTCAGCGCCGTGCCCAACAGCCCCGCACCGGCCTCGGCATTGGTATGCGCGCCGCCCTCCGGCTCGCCGATAATCTCGTCCACGCACCCAATCGCCCTCACCTCGGGCGCGGAGATGCGCATCGCCTCCGCCGCAAGCTGCTTCTGGTTCGCGTCGCGCCACATAATCGCCGCGCACGACTCCGGCGTAATCACAAAATACAGCGCGTTCTCAAGAATCAGCACCCGGTCGCTCACCGCCAGCGCCAGCGCGCCGCCCGAGCCGCCCTCGCCGCTCACCACCGAAATGGTCGGCACCCGCAGCCGCGCCATCTCGCGGATATTCCGCGCAATTGCCTCCGCCTGCCCACGTTCCTCCGCTCCCAGACCTGGGTAAGCGCCCGGCAGATCAATCAGGCTGATAATCGGCCGGCCGAACTTCTCGGCAATCTTCATGCAGCGCAGCGCCTTGCGATAGCCCTCAGGATGCGGCATGCCAAAGTTGCGCCGCACCCGCTCCTTGGTCGAGCCGCCCTTGCGGTTGCCGATCACCAGCACTTCGTCCTCACCCAGCCGCGCCATGCCGCACGCCACGGCCTCATCGTCGCCAAAGGCGCGGTCCCCGTGAATCTCGCTGAAATCCGTGAAGACCCGCTCAATAAAGTCCATGGGATACGGCCGCTGGGGATGGCGCGCCTTCTCGATTCTGGCCCATGCGGGCGAAACCGCCTGCGCCGCCGGGATACCGCCTGTCGCCTGTTCGCTCATCGATAAGCTCTGCGCCGGAGCCGCCGGGATTCTCGAACCCCAACCAGTCCATGCCGCATAAGTGATTCTACGGGCTGCCGCCCCCTGCGACAAATGCACCATGACCATCGACGTGTCAGACTGCCATCCTGAGCGTATGAGACCGCCATCCTGACCATATGAGGCTGTCATCCTGAGCGAACGGGGCCCCGAGCGTACTTCAGCTCGGGGGTGGTGAGTCGAAGGACCTGATTCTGTCTTTCGTGCCGGGTGCCCCCGGTCCCTCGCCTTTGGGGACCGGGGGAGCGGCCCCTCACCCATTTTGTTATCGGCGAATGCTAACTCTCCCAAAAGTGCAGTTTACCGGCAGATCTCCGCTTTTCCTTGTCGGCGATATCGAGATCAGGAATTGAAGCAAGCCAACTGCGGTAGGAATCATCGACGACGTAGCCCTCTTTAACGATCAGCTTCGGCTGATACTTCTCTTTCGGGACAAGCACAGTGCAGCTTCCATAGCGTGTGGCCTTGGAGCGGCGCCCCAAGATGTCATCGAACCTCAGAGTCCGCAAGCCAAAGAGAAACTCTACCTGGATGGCGTCCGTCGTGAGAACGAGTATCCGCTTCCAGTACGCGCGGATATGTAACAGTCCACTCGCCAAGAGAAAACAACCCATTACGGGCACCAGAAAAGTCACAATCGGAGCACGCGATGGCGTTACGCCACTAAGGCGGGTGGCCCATGTCTCATACCTCTTCGCTTCTCGCAAATATGGGTGCCCCATGTCTCGCTTCTGAGACATGGGCGTCTACAGACCTCAACCATCCGGTCCTCGCCGGGTGCCCCAGGTCCGGATTTTCAGACCTGGGAAAGCTGGATAGCCTGTCAAGCCTCTCGCCACCCAACTCCCTGATTCCACAACAAATTCCCTTTGCGCATTAATTCCGCGCTTTCGTCACAATAGAGTCATGGCCGAGAACAACACAAGCCCAACAGCACCCGGAATCCCAACCCGCTCCAACTCCAAATCCGGCTTTCCCTTTATCTTCGCCAAAAACCGGGAATTTCAACATCGTTCACTGATTGCAAATCACTTACAGGGCGCGAACTACCCCCCACCCCCCTACCAAATCCACCGTTTCTTCGCCTCAGAGCGGTCGTTTTTCGGCTTCCACCGTCTTCTTGTGCCCGTTAAACCGCGTCACGCTGAACTGCGCCCCCGCAAACAGAATCAGCCCCGAGCAATAGGCCCAGAACAGCAGTCCCACCGACACATAAAACGGCCCGTACAGCGCCTTCAAATCCAGATGCGGCAGCACCGCCACATACACATTCTTGGCCAGCAGCCACACGATGCCGGTGATGATCGACGTCCGCATGACATGCCGCGCCGGAATCCGCCGGTTGGGCAGCAGCCAGTAAATCGAAAAGAAAAACAAAATCGACGCCACGCCCGTCGAGATCGCCAGCCACAGATAGCTGATGCCGGCGAATACAAAGTTATCCGTGTGGCCAAAGAAGATGAACGTCAGCACCTGCCGCTGCCACGCGCTCAAAAAAACGCTGCCCATGCCCAGCAGCACCATCAACACCGCGAGCCCGAAGGCCACCAGTTGGTTCATCAGATAATTGCGGCTCTTGGTCACGCCCCACGCCTGGTTCAGCGCCACCTCCAGCGGCAGAAATATCCCCGTGCAGGAGACCAGAATCGCTGCCAGCGAGAGCCATTGCACGCTGTGCCGGTCAGCCGCATGGGCCAGGCTCGCCGCCACCCATTCCTGGTTCGACGGCAGGTAGTAACGCACCATCTCGCCCACCACAAGCCCCATCGCCGGCGAGTGAAACACCGACCGCGACAGCGTGTAGAGCAGCACGATAAACGGGATGAACGAAATGATGGCGTTCGCCGCCACGCTGAACGCGTAGGTATGCACTTCGCTGTCCAGCAGGTAGCGCATCAGCGACGCGCAGCTCGCGCGCAGGCGAAACCACTTGGACTGTGTAACCGGCGGCGGGGGAGCCTCCACCGCCACCGGCGCCACAACCACGTCATTCAACGTACCTGTATTTGAGACATCCGCCACCCGATCGCTCCCTTTCCTTGAGGGTAATCGGCGCAGGGCACCATTGCGGGCTGCCGGACACATTCTTCTTCATATTTTCCTGGGGATAAACGAAACCGGCCTTCCTGCGCGAGGTCGTCGCACCCGTCTTTCGCCGCAAGAAACGATTTTCTCCTTGCATCC
Source organism: Occallatibacter sp. (assembly GCA_035642355.1). Lineage (GTDB taxonomy): Bacteria > Acidobacteriota > Terriglobia > Terriglobales > Acidobacteriaceae > Telmatobacter. Next base: position 9,108 of record DASQSP010000071.1, read on the forward strand.
GCCCCTGTTTCCTGCCATAACTGGAGCACGGCGCGCCGGGGGGGGCGCGTCTTCATTACTCCGGTAAAGGCCATTCTTTGGATGTCTGGTTTTTGGGGAACAGAGTCACGACTTTGCTAGACCCTCGAGCTGCCACTGCGCACCGCACTTACATATCCGGCAATCAAGTACTGTGACTTGGGTGCCCCATCCTTGCCGCGCTTTTTGCGGCTAGGGTGGGATAGCACAACACTACATAACTTGCTGGATCAATCGGCGCGCGGGCGGCTTTTGCCGCATCCGGGTCAATGCCGCCGCTTCCATGAGCCGCGGCGGCGTGTTTGGGCGCTGCCTCCCCGCAAGAAATAAAGGAGATTGTTGATGAAGGAACAAGGTGTTGTGAAGTGGTTCAACGGGGCCAAGGGCTACGGGTTCATTCAGCGTTCCAGCGGCGAAGACGTCTTCGTGCACTTCTCCGCGATTCAGGAAGAGGGCTACAAGACCCTCAATGAAGGCGAGTCCGTCGAGTTCGAGTGCCAGCAGGGCCCCAAGGGGCTCAGCGCAGCCAACGTGGGGCGCGTCGTATAGATCTCCCGCAGTCCCCAACGCTGGGTGCCCCAGGTCTCGCTTTTGAGACCTGGGAAACCACGAATCTTCACGGTCACGGTACTAGCTGGTCGCGGCTGCAAGTTGCATGGAGCCCAGGCAATTGTGTTTCGAAATTCAGCTTTCCGTCGGACCCGTCCCAAGCTCCAGTTTGTCGAGCGCCCATCGGGCCGCCGCGCGCACAGCCTCATCCGCCGTGACGGTCCATGCGCGCAGCCGCGGAACAAACCCGCGCTCACCGCTGTTGCCCATGGCAATGGCGACGTTGCGCCGCAAGCCGCCAAACCCTGTCCTGCGCACCGGCGAGCCGTTAAACACGCGCTCAAACGCCTGCTCGTCCATCGCCGCCAGCCACTCCAGCGCCGGATTCACAAGCTCCCCGCGCGCCTCCAGTTCCGCATTCGCCGTAATCGGCGCTTTGCGATTCCACGGGCACACGTCCTGGCAGATGTCGCAGCCAAACACCTGCCGGCCCATGCCCGCCATCAGCTCCGGCGCAATCGTTCCCTTGTGCTCGATCGTCAGGTACCCAATGCACCGCGTCGCATCCATCTGGTAGGGCGCAATCAGCGCATCCGTGGGACAAGCCTCGATGCACCGCGTACAGCTCCCACACCAATCCGGGGCTTCCAGCCTCTTACTCTCTGGACTTACTTCGAGCGAAGTCAGCAGCACCGCCAGAAATCCAAACGACCCCAGCCTGGGATGGATCAGGCATGTATTCTTCCCCGTCCATCCCAGCCCCGCGGCCGTAGCCAGCGGCCGCTCCGCAATCGGCCCCGTGTCCACATACGCGCGCGATTCAAACCCGCCCAGCTCCTCGCGCAGCCGCGCCTCCATCGCGCGCAACCGCTTCAGCAGCACCTTGTGATAATCCGAAGGCCGCCGCTCACCACGCTCATTCACGCGGCTCGACCACGCATAACGCGCAATCCAGCCGGCATCGCGCGGCGCGGGCTCAATCGATCGCGGCTCCTTCGCGTTGTAGACCGCGAAGCACACAATCGCCGACCGCGCCCACGGAAACGGCGCAGCGATCCGCGCCCGCACCAGCGCGCCGTCCTCGTTCGCGCGCTTCAAATACTCCATCGTCCCCGCGCGCCCCGCATCGATCCACTCCGCAAAGCGCGCCGCATCGCGCGCCTCGCCCGTGTAGGGCAGCGCCACCAGGCCGGCCTCGTCAAACCCGGCCGCAAGAGCAAGCGCGCGCACCCGCTCCTGCGTCAATTGATTGGCCGCCGCCGCACCGCCCGCACTTGCTTCGCCCGCATTCATGAAACTTTGATTCATGGAACTTTTCCGCCCGCCTTCTGCGTACTTCTCTCTAACGTATTCACAGGTGGACGCCGGGCACGAAACCGGACACCTCATCCGTCAGGGCTCAAATCAGGGAACGCCGCATCTCCCGCAGTTTCAGCATATTCCGCGGCAACGGTCTTTGGCACGCCGGATGCACGTTATAGGGCCGCAAACTGCGGAATCCGCCACAAACCGCAAACCACCGCCGTCCCACGGAGGCACACATGAACAGCACTCTTATCAATCCCGCAACCATGCTCCTCATTGAACCCGCCGAGCTGCACGAGCTGGTGCGCGGCCAGGAGCAGGTCCTCGTCGAACGGCTCAAGCCGGTCGTCGAGCGTCAAAGCACCACCCTCGATCTCGCCCGCGTCGAGCGCATCGACGCCGCCGGCATCGCCGCGCTCATCGCCCTCTATCGCTGCGCCCAGCGCGCCGGCCATCAGTTCAACGTAGCCAACGCCACCCATCACGTCGCCGAGATACTCGCCATCGTCGGCCTCGACCGCATTCTTCTGTCATGCACGATGGACCCCGCTTCGCCATCGCAATCCCACTTCACCCGGACCGCAGCCTGATTTCCTGCAGGCTGACGGTTCGGGCCGCAGGCACGCTCCAAAGCGTTCATCAAAGTTCCTTCGCAATTCGTCATCATTTTGAATCGGAAAAATACTCCGCACATTAGACCTGTGATGACCGGCACATCCACATGTATACTTGCCGCTCTATTTGTAAGGTCGATCGAATAGCGCCGCAAGGCTAAGTCGAAGTGCCGGATGACCGCACGCGCCCGGGTCAAATTCCTGTTCCTGCCGCTCGCGGACCGGGCCACGTACCGCCACCCTCCACGGAAACCGTTCTGCGGCCCTCGGCGCATCTTCATTTTTTCGCCCGGGAATCAATCCAAAGCGGAGGCATCCTTTCCATGACGCCAGGCGTACTGGATCAGCAGCTTGCTCCTCAGGCAGGCTCAACCGCAACCCCAACCCAATATGCATTCTTCTTCGGCGGCGGCGCTGCCGACGGCAACGGCGGCATGAAAGACGTACTGGGCGGCAAAGGCGCGGGCCTGGCCGAGATGACTAACGCGGGCCTTCCCGTCCCTCCCGGCTTCACCATCCAGACCGAGGCCTGCCGCGAGTACATGCGCGGCGCCGTCAGTCCGCAAATCGACAAGGAGATGCACGCCGCCCTTCAGCGTCTTGAGAAGTTACAGGGCCAGAAGCTCGGCGCGGGCGACAACCCGCTGCTCGTCTCCGTTCGCTCCGGCGCAAAATTTTCCATGCCCGGCATGATGGACACCATCCTCAACCTCGGCCTCAACGATCAAGCCGTGGAAGCCCTGGCCAAACGCAGCAACAATCCCCGCTTTGCCTACGATTCATACCGCCGCCTCATTCAAATGTTCGGCGACGTCGTTCTCGATGTTCCCAAGAAAAAATTCGAGCACATCTTCGACAGCGTCAAAGAGCGCGAGAAGGTCAAGTTCGACTACGAGCTCAGCCCCAATGCCCTCAAGGACATCATCGCCGAGTACAAGAAGCTGGTGAAGAAGGAAACCCACAAGGACTTCCCGCAGAATCCCCTCGATCAGCTCGTCGAGGCCCGCGACGCCGTCTTCCGCAGTTGGCAGAACGAGCGCGCCAAGACCTATCGCCGCATCAACCACATCGACGACTGGCTGGGCACCGCGGTCAACGTGCAGGCCATGGTCTTCGGCAACCTCGGCGAAAACTCCGGCACCGGCGTCGGCTTCACCCGCAATCCCGCCAACGGCGAGAGCGTCTTCTTCGGCGAATACCTGATGAACGCGCAGGGTGAAGATGTAGTCTCCGGCGTGCGCACCCCGCGGCCCATCAGCGATCTTGAAAAGGCCATGCCCAAGGTCTACGACCAGCTCCGCGCCATCACCTGGAAGATGGAAAAACATTATCGCGACATGCAGGACTTCGAATTCACCATCCAGGATGGCAAGCTCTACATGCTGCAGACGCGCAACGGCAAACGCACCGGCCTCGCCGCCGTCCGCGTCGCCATCGACATGGTGCGCGAAGGCCTCATCACGCAGGAGGAAGCCATCTTCCGCGTCGAACCCAACCAGCTCTACGACTTCCTCGTCCCGCGCCTCGATGAGAAAGGCGCAAAGATCGAGGTGCTCGCCACCGGCCTGCCGGCATCACCCGGCGCGGCCGTCGGCCAAATCGTCTTCACCGCGGAAGAAGCCGTGAAGCAGCACACCGCCGGACACATGCACAGCATCATCCTCGTCCGCGGAGAAACCACGCCCGAGGACATCGGCGGCATGGAAGTGGCCTCGGGCATCCTCACCTCGCGCGGCGGCATGACTTCGCACGCCGCCGTCGTCACCCGCGGCATGGGCAAGTGCTGCGTGGCCGGCGCCGGCGACTGCCAGGTGGACGAAGCCCGCAGGGAGCTGCGCGTTAAGGGGAAGGCCTTCAAGCACGGCGACTGGATCTCGCTCGACGGCACCACTGGCCGCGTGATTGAGGGCAAGCTCAAGACCATCGCAGCGCGTCCCGACGATGCGGACCTGGTCAAGTTCATGGGCTGGGCCGACCCCGTGCGCCGGCTCAGGATTCGCGCCAACGCCGACGTGCCTCGCGACGCCAAACAGGCCCGCGCCTTTGGGGCGGAAGGCATCGGCCTGTGCCGCACCGAGCACATGTTCTTTGCCGAGGGCCGCATCGAACATGTGCGCGCCATGATCCTGGCCGACAACGAAGCCGACCGCCGCGAAGCCCTCAAAAAGCTGCTGCCCGTGCAGCGCGCCGATTTCGTCGGCCTCTTCAAGGCCATGGAATCGCTGCCGGTCACCATCCGCCTGCTCGATCCTCCGCTGCATGAATTTCTCCCGCAGCGCGAAGACCTGCTTGTCGAGATCGCGCACCTCGAAGACCTCAAGCCTCGCTCGCCCAAACTCAAGGAGCTGCGCACGCTGCTGGCGCGCGTCCAGGACCTGCATGAGATGAACCCCATGCTCGGCCTGCGCGGATGCCGCCTCGGCATCGCCTTCCCGGAGATTACGGAGATGCAGGCCCGCGCCATCTTTGAAGCGGCGGTCAACGTCAAGAACCACGGCGGCGAGCCGCATCTCGAAATCATGGTGCCGCTCATCGGTTCCATCGAAGAGATGCGCCACCAGGCCAGCATTATTCGCCGCGTGGCCGAAAAGGTCTTCAAGGAAAAGAACTCGACCGTCGACTACATGGTCGGCACGATGATCGAGCTGCCGCGCGCCGCCCTCACCGCCGACCAGATCGCCGAAGAGGCCGAGTTCTTCAGCTTCGGCACCAACGACCTCACGCAAACCACCTATGGCATCTCGCGCGACGACATCAACAAGTTCCTGCCGGCCTATCTCAAGAACGGTATCTTCAAACAGGATCCCTTCGCCACCCTCGATCAGGCGGGCGTGGGTCTGCTGGTGAAGATGGCCACGGCCAAGGGACGCAACACCCGGCCCACGCTCAAAGTGGGCATCTGCGGCGAGCACGGCGGCGATCCGGAGTCCGTCAAGTTCTGCCACAAGATCGGGTTGAACTATGTATCCTGCTCGCCCTTCCGGCTGCTCACGGCAAGGCTGGCAGCCGCGCAGGCCGCACTCGAAGAAAAGCAGACAGGGCCGAACCTGCACACCGGCGCAAAGTAACTCTGCTTCGTGTGCAAGAGCAAAGGCGCAGCCAATCGGCTGCGCCCAGCTTGATGATTAACCCCGCCTTTTGAAGGGTACGGGCTTCAGCCCGTACGTTAGGTCCAAAAGATTCAACGCGGCTTTAGCCGCTGAGGGATCGATTTTCACTTTGTCAGCAGTCTGAGGGACAGGCCGAAGCCTGTCCCTGCAAGTTGTGAAGTGCTT
>DASQSP010000072.1:0-16262 GCA_035642355.1 Occallatibacter sp.
ATCGGCCAGCTTCACCATCCGCGCCTTGCGCGCATGCATCGTGGCCACAACTTCGAGCCGCGTCAGTCCGGCGTGCGCAATCTCGCTGCCGGCAAGCACCTCCGGCAGCACGCCAATCACCTCCGCGCCGCCGGCCAGCGCGGCATCGGCCACCGCGCCCATCAGCCCCACGCTGGCTCCGCCATAAACCAGTCCCATGCCCGCCGCAGCCATAGCCGCGCCCAGCGCCCGCGCCTCGGCCAGAAACGCCTGATCGTTCCCATTCGCCGATCCGCAATACACCGCCACCCGCTTTGATTTCATCGCGCACCCAGAATAGCGCCATGCGCCGTGGGATCGGAGCCAACAGAGAGTCAATTGCTCTCAATCAAAAAAGCGGCTTATTGGCGTTGTGACTTTGCCGCAAAGATCTGTGCCCTGGTATCTATCCGCCCGCCGCAACAGATCGATACCTCATGTTTGTAACCATTCATTCACAAATCTTTATCGCCCTATTGAGGTCTTTACAGCGCCGGAGGTGAAAGGTTAGGCGCCGGAGGCAATTTCGATGAACAAGTTTTTCATAGCGGCACCCGCTTTGCTGCTGGCAGCAATCGTTCCATCACCCGCACGATTAAACGCACAGAACGACAGCCACGATCAGAACTTCGAGTTCAAGAAGGGCACGTTGGTGCTCAGCCGCAGTGTTTATCAGGGCCAGGCCTCGACCATCACCGTCGGCGAGACCCTGCCTCTGGGATGCGTGGGCGGCGCGAATGGATCGACCGTCAATGTGTCCCTGATAGCCGGCGGTACAACGCCGGTGGCCGTGGCCTGCGGCGTTGCAACGGACAACGGCGAGTACCCGAATTTGTTCGATACGCACAATGTCTTCAATAACGCCAACTCCGACGGCAGCTTCGGCATCACTTCTCCAATTTTTCTGGACAACATCACGGAAGAAGGCCACCTGCGCGAAACCCTGGCTGTCCCGACCGATCAGATGGTGACCAGCTTCAGCTCGAAATCCGAGCTGGCTCTGAACCTCTCGATCGACGGGCGCTCCATCACCTTCATGGGATACCGCGGTGGCGTGGGCTGCGGCGGCGCCACCGTCTCTCCTACCCGCCCCAACCTGCTGGACGTCTCGGCGTCGAACACGCCGGGCGTTTGCGACCCTACCAATCCGGTGATCACGACGTTTGTGAGCAATCCAGTGGTTCCCGCGGCCTACTATCGCGCGGTCGCCGAAGTGGATAGCGATGGCCACTTCCAATTTACCGACGGAAACGCCTATAGCGGCGACAACGGACGCGCGGCCATCAAAGGCGGCAACGGCGACTACTACATGGTGGGCAACGACAACTCCGGAGACCTGTCGAAGGGGCAACTGACGACGACCCAGGCCGGCGTCAATCTCGTGAATTCAACCGGCGCGGAAATGCTTTTCCCTGGTGCGACGCCTCCACTGCCGCCGAACATCGAAGAGATCGGGCGTCTCCAGTTTGGCACCGACAAGCGTGGCAAGGACACCAACTTCCGCGGCATCACCATCTTCAACAACACGCTTTACGTCTCCAAGGGCAGCGGCGGCAACGGCATCAACACTGTGTACCAGGTGGGCACCGCCGGGACGCTTCCCACCGGTTCCGCCACCGAACTGGCAGCCTTACCGATCACCATCCTGCCGGGCTTCCCCAACACGGCCGCCAGCACCAACATCAACTTCCCCTTCGGAATGTTCTTCGCAGACGCCAACACTCTGTATGTTTGCGATGAAGGCGACGGAGCGCTCGTGACTCCCGCCGTCAACGGCAATGTGGCCGACGCCCAGAGCCAGGCCACCGCAGGCCTGCAGAAATACCGCCTGATCGACGGAACCTGGGTTCTGCAGTACACCATTCAGGACGGTTTGAATATCGGCGTGCCCTACAGCATCCGGAACTATCCCTCCTCGATCAATCCGGCGACGGGCGGTTGCCGCAACATTGCGGGACGCAACAATAACGACGGAACCGTCACCATCTTCGCCATCACGTCCACCATCAGCGCCAACGGCGACACCGGCGCCGACCCCAACAAGCTCGTGAAAGTTGACGATCTGGTGAGCGATTCGGCTTTGTCGACGCGGGGCGACCACCTGGACCAGTTCAGAACGATTCGCAGCGCGCGAGCGGGTGAAGTGTTCAGAGGAATCGCGATGGCTCCCGGCGGCGACAAGTAAACAACACGTAAGAGTCAAAGGAATATCTGATCGGAGCAGTGACATCGTCACTGCTCCGATTTTGTTTGCACCACGCGATCTTCGCAATCGGCGGGGAATGCCGCTCGACAACGCGCACGGATGAAGAAAGGTAAACTGAGGCAGGAACCTTCCCGCCTGGACCCGCGCCCGTGCAGTCGCTCATCGCCAAATTGAATCCCGAACAACGGGCCGCCGTTGAAGCCACGGAAGGCCCGCTACTCATACTCGCCGGCGCCGGCTCGGGCAAAACCCGCGTCATCACCAGCCGCATCGCGTGGCTCATCCGCGAGAAGGGTGTGGCGCCGGACTCGATCCTCGCCGTCACCTTCACCAACAAGGCCTCGGCCGAGATGGGCGAGCGCGTGGAAAAAATCCTCGGCCACGCCACCGTCGCCAAGCCATTGATCGCGACCTTCCACTCGCTGTGCGTGCGCCTGCTGCGCCGCGACATTGAGGCGCTGCGCGTGGGCAAGGACGGCCTCACCCGCGACTTCGCCATCTACGATGAGAACGATCAGCAGGGCATCGTGAAGCAGGTGATGCGGCGCATGGGCCTCGACACCAAGCAACTCACCCCGCGCACCGTGCTGGGCCGCATCTCCTGGGCCAAAAACCACATGGTCGATCCCCAGGAGTACTACCTCGGATCAAAAGATCCGAACAGCGAGCGCATCGCGCACATCTACAAGAGCTATCGCGACGAGCTGCGGAAGAACAACGCCCTCGACTTCGACGATTTGCTGCTCGAAGCCGCGCGCCTGCTCAAGGTTTCGTCTGAAGTCCGCGAGCGCTATCAGCGCCGTTACCGCTATCTGCTCGTCGACGAGTACCAGGACACTAATCGCCCGCAGTACGAGCTGATGAAGCTGCTCGCCGGCGAAGCGAAAAATGTTTGCGCGGTTGGCGACGAAGATCAAAGCATCTACTCGTGGCGCGGCGCGGACATTCGCAACATCCTGGAGTTCGAGAAAGACTTTCCCAACGCGCAGATCATTCGCCTCGAGCAGAACTACCGCTCCACGCAGGTCATTCTTGAGGCCGCGGGCGCGGTGGTGGCCAACAACCTGCAGCGCAAGGGCAAAAAGCTCTGGACCGATCGCCAGGGCGGCTCGCTGATCGGCTTCTATGAAGCCCCCGACGGCGAGAATGAAGCCCTCTTTATCGCCGACCGCATTCAGACCTATCTCCGGCAATCGGCCTCCTCCGAGAGTGAGGAGCCCGGAAGGGCCGCGGTGCTCTATCGCACCAACTCGCAGTCGCGGCTGGTGGAAGAAGCGCTGCGCCGCTACAACATCAAATACACCATGGTCGGCGGGTTCAGCTTTTACGACCGCGCCGAGATCAAGGATCTGCTAAGCTACCTGCGCCTGGTGCGCAATCCCCACGACTCGATGGCCCTGCAGCGCGTCATCAACACGCCCACGCGCGGCATCGGCGCCACCACGCTTGCCACATTGGAGCGGCTGGCGCTTGAAACCGGCGCGTCGACGTGGGACGCGGTGGCCGCGGCACTCAAGAATCGCCTCATCCCTACGCGTGCGCTCATGGCGCTCGAGTCCTTCCGCCAGCTCATCATCGACGCGCAGGCCATGATGGACCCCGACTTCGCCGGCAAGCTCTCCGCCGACGTGGCCGAGGCCGCAGCCAGTGAAGACGCGGGCGATACCGATTTCAGCTTTGGAGAAGCGACATCTCAAAGCGAAGAAAATAAGCCAGCGACAGAAGCTGCCAACGCCGCCACCGATTTCAGTTTCGGCAGTAACGGCAACCAGATGTCGCTGCTCGATGCCAGCCACTTCTCGGCTTCCGCCGCTGCACCCAGGCGGCCGTTCCTCAAGCCTGCGAACAAAGCAACGGAGCCTGAGACGCGGGTGCCCCAGGTCTCGCCTTTGAGACCTGGGATGGATGCCTCGTCCACGAAAGAATCTGACCAAAACGAAGAAGGGCGCGGAAGCGCCTTTCGCAAACCCGGCGACGCAGCCACGCTGCCCGAGCTCATCCGCTTCCTCATCGACCGCACCGGCTACATCAAGGCCCTCGAGACCGAAGCCTCGCCTGAGTCCTTCAGCCGCATCGAAAATCTGAAGGAACTGGCCAACGCCGCGCACGATGCCGAACAGCGTGGCGAGACGCTCGCCGAGTTCCTCGACCACGCCGCGCTCGCGTCGGACACCGACCAGTTCGACCCCGATGCGCGCGTGACGCTGATGACGTTGCACGCCGCCAAGGGACTCGAGTTTCCGCTGGTCTTCCTCGCCGGACTGGAAGAGGGTCTGTTCCCGCACTCGCGCACGCTGATGAATCCCGAGGAACTCGAAGAGGAGCGCCGCCTGTGCTACGTGGGCATGACCCGCGCCATGAACACGCTGGTGCTGACGCGGGCGCGCCTGCGCCGCCGCTACGGCAACGACGCGCCGGAATCCTCCGTGCCTTCGCGCTTTCTTGATGAGGTGCCAAGCGAGCTGATTGAGAATCTGGGCGGCGGTTCTGCCGTGTGGTCCACGCCGGCTTACAGCTACGGCGCGCGCGGCGGCTATGGCAATGGCGGCCGCTACGGCTCAAATCGCGCCGCTGCCGCAGGCGAGGATGTGAGCCGCCACTATAACTACGAAGACGAGAGCCAGGAGCGGACATTTATTTCGTCCGGTCAAAGCTCTCGTCCAAAAAGTAAAAGCGCGGAAGCGCCGCCGCAGCCGGACTCGATTGATAACATCGCGCGCTTCTTTGGCGGCAAGGCTGGCGGCGGCAAGCCGGACACGGGCAAAGCAGGCTCCTTCGCGCGGCCCACCACGAACCCGAGCACAGGCCTGCCCGAATCGAGCGGTGCAGCGGACCTGCGCAAGGGGCAGCGCGTGCGCCACGCTAAGTATGGCGAGGGCACCGTGCTCATCCGCGAGGGCGAGGGCGAGGACGCCAAGCTCACCGTGATGTTCGCGCGGCACGGCATGAAGAAGCTGATGGAGAAGTTCGCCAACCTCAAGAAAATCTAGACAGCAGGCGCTTCGGGAGCCGTTACCACGCGCTTTGCGCCGGGCATGCGGTCCGGGCAATGCGATTGCAACTCGGCGACGAACCGCTCGCGGTCCGGGAACTGCCGTGAATGCTGAATCTTCGCACCCTTGCTATTGCGAATGGTTATTTCGCGGCGTTTCTCATTCACCGCAATGCTGCGCACATCGGCCCAGGCAATCACGGCGGGCTTGCGCAGCCAGTAGTGCTGCTCCAGCCCCTGCGCGGTCAACACAATCGTGCCCGGCAGCACCCGCAGCAGCAGCACGGCAAAGCCCACGCAGAACAACGTGACCACGATGCCGGTTGCCCCGCGCGCCGCGGAGAGAACCCCGGCCAGCGCCACCAAACCCACGAGCGCAAGAAACAGATAGATGCCCCAAAAGGCACTCTGCGTGTAGGCGAACTCCAGGCCTCCGCCGGGAAGCTGCCGCGCCGGCCGCGTTGGGTCGCCTTCGTTCAGAATCAGGCGCGAAAGACCGAACAAGACAGCCGCCGCGATGAAGAACGGCGCCAGAATCGGAATCGGGTTCATACGGCCATGTTACCGCTCTACTCTCAAATTGGAACCGCGTTTTTTGCCGGCTCCCGATTACCGATGTGTGGCAATGCCGCAGGTTAGAGCGGCAGGTGGCTCGCTCATAAAATAGCCACAAATCCACCGTGGCCCATCCATCCACGGTTTTATCCCATAGTTTTATCGTGGATGGATGGGAGACGACGAAGCGCAATCAGCAGCCCTTCGGGGATTTCCTGTCCCACCCATGAAACGGTGGGACTGTTTCATGGATGGGGCACATGTACCTGACGCCTGCGCGACAAGGAGTTTCTCTTAGGTTGAGCCGGGATATGGAAAATTGGGATGAAATGTTCCACGTGGAACATTCTAAATGACTTAGTTGATTACTGCACTCCCACCTGTATCCAGTATGCGCTCTTTGGCGAATTAATACGCAAAACTGCCTAAGATTTTTCGGGGAACCTGCGGTGCGGCGGCCGGCGCTTCGCACGGATGCTTTTGTGGTTTCCCACTCATCGCGATGAAACTGCGATGAATGGGGCACAATCCTCCATGTTCAGGGCGGTTTCAGAACAGGATTAGTGACCGGGCCACCTGCAAAGGCAACTCAACTTACAACTTCGCCGAATCCTTCGGTCCGCGGAGCCGTGCGTAAAATCACGGTCGCGGAAGCAACAAAGCCACTCGACGACTCAAATCGCCGCCAAAAAACCGACGCCGCTCAACCAAACCTCGGCGATAGCCTCGACCTGCACCCCGATACGCACCCAAATCAGTGCGTGCGAGAAATGCGGGCTAGCCCCCAGTCCCTGGCCCCTGCTTCTACTCGTCCTCGTCCTCCACCGGCCGCTTGGCGTTAGCCAGAATCTTCTCCGCCACCGGCTGTGGCACCACATCGTAGTGCGCAATCTCCATCCGGTAGCTGCCCTTGCCCTGCGTCATCGAAGTCAGATTGGTTCCGTAGGTCAGCATCTCCGCCATCGGCACCTCCGCGTTGATCACCGTCGTCCGCCCCTTTGACTCCATGCCCTGCACCCGCCCGCGCCGCGCGTTCAGGTCGCCCATCAGCGTCCCGGCAAACTCATCCGGAGCCTCAATCTCCACCTTCATCACCGGCTCCAGCAAACACGGCTTGGCCTGCTCCATGCACTTGCGGAAGGCCAGCCGCCCCGCCATCTTGAACGACATTTCATTGGAGTCCACATCGTGATAGCTGCCGTCATACACCGTCACCTTGAAGTCCACCACCGGATAACCCGCCAGATACCCGCGCGCCGCCGACTCCACAATGCCTTTCTCCACCGCAGGCATGAACTGCCGCGGAATCGACCCGCCAAAAATCTCGTTGGCAAACTCGAACCCGCCGCCCCGCGCCAGCGGCTCCATCTTGATCTTGCAGTCGCCAAACTGCCCATGCCCGCCGGTCTGCTTCTTGTGCCGTCCCTGCGCGTCCGCCCGGCCGCGAATCGACTCGCGATAAGGCACCTTCGGCGCTTTCAGATGCACCTCCGCGTGGTAGCGCTTCTTCAGCCGCGACACAATCGTCTCGATGTGCGGCTGGCCCGCGCCCGCAATCAGAAACTCATTCGTCTGCGGATCGCGATAGAACCGGATCAGCAGATCCTCCTCCATCAGCTTGTGGATCGCCGGCGCCAGCTTGTCCTCATCCGCGCGCGTCTTCGGCTCAATCGCGTATGTCATCGCTGGTTCCGGCAGCCGCGCCAGCTCAATCTGCATCTCCGCGCCCTTCGCGCCCAGCGTGTCGCCGGTAAAGGTCTCGCGCAGCTTGGCCACCGCGCCCAGGTCGCCGGCATGAAGCTCCGCCACCTCCACCGCCTTGCGCCCCTGCATCACGCTCAGGTGGCTCAGCCGCTCCTGTCCGCGCCGCGTGTAGTTCTCGAGCGTCGCGTCGTTCTTCACCACGCCGCTCACCACCTTGAAGAAGCTGATGCGCCCCGCAAACGGGTCCGTCATCGTCTTGAAGACAATCACGCCCGCCGGCTCGCCGTCATCGACTCTGCGCGAAGCCACGCTCGCACTTCCGACAGCACCAGCCTCCTCGCCGCCCGCCGCCACGGCCTGCAATGCAGCCGCCTTCACCGGGAACGCCACCCGCTCAATCGGCGCCGGAGCATACACCTTGATAAAGTCCAGCAGATGGTCGGTCGCCACGTTCATCGCGCCGCTCACAAACAGAACAGGAAAGATCCGGTCCTCGCGAATCGCCTCATGCAGCGCGGTGATCAAGTGCTGCTCGGGAATCGTGCCCTCGGCAAAGAACTCCTCCATCAGCTCGTCCTTGCCCTCGGCCACCAGCTCCACCAGCGCCTCGTGCGCGGCCTTGGCTTGGGAAACCAGGCTCGCCGGAATCTCCGCCGTGATGCGCCCCCGCCCATCGCCGCCCGCCGTGTAGTGGAAGGCCTCCATCGTTACCAGATCGACAACGCCGTGAAAGCCGTCCGGCCCCGAAATCGGCAGTTGCACCGGCACGCAGTTGCGCCCCCAGCGCTCGTGCAGGTCGTCAATCAGCGCGCTCAGGCCGCCACCGCCGCCGGCCTTGGGGTGGTCCATCTGATTCACCACCACGAAGCGGGGAATCTCGGCCTCCTCGGCGTAGCGCCACACCCGCTCCGTCACGGCCTCAATCCCGTGCTGCGCGTTCACAATCACCGCCGCGGCCTCCACCGGCAGCAGCGCCGCGCGCGCCTCGTGGTTGAACATGTGGAAGCCCGGCGTGTCCACAAAGTTGATCTTCACGCCCTGCCACTCGGCAAAAGCGACAGCATTTTGCATCGTCGTCCCGCGAGCAATCTCCTCTTCGTCATAGGCAGTCACGGCCGTGCCATCCTGCACGCGGCCCTGTGTGGGAGTGGCTTTGGCGGCATGCAGCAGCGCGGCAATCAGCGTGGTCTTGCCGCTGTGCGCATGCCCCACTACAGCCACGTTGCGGATCTCACTTCCGGGGTAGGTTTTCATGGCATTTCTCCTTTATGAAGGCGCAAGAACTGGGTACGGGGTAGGTTTGAAACCGTCTTGCAAGAGCACGACTTCAGTCGTGCCGTAAGCTTCAGCCGCGCCGTGAGCCTCGTTGAGTTGGAAACTGTTTTGAAAGGGCACGACTTTAGTCGTGCCGTAACCGTTGCAAAATAAAATGGGCTTTAGCCCCTGAGGGAGGGTCGTCGCAAACCAACCGACGGAAAAGAAATGTGACGGATGACGCAGGAGCGGAGAACTGAGAACTAAGAACTCTGAACCGTGAACTGAAACCACGCGCAGGGAACTCGCGGAGGCGTCCAGCAGGGCGTCAGTTGATCCGAATTGCCGGGCACGGGCTCCCGGTCTGCCGTCATCCTCGTCCATGCGGAGAGTCCCCGGCAGGCGCCCGGTCGGGCAGCATTCCAAGCCCGCCCCAGGCGTCTCGCGTTAAGACCACGGATGCTATCACAGCAGGAGTATGAACGTCCTGTGACCGGGGGCACGGATTGGAGGTTGACGTACCCTTTGCGGGGAAGCGTAATGTTCGTCGCTTTGACAACACGAGAATTATGTCGATGGTGTTTCGAGTAGGTTTCGGAGTTTCTGTTCCACGTCCTTCCAAAGTGTCGTTTTCCCAGATGCCATTGCTCTAATAATTCGTACCTTTAGTCGCGGGAGGCCCTCTTTGAAGCCAATCTCATTGTGAAAAGCGCGAATCAACTGTTTTCCGTCACAGAGCAGAGGCCACGCTTCGTCCCATGCCGCCTTAAGTTCCGTCTCTTTTGATTGGCATGCCTCTGCAAAGGTGCTTTCCCACCGTTTACCTGATCGAGAGGAGAACTTACTCTTCAGTGCAGCTACGCGATCGGTGATTTTCGATGCAAGTTCTGCATAGCTTTTACCTTGGACGTCTCTTTGCTTCAGGGGGAGGTCAGAAAATAGTTCGTTGCACTTTGCCCAAAATGCGATTTCGTATACTTGCTTCATTGCCAACTGCTTTAGCTTTTTGTTCAAGGCAGCAGTGTTCGTAATGGGCTTTTTGGCAAGATCTGAATTCTCGGCCAGATCGGTGAGAACATCAAGATCGAGCAAATAATTCTCAATGCAACGACGATCCCACTGGAGCACCCGAACCTTAGGCGTACTTCTCAACGAAGTGCGTTTGCCATCGTTGTCCAAGATGAATGCAGTCTTGAGGGGATTTCGAGAGCGTCTTTCTTCTGCTTGCAAAAGTTGCACTTCTTTTTCTACGTTCTTGCGTCCGCCCAATTCGCGAAAGATGTATCTCTGGAAGAGGCTCTTAAAGCCCTCTTGAAGAACCTCGCTATCATCTTCGCCTTCGACAAATATCATTCCTCGATACAGCAGGCCATCGCTTTGAGACGTGCCCAATCTTCTTAACGCTACGCCTACCTCTTCCAAATCTTGTTTTCGAACCGGAGCCAGTTCATCGCCGGAAACGAGGTGATAGAGTTCGCAGTCATCGCGGTCAAATGCCACCCCTAGAATTTCTGGAGAGTGCGAACAAATGATCATTTGCAAATTCTTGGGAGCAGCGTACTCCTCGATGAGGCACTTCAACACATCTTTGCATACAGCAGGATTGAGGTGAAGTTCAGGTTCGTCCAGAAGAACGATGCCTCCATCCGTCATGGTCTGTGCAATCAACAAGCATGTCAGGATTAAGCCCTTTTCACCGCTACTCATTGCGTTGATCGTAAAGGTTCTGTCCTTTTCGTCGTCGCGTACATCAATCCTTAGTAGCGCACGATCTGAGACTTTTACGTCAACGAGGGTTCGTCCTCTGAGAACTGTCGAGAAAATTCTCTTGAATTGTTCCTGCTGTTCAGTGGCCCTTCCGCTGACAACTGAGTTGAAAATTGTGTTCTTGAGTCTTGAAAATTTAAGTTGCGGTTGCGAATTATGCGATTCAAGCTGACTGTTGGCGTCGCCTGGGCCAATTTGAACAGGCTGTTCTTGGGCCGGAATTGCTCGATCTGCGGGGAAGTAGCTAAAAATTGTTTTATTAGGTGGTAGTCGTCGATCGAGAAAGCCTATTATCGCGGCGCTGAGCGGATCGGGGGATGTGGCTTGACCTGTCTTGGAGTCAATATGCAGAATTAGTGTCGCAGGGCGTGCTCCCGCGCGAATCTCCGAAACTGTAATTGCGAACATTTGGCGCTGATCATCGAGAGCCTTGTGCCCCAGCGGAGTTGAAAGAAATCCCACTAGGTCGGTCGGAGCGGAGAACTGTCGACCCATATTTGAGAGAACAAGTTGCGTCGCCATCGCTGCCAGTGACTCCGGCAGTTCTAACAGTGCGAACTCCTCGGCATTGAACTCAATGCCGCAGCTGATTTCAATTCTTGATTCGCAATTATTGGCGATTGCGGCCACGTCGAAATTGCCTGGATTGTGCGGAGACATCGCGCCAAGCGCAAAAAGTACTTGGTTAGCCTCATTTTGTGTGCGGGGTGCCAAAAGACCTTTCGCCAGGCGAATTGCATCCAGTACGGTAGTTTTGCCGACGGCATTAGGACCGACTAAAACATTGCATCGACCCGAGAGGTCCACCTCTAAATCGGTGAGTGCCTTAAAATTCTTAACCTTAACCTTTGTAAACCGCATCTCTCCCCCTAAGAAAGTGGCAGCCTGTGTGTTATGAAGTTATCGTACTCTCTTAGCGAATCGTTACGAGCAGGCCGCGAGTATCACGGTTGACGCGCCGCGACAGCAGGTATAGGCTCTCGCTGGGAATAGACATTTAGACCGGAAGAGTATCGATGAAATTCACAGCAAAGCGGCCCGTCGTTGTCGTCGTCTCGCGCCGCCATCCCCGCAAAGAGAAGCTGATTGATTACGTCGGCGAGTCATTCACTACAGAACAAACGGCACCAGCGCCGCCACGCGCCGCGCGTAGGCCTCGTACGTCGCGCCGAACTGGGCGCGCATCCACTGCTCCTCCATGCGCAGCTTGGCCCACAGCACCAGCCCAATCATGATCAGAGCAATAAAGCCGCGAATCTGGCCGAGCGCGATGGCCGTGCCCAGAAAGCCGGTGAGGATTCCGGTGTAGATGGGGTGGCGCACCAGGGCGTAGGGCCCGCGCACGATGAGCTCGTGATCCTGCTTGATGGTGACCGAGCGGCTCCAGTTGGCGCCGAGAAAGCCGCGCGCCAACGCAGCAAACAGCACGCCGGCCGTGGTGATGGCCGCGCCCACGAAGAAGAGCGTTCGGCCCACCGGCAGAATATGCCAGTAGAGCCAGTACAGCGGGATGTTCTGCAGCATCAGCAGCGCGATTGCAACGAGGAAGACCAGCACGCGCACGATGCGCGAGGCGATGGGTTCAAGCCGCTCGGTTGTCTTGGTGCCTCTGGCCCTGATCTGCCAGTAGACGAGGAAGACGATCCAGATGGCCACGAAAAGATAGCGGTAGAGCATGCCCATGGAATCTCCTTGGCTGTCTCTTAGAAGATACGCGATGCGGAGTTGGTGATTGCCGGCGAGGCCAGTCTACCAGCGCAGCACCGGCAACAGCGCGGAGTAGTCGTCGGTCCACACGCGCAGGCCGGGGATCATGTCGGGCGTGTGAATGTACGGTGCGACTTCCGGCTGCTGAAAGAATGCCGCGTTGTCAGTGAGCAGCATCCAGGTCGCTCCGAACTCGCCGCGGTCGCTGCTCGGCGCGGAGCTGACGCGGCGCGCCGTCATGCCGGAGTCCTGCGCGAGCAGGGCGATGGGCGGCTCGAGATCGACGTGCTGATTGGAGATGTGGAAGGCGAGAATGCCGCCCGGCGCAAGGTGCCTGCGATAGAGCGCGACCGCCTGCGTGGTGAGCAGGTGCAGCGGAATGGCGTCGCCAGAGAAGGCGTCGACGACGAGCACGTCGAAGTGCTGCGGCGGTTCTTGCTCGAGTGAAAGGCGGCCGTCGCCGCCGATGATGTGAACCTGCGCGCCGGACTCGCGCAGATAGGTGAAGACGTTTTGCGCGATGGGCGCGACGGCGGGATTGATTTCGTAAAACTCAATGTGATCGCCGGGACGGCCGTAGGCCGCGAGCGTGCCCGCGCCGAGGCCGATGACGCCGATGTTGCGCGGGCGGTCCGCGCAGCAGAAGCGCAGCGCGAGGCCCACGCCGGAGTCCTCGGCGTAGTAAGTGGTGGGCGTCTTGCGCAGAGCGTCGGTGCCGAAGATCTGCGTGCCGTGCTCGATGCTGCCGTTGGAGAGGGTGCGCAGGGTAGCGCCGGGGTAGCCATGGTTCTGCCGGACGCGGAGACTGCCGTAGAAGTTGCGCACCGCCGCCACGGTCTCGCGCTGGCTGGCGATGTGCAGCCAGCACACCAGCACGCCGAGCGTGACGCACGAGGCGATCCAGGTCAGCCGCTCGCTCCATGCGCCGTGCCAGGTGGCGGCCATGGCCAGCAGCGCGGTGACAAAAAACGTGATGGCCAGATCGTAGTTGAAGCGATAAAGCAAAGGGGCCGCGATGCCGATGAGGAATGATCCCAGCGCGCCGCCCGCGGCGAAGAGCATATAGAAGAGTGTGGCCTCGGACGTGCGCTTGGGGCGCAGGGCATACGCCTCGGAGTGAAGAAAGAAGCAGGCAAAGAACAGCTCGACGAGGAAGAAAGCGATAGCGAAGCGGATGGGCAGCGCTGACTCGGTTTGAGTGAGCATGTAGGCCAGGCCGGCGAGCATGACGAGGAGGAAGCGCGCGATAAGAGCGCGCCGTGCCAGACGCGGAAACTGAAACGCGGCAACGAGCGTGAGCAGATAGACGCCGAGGGGCAGAATCCACAACAGCGGAATGGCTGCGATGTTGGCGGTGAGGTAGCTGGTGACGGCGCTGAGCTGCATGGCCGCGCCCATCGGCAGCAGCACCCAGAGCAGCTTTGCGCGCAGCGGCGCGGATTCGAGGGCATCGTCCTCCACCGGCGAGGCGGGCGGCGCAGAGCGCGCCGCAAACTGCACCTGCCATGCCGCGGCAGCGGAGAGGATGACGAAAGCAAGAAAGCCGTATGCCCACAGCGCGCGCTGTTCCCCGAGTGTCCATCGTGGTTCAAACAGAGTGGGATAACAGGCCAGCGCGAGCAGCGAGGCAAAGTTCGACAAGGCGTAGAGACGCCACGGCACATGCGAGCCGTGCAACCGCGACCACCACGCCTGCAGCAGCGGGCTGGTTGCGCCGAGAGCCAGAAAAGGCAGACCGATCCAGACAGCGAGCGCGGAGAAGACCGCGGCCACCGGATGCCGCGCGCCGAAGGCGGGATACGAGTCGCGCGCGGCCCACGAGGCGGCGGTGGCCATGGCCGCCACCATCAGGATGACATGCGGCATGGAGCGCCCGCTGCGCGCCAGCCAGTGCGCGTAAAGGTAGGCGATTAGCAACGTGGTCTGAAAGAAGACGAGGCAGGTGATCCACACCGCAGCCGAGCCGCCGAGAGATGGCAGTAGTTCGCGGGCGGCGATGGGCTCGACGAGAAAGAGCAGGAAAGAGCCAAGGAAGACAGCGCTCCCGAACAACAAGCGCGAATGGTTCATGCGAGCCTCAAGGTTGTAATGGCGATATGCGGGAGGCGTGCGGCCGCGATGATCGCGTAAAGCCGGATGCTATCACAGCGGCGGCTGTAATGGCCGTCGGGGCCATTCGCGCGTGTGATACAGTCAGCTTACCAATTTTCCTTTCACACTTCCGGCCCCGTATCCAAAGTTTCCGCGAGGTCAGAGTTTATGTCAGCTCCCGGCCCCATTGCACCCAATGCCGCGTCAGGCTCCGACGCGGAGAACATGGCCATCGGCGCGTCTGCTCAGCGCAAGGCTGCGTGGCGCCTGCTGCCGGTGATCTCCATCGGCTATGGTCTCGCTTACATCGACCGAATCAACATCAGCTTTGCGTCGCTGCGCATGAACGCCGACCTGCACTTCAGCGCGACGATATACGGCATGGGCGCGGGACTATTCTTTATTGCCTATGCATTGTGCGAGGTGCCGTCGAACCTGCTGTTGCTGCGCTTCGGCGCGCGCCGGTGGCTGGCGCGCATCATGCTGACGTGGGGATTGCTGGCGGCGGCCATGATGTTTGTGCGCACGCCCGTCGAGTTTTACGCAGTGCGCTTTCTGCTGGGAATGGCGGAAGCAGGGTTCTTTCCCGGCGTCATCTATTACCTGACGCTGTGGTTCCCAGCCAGCATGCGCGCGCGCGCGGTGAGCCGCTTCTATGTGGCCCTCCCGCTGGGCTCCGTGGTGATGGGCTCGCTGGCGGGATGGCTTCTTGATCTCAATGGCAAGCTCGGCCTGGCTGGGTGGCAATGGCTGTTTCTGGTGGAAGGACTTCCCGCGGCGCTCTATAGCTTTGTGATTTTACGGATGCTGCCCGACGCGCCGGCGAAGGCCGCGTGGTTGAGCGATGCCGAAAAGCAATGGCTGCGGAAACAGCTCGCGGCAGACAGTCAGCAAGCGCATCTGGGGCACGAGGCCGGCGTGCTGCGCGCGCTGCTCTCGCCCAAGGTGTGGATGATGGGCGGCTTTTTCTTCTTCCTGCTCATGGCCAACTATGCGTTGACCTTCTCGCTGCCTGCCATCCTGCAGGCTTCCACCGGCTGGAGCGTGACGCATGTGGGCTACCTCGTCGCGGGCTTCGGGCTGCTGGGCGCGGTTGGCATGCTGGCCGGCGGAGCGAGTTCCGACCGCAGCGGCGAGCGCCAGTGGCACTGCATCGTTCCGTGCTGCGTGATGGGCGTGGGATTTCTGTTGGCAAGCTCCGGCCGGCCCGCATGGCTGGTGGTGACGGTGCTCGCAGTGGTCTTTACCGCTTTCAATGCAATACTCGCGCCGGGGTTGGCGGTGGCGACGCAGTTTATGACCGGGCGCGCCGCCGCGGCGGGCCTCGCCGCAATGAACACCATCACCATGTTCAGCGGCTTTGTGGGCCCCTATTGGATGGGCCGCGCTTACGACGCTACGGGAAGTTACTGGGCGGGACTGCGCGGTCTGGTTCTGCCCTGCTTCGCAGCTGCAGCCGTGATGCTCGTACTAACACGGAGCCTGAAGCGGAGTGCGCCGGTCGTCGCGACACCTGCGTTGGCGCAAGAGTCGGCTTGAGACTCAGTCGCCAGCAGTCGCCGTGGCGGGAAGAATCTCATCCACATCGACCCACTGCGTGGGGTACTGGCCGGTGTAGCAGGCGGTGCAGTAGCCGGGCTTGTCTTCGCTTTGGACGGACTTCAGCAGACCATCGAGCGAGAGATAGGCGAGCGAGTCGGCCTCGATGTAGTCGCGAATCTCTTCCACGGATTTGTTGGCGGCGATCAGGTCGCGCTTCGACGGCGTGTCCACGCCGTAGAAACAGGGCGAGATGGTGGGCGGGCAACTGATGCGGAGATGGACTTCCCTGGCGCCCGCGCCGCGCACCATGCGCACGATTTTTCTGCTTGTCGTCCCGCGGATGATGGAGTCGTCAATGAGGATGACGCGCTTGCCTTCGAGCAGATTGCGCACCGGGTTGAGCTTGAGGCGCACGCCGAAGTCGCG
>DASQSP010000073.1:0-14505 GCA_035642355.1 Occallatibacter sp.
ATAAAGCGCGCAAAGCGGGTATACGCCGGCAGCACGTGCCTGGCGAGCACGTCCAGCATCTCCGCCTTGATGCGCTCCTGCTCGGCCGCGGGAACCGTGGCCGGAAAGCTCTTCAGCGGCAGCGCCAGCGGCGAGTCCTCCGGCTTTTGCGCGGCCAGTTCCTTCACCTGCGCCAGCACTTTTTCGAGCAGGTACTTCGGCGGCACGCGCTTGTCTTCCATGCCGGTGGACATATTGGCCGCTACCTGGTCAAAGGCATGCGGCAGCGCGCGCAGCCGGGCGATCCAGTCGTCGTAATCTTTCACGGAGTCGAAGCTCAGCTCCGCCACCAGCCGCGGATACGCGGTGTGGATGCCCTCCATCTGATTGACGGGCATCTCCCACTCTTTGAACTCCGCGCCCTCTTGGTCGTCGGCAAACCGGCGCAGCAGCAGTTCGCGGCTGGTCTGGTCCTGCTCGCTCAGGCCCGTCGCGTCAATCGCAGCCAGGCGCAGCAGATAGTTCTGCTCCTGCTCCAGCCACGCGTTCACGGCCTTCACGGAGTAGTCGTCGATCTGGTCGTTGTAGCGCTTGTCGCCGATCTCCGAGGCGAACTCCGGATCGTGCGCCAGGCTCGACTCCCAGTAGTCGTGGAAGAGTGCATTGAGCGCCTGGTGGCGGTCGGCAACGGAGTCAACGGGCGCGGGCTGCGCATGGACATCGATCGAGAGGCAGGGCAGCGCGAGCGCCAGCGCAGCGAGGGCAGGGAATAGCAGCTTCTTCAGCACAAAAGGACCTCGACGGGGAGATGCGATCGTCTGAGGTCGAGTGTAGTGGATGACGCGGACCCAGGGCGAAGGCTGTTACGAAACTCGTGGTCTCGAAAAGGCGGTTGCGTTCGGTTGCATGCGCTCGAAGGGTTAGAGTTGAGAGGGCTGGCTCTGAGGCCGGCACGACAAGGTTGAGATCACCATGAAGAGTTTTCTTGTTGCGCTGGCAGGCGTAGCACTCGCGCTTTTCGTCACTACTGCGCAGGCACAGTTTCCCCAGCCCGATGGCGGCAATTTAGAACCTGGCACACTGCCCCAGCACTGGCTCTCGCAGGCGCCCAAGTGCATGGAGATTCCCGAGTGGCAGGTGCATGAATACAATCCCGACTTCTATATCCTGCGGCAGTCGCCCTGCACCGACTACGAGAAGCCGTTCGTCTTCCTTCTGTTTGGCAAGGAAAGGGCGATGCTGATCGATACGGGTTCTCGCAATGGCAACCTGGTTCCCACACTTGAGCGCACGGTCAAAGGCTGGCTGGCGCGCAATGGACGCACCAGCATTCCGCTGCTCGTGGTCCACACCCACGAGCATGGCGACCACGTCTGGGGCGACAAGGGAATCCAGGCGATGACGGATCCCGCGATGCCGGTTACGCTGGTTCCCGCGGAGATCGAGGCCACCAAGAGGCTCTATGGCATTGCCACCTGGCCCACTGAAACGGGGCAGGTAGATTTGGGCGATCGCATGATCGATGTGATTCCGATTCCGGGGCACAGCGCGGTCAGCGTGGCATTTTACGATCGCAGGACCGGGGTATTGCTGGCCGGAGACACGATGTATCCAGGGCGTCTGTACGTCTCGGACTTTACCGCGTTTCAGCAGAGTGTGGAGCGGCTGATCCGGTTCACCCAGGGCAAGCCAGTGGCGCATGTTCTGGGCAACCACATTGAGCAGTCGAGTACGCCGTTTCTCGACTATCCGGTTGGCACGATGTACCAGCCCAACGAGCATGAACTGGCGCTGCCGCGCGGAGCCTTGCTGGAACTCGACGAGGCGCTGGTGTCGATGCATGGAACGCCCCGGCGGATGGCGCTGCGCGATTTTTCGGTGTGGCCCTCCGGACCGGGATCGGACGATGCCGCCGAATTCGCTGCGTTCAAGAAGCACCTGCAGGAGGAGCGGGCGAAGATGTGGGATCACACCCAGCCTCAGTAGCGTGAGCCAGCCCTCAGTGCGCGAGCACCGCTTCATTGCCAAGGATGCGGTAGAGCGTGGAGCGGCTGATGCCGAGCTGCCGCGCTGAGCGCAGTTTGTTGCCGTGGTTCATGTCCAGCACATACTGCACATGGCGATGAATCATCGCGTCGAGCTGCAGGTTTTCCGTCAGCAACGGCGGCGTCGATTCGGCGCGCGGCTCGTTGTAGCCGGGCAGGAGAAGGTCTTCGGCGCGGATGAGGCCGTTCTCGGCATCGAGCAGCGCTGCCTCCAGCACGCTCGAAAGCTCGCGGATGTTGCCCGGCCAGTGATGCTGCAGCAGTCGCGCCAGCGCGCCGGGACCGAGCACAAGGGGCCGTTGCCGATAGCGCGCGCAGATGCGCTCCAGCAGCGCCTGCGCCAGGGGCGCAATGTCCTCCTTGCGCTGCCTGAGCGCCGGCACAGCAAAACGCACCGCGGTCAGCCTGAAGGCGAGGTCCGGCATCAGCAGGCCCTGGCTGGCCATCTGGCGCAGCGGCGTCTGCGACGACGCCACCACCATCGCGCGTCCCGCCGGCCTGTCCTGCAGCGCCTTCAGCACTCCCAGCAGCAGGCCTTGCCCCGGCGCTGCCAGCAAATCTACACGGTCGAGATAGATAAAGCCCGCGAGCTGCGCCGGGTCTGCCTCGTTCACCAGCCACTCGCGCGCATCGCGGCGCTGGAAAGGTGCGCGCGCCATCGGCGAGCGGCCGTGCAGGAATCCAGCCAGTGTCTGTTTGCCCGAGCCGTGTTCGCCTTCAATCGCCGCCACCTGCAAGTGTGGCGCCACCATCTCCGCCTGCACCAGCAGCTTGCGCCATGCGGCGTTGATGCCCACAATTTGCGCCGGCAGGGGTTCAACTTCAAGAAGACGGGGACCGGTCAGGGACGGCTGATGATGGAAATGCGCGGCGCTTTGCATGGTGGCGGCTCGACTCGCTTCCGCGGCCGCTTCATGTGAGAGTGGCCGTTACGAGGACTCATCGGCGTCCCAATAAAAAGCATGAGCCGAAGAGAGGCACTCGCTTCGGCCCACGGCGGACAGTTATTAGAGATTTCTCAGGCGGGCGTGCCGACCTTGCGGATACGCTTCGAGGGCTCGTCGGAGAAGATTTCTCCGTCGCGGATATGCACCACGCGGTGCGCATATTCGGCGATGTCCGGCTCGTGCGTCACCAGCACGATGGTGTTGCCCTTGGCGTGCAGCGTGTCGAACAGCGCCATGATCTCGTCGCCGGTCTTCGAGTCCAGGTTGCCGGTGGGCTCGTCGGCCAGAATGATCGACGGGCTGTTGACCAGCGCGCGCGCAATGGCCACGCGCTGCCGCTGTCCGCCGGAGAGCTCGTTGGGCTTGTGGTTCATGCGGCTTTCCAGGCCAACGTCAATCAGCGATTGCCTGGCCCGCTCCGCGCGCGCGGCGGCGGGCGTGCCGTTGTAGATCAGGGGCAGCTCCACGTTGTGCAGCGATGTGGCGCGCGCCAGCAGGTTGAAGGTCTGGAAGACGAAGCCGATCTCCTTGTTGCGGATGCGGGCCAGCTGGTCGTCGTCCAGTTCGCTCACCAGCTGGTCGTTGAGCCAGTACTTGCCCTTCGACGGCGTATCGAGGCAGCCGATCAGGTTCATCAGCGTCGACTTGCCTGAGCCCGACGGGCCCATGATGGCGACGTACTCGTTGTACTTGATGCGCAGAGAGATGCCGCGCAGCGCCTGCACCTGCTGGTCGCCCATCTCGTAGGTGCGCCACAGGTCTTCCACCACGATTACATCGCCCGTGGGCGGTTTCATCTGGGTTGCGCCGGTCGCGGCCATAGTGCTGTTCGGAGCCATCTATATCTCTTCCTTTGCCGTCTGCTGCATGTCGGGAGATGCCTGATTTGAGCCCGTTCTGCGCTGCGCTGGGCCTACTTTATTGCCCTGGGCTCGCTGCTCTGGACTCGCTGTTGTGGGCACTCAGGAGCCGCTGGGGGTGATGGTCAGTTTCTGCGTATCCTTCTTTACCAGCGCTCCGTCCTTCAGCACGCGCAGCGTCTTGTAGGGGCCGGTCACCACCTCGTCGCCGGGCTTCAATCCGCTCAGCACCTCAATGTCCGTCGCCCCGGTAATGCCCGTGGTCACCGCGGCAAACTTCACCCGCTGCTTGCCGTGCGCATCCTTCTCCACCACAAATACGCCCTGTTGCGGCGTCGCCGGTGGCGTGGAACTCGTCGAGGCCGCTTCCACCTTGCCTTTTGATCCCGGCGCGGGCGGCGCATACAGGGTCAGAGCCTGGATGGGCAGAGCCAGCACGTCGCTCTTGTGCGCCGTCGTGATCTTGGCCGTGGTCGAAAGGCCGGGCCGCAGTTCGTCGGAGGGCTGATCCAGCGTCACCACCACCTTGAAGTCCTTGGCTTCTTCCGTGCCGCTGGTCGATGTGGAAGTGGCCTGCCCGGTGGAGCGCAGCAGCGCCTGGTCGCCCACCAGCGTCACATGGCCTTTGAAGACCTTGCCCGGAATCGCATCGACCGTCACGTCGGCGGGCTGGCCGATCTTGATGTTCACAATGTCGGTCTCATCCACCTTGACCTCGGCCGTGATCACGCTCATGTCCGCCAGGGTCATCAGTGTGGCGCCCTCGGTGCCCTGAATGCCGGTGACCACCGTCTCGCCCTCGCGCATCGGCATGTTGGTCACGATGCCGTCAAAAGGCGCCGAGGCAATGGTCTTGGCCAGCAGATCCTGGTCGGAGCGCAGGGTCGCCACCTGGGTCTGCAAATGCCCGCGGGCCGAGGCGGTATTGGCCTTGGCCTGGTTCACCCCGGCCACGGCTTGCGCCAGCGAGGCCACGTCGGTGTCATAGGCGGCCTTCTTGGCATCGTAGTCCTGCTTGGCCATAATGCCGTCTTTGTAGAGGCCCTGCGCGCGCTGGTAGTCGAGCTTCTTCTGCTCCAGATCGGCCTGCGCGTGTTCCACATTGGCCTCGGCCGTCCTCTCCGCGGCAATATAAGACGCAATATCGGTGTTGGCCGCCGAGATGGCTGCCTCCTGCCCATTCACCGAGGCTTCCTGCTGCACGTTCTCAACGGTGGCTACCACCTGGCCCTTCTTCACCCGGTCGCCCTCCTTCACAAAGAAGTGCGTGATGCGGCCGAACGAGGTAGCGCCCACATTTATATAGGTCTTGGGCTTGATCTGGCCCGTACCGCTGACCACCGTCGACAGATCCTGCCGGGCCAGGGTGGCCGTCAATACCTTGGTATAGCCAGACTGCTGCTTATAGACCATGAAACCAACCAAAGCGGCAGTCACAATCACGGCCAGTGCGATAAGAAGTATCTTTTTCATGAGTGGCGGATGCTCCAGGGCTCTCCCGAGAATAGTGTACGCAACGTGGGTTTCTCCGGTTCCCGGCCCGTGCTCCTTGCGGCTCGCCAGCGCGCGATTCTCTGGCGCGCGTGCCGCGATTCTTGCAAATCTTCCGGAGCGCTGCTTTCTGGGTCGGAGACTTGTCTTACATCGTCTCAAAATCGAGAGCCGGTGGCAATCGATATGCACCACACGGATCACAGAGGGTGGCAACCCTTGCAATCTATCGGGTTGACCTTTTGCCCCGCCCCGCGTCCAATCGCCAACGGGCGGCTCCGCAAGCCTTTAAGGCATTTCCCTGATCACGGTGGTCTTTTCGAGCGCAGTGAGGGTGGATTTTTCTTGAGGAAAAATCCACTTAGCGGTCGAGGCTTCGGTCTACACCTATCCGAGAAATGCTATCGCCTTGCTCCGCTCTCTCCGGGGCCGTAGAATAGGGCATCGCAGGAGTAATCTCTGGCAATGGCGCATAATCGTCGTTTCTTCCTCTGTGTCGCATTCGCTTGCGGCCTTGTTCTGGCACCCAGGTCCGGGCTTCACGCCCAGCAGTCCGCCGATTCCTCGGCGCCGTCCGCAGGGCAGGGGCAGGATGTCGATCCCCTCAAGCGTCCCCGCAGCGACAAGGAACAGTTCGATGCTCAGAAGGCTTACCGCCAGGAGTTGAAAGGCGCTTATAAGACCTGGCTCGACCAGGACGTGACCTACATCATCACCGACGACGAGCGCAAAGCCTTCAAGAACCTGAGCAACGACGAGGAACGCGACGCCTTCATCGAGCAGTTCTGGCTGCGCCGCAATCCAAATCCCGACTCACCCGACAACGAGTTCCGCGAAGAGCACTATCGCCGCATAGCCTACGCCAACGAGCACTATGCCGCCGGCAAGCCCGGCTGGAAGACCGACCGCGGCCACATCTACATCTCCTTCGGCCCGCCCGACTCGATCGACTCTCACCCCTCCGGCGGCTCCTACGAGCGGCCCATTGACGAGGGCGGCGGCGAGACATCTACCTTCCCCTTCGAGACCTGGCACTACCGCTACCTTGAGGGCATCGGCGACAACATCGACCTCGAGTTCGTCGATACCTGCCAGTGCGGGGACTACCACTTCACCATCGACCGCAGCGAAAAGGACGCCCTGGCCAAGGTTCCCGGCGCCGGCCTCACCCAGGCGGAAGAGTTGGGCCAGGCCAAGAAAGCCGACCGCTTCAAGGGCGGCCTGGAAAGCCTCGGCACCGGACCGAACTCCTCGTCGCAGTCTTCCAAGGAGTTCGACCGCATCGAGCTGGAAGCCAAGATATTCGCGCCGCCGCCGATCAAATACAAGGATCTCGACAACTTCATCTCCGAGCACAAGCTCATCAACGGGCCCATCTTCCCGTTCGACGTGCGTACGGACTTCGTCAAGGTCACCGACAGCACGGTGCTGGTGCCCATCACCCTGCAGATCAAGAATCGCGACGTCACCTTTGTGACCAAGGACGGCGTGTCCACGGGCGTGGTCAATATCCTGGGCAAGGTCACCACCATCACGCACAAGACTGTGCAGACCTTTGAGGACACGGTTGAACTCGAGGAGCCGGCCGAGCTGCTGCAGAAGTCCCTCGACGGCCAGCGCGTCTACTGGAAAGCCCTTCCTCTGCCTCCGGGCCTCTACCGCCTCGACATCGCCATCAAGGACGTCAACAATCCCGACCATATCGGCGTCTACGGCCGCGCCCTGGACGTGCCGGTCTACCACGATGAGAAGCTGGCTACGTCGAGCCTGATCCTCGGCGACAAGATGAATGCCGTCGACTCGCACTCCATCGGCAGCGGAAGCTTCGTCATCGGCAACACCTTCATCCGGCCCCGCGTCGCCGCCAATCCGGCTACCCCGGTCAGCTTCAAGCGCGACCAGAACCTCAATTTCTGGATGCAGGTTTACAATCTCGGCATCGACGACGCCACCAAGAGCAACGAAGCCAGGGTTACTTATCAGATCGTCGATACGGCCAACAACAACGTTCTTCTGGCGAAGAGCATGGATTCAAAAGATCTGGGCGCGCACAGTGACCAGTTCACGGTTCAGAACACGCTGCCCATCTCCGGATTGCAGCCCGGCAAGTATAAAGTTCTGATCACGATTGACGACCAAATTTCAAAACAAGAGATTGCGCAATCGGCGCCTTTTGTCGTGGAATAGTATGCAACTCGCCCCACAGGGTCATCCGGCATCAGATCGGCAGACCGGGGCATGCAATTCTGGACCAGGTGTGCCGGGGACGCAGCCGGATATTCAATACGGATGATGCGCAGGCTTCATTTCGCTGTCTTCATCGCTCTGATTGCTGTCGGTGCTGCCCCTGTCTACGCGGCTGCTCCCGGATCGGTATCAGGCGTGGTGCGAGACTCTGCCGGAACGCCCCAGATCGGGGCAGTCGTGCAGTTGTTGCGCCCGGACCTGAGCATCCTCGCCGTTGTCTACACCAACGACAAAGGCCAGTTCAGCATCCCTTCCATCCTGCCCGGCAGCTATGCTGTCAAGGCTATGGGCGCCGCGTTTCTGCCCTCGCTGCGGGAGCATGTTCGCGTCCGTCGCGCCACCATTGTCAATCTCACCCTCAGCACGCTCTATGAAGTGATGCAGTGGCTCCCCGCCGAGCCCCGCGCCGCCAGCGCGCAAAAGGACGATTGGGCCTGGACCCTGCGCTCGGCCGCCAACCGTCCGCTGCTGCGCTGGCTTGAAGATGGTCCCCTCGTCGTCGTCTCGGATGGCTCCAACTCCCATCCAAAACTCAAGGCCCGGCTGATGGCCACGGGCGGACAGGGCACCTTCGGCGAAAGCGGCGAGCGCCTCACTGCGTCCATTGAGGACACTCCCGCCGGAAGCCGCGAGCTGCTGGCCCGCGTGGACTTCGACCCGTCCAGCGATGCCGGCCTCGAATCCCTGCTCGGCTTCCGCCAGGACCTCGGGATTGCCGGTTCGGTGCAGTCAGTCGCCGCTGTCTCCATTCACCCGGAGATTGATACGGCCGGTTCCGAAGGCCTCGACGAGGCCGTGATACGCACCTGGGAGAATATGAATCTCGGCGATGAGTTCGAGGCCGAGGCCGGTGCCGAGCAGGTGCTCGCCCGCTTCAGTCAGAACTCGCCCAACACCGTGCTCGCCGCGCTGCCCTTCGCGTCCTTTGGCTATCGTCAGGGCAACTCCGTCCTGAGCTACCGCATGGTCACGGCCGTGGCGTCCGCCGATGCCGACGGGTCCCGCGCGGGCGACTACACGCCAGCCGTGGCCCTGCGCGAAGGCCGGCTCGCCCTGGAGCACGGGCTGCACCAGGAGATTGGCTGGGAGCGCAGCACCGACGGCTCCAGCGTCTCCGTCACCGTCTTCGCCGACCGGCTTGAAAATCCTGTGATTGAAGCCTCAACTTCCGGCGCCTTCAGCGGGGCGCAAGGTATTCTCGCCGATCAGGCCAGCGGTCTGCTTCACCTGACGGGCACTGACTTCTCCGGGGCAGGCGTCACCGCCTCCGTTGAGCGCCGCCTCCCCGCCGGCAATCTCATCAGGCTGAGCTATGCCAACGGCGACACCCTCGCCATGCCGGTTTCCGGGCATCCCGCTCAGCTTGCGCAGCTCTTCGGCCTGGCGCGCCCGCGCCGCGTGCAGACCTACTCGATTTCTCTCTCCGGCACCCTCGAAGGCACCGGTACAAAGTGGCGCGCCAGCTATCGCTGGCAGCCCGACGACACGGTCACCGCCGTCGCGCCGTTCGCTGAAAATGCCGCCGCTCCCTTCGTCAATCTCCACCTGCGCCAGCCCATCGGCTCCCGCCGCGAGGGAACCAGCCGCGTCGAAGCGCTGCTCGACATCCAGAATCTGCTCGCCCAGGGCTATCGTCCTTTCATCACCACCGATGGCGCGGTGCTCATCTTCGCGCAAGATCAACGCGCCGTCCGCGCCGGTCTCGCCTTCACCTTCTAGCCCTCGGCGCACACGCCTCGCGGGCTTGGGAATCCACATTCGTTTGTGCTATATTCTTCCTTGGCAGCGAGGAAAATTTCGCCTGTCCCGCCGCGCTTGCAGCCTCCCGCCGCGTGGTCTTCACAAATCATGGACGCGTAGCTCAACTGGCAGAGCATTCGGCTCTTAACCGACAGGTTGTAGGTTCGATTCCTACCGCGTCCACCAACTACATCAACAACTTAGAGCAATCGCAGCGAGCCGGAAAC
This sequence comes from Occallatibacter sp., assembly GCA_035642355.1. Lineage (GTDB taxonomy): Bacteria > Acidobacteriota > Terriglobia > Terriglobales > Acidobacteriaceae > Telmatobacter. The sequence goes on from DASQSP010000073.1 coordinate 9,537, forward strand.
GGCGCAAAAGTGGTCACTGTACCCATTTTTTACCTACCCCGCTTCAAAATGTTTCGCATCCGGTAGCAGCGTTCCTCGAAGTTGCTTCATTGCCTGACGCCCGAATCTTCCCTTCGACCGGCGAGTCATGCGCCGCGCAGTTTGCGCGAGTTCCCCTCCTGCTTCATTGTCCATCGACGTTCGGTGTTCGCAAACCGGCGCTTGATCGCACTTGGAGGAGAGGGAGATGGGCGTTTTTCAAAGAGGACGCGTCTGGTGGTACAAGTCTTATTTCGAAGGCAGGGAGAGACACGCTGATGAAGCCGATCGAGGGTTCAGGTCGTTGCTTTTATTAAGTGGTCATATTAAAGAAAAAATAACCCCAGGTCTCAAGAATGAACCCTGGGACAATTCGTGTGATGCCGCTGAAAATCTCGGCAGCGCGAAGCCTCTACGCCCCCGCCTTCTTCTCCGCTTTCGCCCACGAGTCCTTCAACGGCAGCGTGCGATTGAAGACCGGACTGCCCGGCGCGGAATCACGATCCATGCAGAAGTAGCCCACGCGCTCAAACTGTATATGATCTTCCACCTTCGCATCCGCCAGCGAAGGCTCCAGCTTCGCGCCGGTCAAAATCTCCAGCGAATTGGGATTGAGATTGCTCAGCACATCCGTGCCTTCCTCAACATCAAAAGGATCGGCCTTGGTGAAGAGCCGGTCGTAGAGCCGGACCTCCGCCGCAATCGCGTGTGCGCTTGAGACCCAGTGAATCGTCGACTTCACCTTGCGCCCATCGGGCGAGTTGCCGCCCCGGCTCGCCGGATCGTATGTGCAATGCACCTCGACAACATTGCCCTCCGCGTCCTTCACCAGACTCTGCGCCGTGATGAAATAAGCCGAACGCAGGCGCACTTCCTTGCCCGGCGAAAGCCGGTAGTACTTCGGCGGAGGCGCCTCGCGAAAATCGTCCTGCTCGATGTAAATCTCGCCGGAGAAGGGAACCTGCCGCGTTCCTGCGGACGGATCTTCCGGATTGTTCGCGACCTCGACATATTCCGTCTGCCCCGCAGGGTAGTTGTCGATCACCACCTTCAGCGGATGCAGCACGGCCATCGCGCGCCGCGCACGGCGGTTCAGGTCGTTGCGCTGAAAGTGCTCCAGCATCTCAATGTCGGTCGTCCCGTTGGTGCGCGTCGCGCCAATCGCCGCGCAAAACGCGCGCAGCCCTTCCGGCGTAAACCCGCGCCGGCGAATGCCGGAGAGCGTGGGCATGCGCGGATCGTCCCAGCCGCTCACTCGCTTCTCCTGCACCAGTTGCAGCAGCTTGCGCTTTGAGAGCAGCGTGTAGGTCAGGTTCAGCCGGTCGAACTCAATCTGCTGCGAAGGAAAAATCCCCAACTGCTCGATATACCAGCGATAGATCGGCTGATGGTCCGCGAACTCCAGCGTGCACATCGAGTGCGTCACGCGCTCAATCGAGTCCGACTGCCCATGCGCATAGTCATACATCGGATAGATGCACCACTTGTCTCCGGTGCGGTGGTGCGTGGCGTGCAGAATCCGATACATCACCGGGTCGCGCATGTTTAGGTTTGGCGAAGCCATATCAATCTTCGCGCGCAGCACTCGCGAGCCGTCCGGGAACTCGCCATTCTTCATGCGCGTAAACAGGTCGATGTTTTCCTCGACACTCCGGTTACGATAAGGGCTGTCTTTGCCCGGCTCGGTCAACGTGCCACGATGGTGCCGGATCTCGTCCGCGGTCAAGTCATCGACATAAGCCTTGCCCGCTTTGATCAGTTGCAGCGCCCACTCGTAGAGCTGATCGAAATAGTCTGAGGCATAGCACAGCCGCTCCCACTCAAACCCCAGCCAGCGCACGTCTTTCTGGATCGATTCGACGTACTCCGTCTCTTCCTTCTCGGGGTTGGTGTCGTCGAAGCGCAGGTTGGTCTTGCCGCCATACGCGTCGGCCAGCCCGAAGTCGAGGCAAATCGCCTTCGCATGCCCAATGTGCAGATAGCCGTTGGGCTCGGGAGGAAAGCGCGTCTGAATCACGGCATCGCCGAATTTTCTTGTTCGCACACCCTCGGCGATCAGCTCATCGAGGAAGCTGGAGGGTTGGAGCGGTTCGGAGTTGTGAGATTCGGGGTTATACGGTATCGAGTTTGGTGTCCCTGCCATCATTTTATTCTTTCACGGAGGGGCTATTAGCGACTATGATAACGGCGCTAAGGGAATGACGCATTGAAAGGTGCATGCTTGGAGATATGGAAGCTTTGAAGACTTGGAAGTCTTGGATTGGCGTCAAATCGATTTCAAATCGTGGACAGACAAAAAACGCCCCAATTCATGCGGAAAGAACCTCTTGCGGGGGCCGAGGGAGAAATCTACCGGACAGTACTGAAGTATCCATATACCACGAACCAGCACTACGGGATCAAGACCGGCTTTCAGTATCCTGTGGCCTGCTAGCCGCACAACTCCCATAAAGTTTGAAGTAATCTTAGGGAGCAACGGCTGATAAAAAGAAAGCCTCCGGCTTTGCCGGAGGATGCTTACTATATTTAGATCGTTTGAAAGGCCTTACTCGATATTATGGCGGAGAGGGTGGGATTCGAACCCACGTTAGAGTTTCCCCTAAACACGCTTTCCAAGCGTGCGCCTTCAGCCACTCGGCCACCTCTCCGCGGGATCATGCGGACTCTTTGAATCTACCATAGTCGGACCGCTGCTCCGGTCTGTTGCATGGAGCTTGAGCTCGCCTCTGAAATCGTTTGCCGGGCCTGCCTCTGTCTTGTATAGTTCGGGTTTGCCGCATAGGTTCATCTCTCGCATTGTCCGCTGCGCATGTCGCTCAAGATCGAGGAAACATTCATGCCTAGTATCTCGCGCCGTGGACTGCTGCAATCCGGACTCGCTCTCTCTGCTTCCACTATTGCGGCCCAATCGGCGTGGGGCCGCGCCGCAGCGCTGCTCGCGGAATCCGCGCAGGCATCTGCGGTTGCGGCGCTTGCCCCGGTGGCGCCTCGGGAGCGTTTGCTTTTGACTTTGGCTGGAAGTTCACCTTCGGCAACGGCTCCGATGCGGCACGCGATCTGGGCTTCGGTATGGATCAGGGCGACTTTGCCAAGACAGGCGACTTCGGCTTTTCCAAGGCCAGACGCGCGGTACACTGGCATAGATGGACCCCGCACGCAACGCAGACAGTCCAGAGCCTGCTTTGACGACTCTGGCTACGGACCCGACGAGGGCGGCGCGGCTTTTTGAGCAGTCGGCCTTGATTATGGCGCGGCTGCGTGCGCCCGGCGGCTGTCCGTGGGATCGCGAGCAGAGCTTCGACACCATCCGCAAATACACCCTTGAAGAAACCTATGAGGTTTTCGACGCCATTGAGCGGCGGGACTTTCCGCATCTGGCGGAGGAGCTGGGCGACCTGCTGTTGCAGGTGCTGTTTTATGCGGAGATGGCGGCGAACGAGGGACATTTCACCATCGCCGATGTGCTGGACCATCTGAATCGGAAGCTGATCCGGCGGCATCCGCATGTGTTTGGCGAAGAGGCTTCGCGGGCGGCGGGGAATCAGGCCGCGGTGGATGCGGCGGTGGATGGGTCGGCGGCGAAGGTGCTGCGGAACTGGGATGAGATTAAGAAGCTAGAGAAAGCCGCGAAGCCGGAGAGCGATGCTTCGTGGCTGGATTCGGTTCAGCGGGCGATGCCGGCGCTGGCGGAGGCGGCGAAGCTGGGCGCGAAGGCGGCGCAGGCGCACTTTGACTGGCCGGAGTGGCGCGACCTGCTGCCAAAGCTGGCGGAGGAGACGGCGGAGCTGGAGGCTGAGGCTGCTGCCTCGGAGTTGTATCCGACCGACACAGCACGCAAGGCTGCGGTTGAAGCGGAGCTGGGCGATCTGCTGTTTACGGCTGTGAATCTGGGGCGGCACCTGGGCGTGGACGCGGAGATGGCTTTGCGCGGATGCAATCGGCGGTTTCGGGAGCGGTTCAGGCAGATGGAGCTGGCGTCGGAGCGGCCGCTGGAGGAGCTTGCGCCGGCGGAGCGTGAGGCGCTGTGGGCTCAGGCCAAGCGCGCGTTAGCGGCGCGCGGTTCAGCAAGTCAGCTGGTTGGAGAGTTAGGGAACCTCTGACCAAGTCGATGTTTTGAAAGGGCACGACTTTAGTCGTGCCGAAAACAGCACCATATCGATTGGGCTTTAGCCCCTGAGGGAATGCGTTTGGACTTAATCAGACATTCCTTAGCTAGTTAGCGAGTTAGCTAGTTAGCAGGTTTGCGGGACCGAGTGCATGCGATGTTGAGCGGGGCGGAGAGATGCTGGGAAGCAGGAGAAAGACTATATGATCCTTACCCGTTCATGCCGGGGGCACGAGGAGCTTGAAGCTTGCGTGCAGATGCAGATCGAGGTGTGGGGCATCGACGCGAGCGATGTGATTCCGCGCAAGGGATTTGTGGTGATGCAGAAGGTGGGCGGGCAGGTGATGGGCGCATTCGATACGAGCGTGGCGGGCGCGGCACCCGAGGGTGGTCCCGATTCTCTGGTGGGTTTCGCCCTGTCTTTGCCTGGGGTGAAGACCGGCGGCGAAAATCCGATGGCTTATCTTCATTCCCACATGCTGGCGGTGCGGGAGGGGTATCGCAACCGGGGGCTTGGCGCGCAACTCAAGCTGGCACAACGGAGTGAAGCGCTGGAGCGGGGGATTCGGCTGATGGAGTGGACCTTCGACCCGCTGGAGATTCGCAACGCGCATTTGAATATCCACAAGCTGGGGGCCGTAGTTCGTCGCTACGTTGTGGATTTCTATGGTGTATCCTCATCTCGATTGCAGGGTGGACTGCCCACCGACCGGCTCGTGGCCGAGTGGTTTCTGGATTCGCCAAGGGTGGATCGGGCGCTGGTTGGCAGCACCCGTACCAACTATGCAATCGAAGAACGCATCCTGGTTCCGGCCGCCATCTACCAATGGAAGGCTTCCGACCGGG
>DASQSP010000074.1:0-4002 GCA_035642355.1 Occallatibacter sp.
CCCCACGGGCTATGGCAACTCGCCTTATGCGGGCTCGTCGGCCTTTGCTGGCAATCCGTATCTCATCAGCCTCGAAGTGCTGGCCGAGTGGGGATGGATTGCGCCGGATCGCATAGCGGGCCTTGCCGGCGCGGACGGCCCTGTGGACTTCAACAAGGTGGAAGCGCAAAAGCTGCCGCTGCTGTATGAGGCGGCGGGGAACTTTCTCGATCGCGGAGCGGCGAACGGAGCGCAGTGGCAGGAGTTCGAGCGGTTTTGCCGCGCGCAGCGGAGCTGGCTCAATGATTATGCGTTCTACGCGGAGTTGCGGCGGCAGTTCAACACCGGCGCGTGGACGCAGTGGCCGGAGCCGCTGCGCCGGCGCGAGCCTGAGGCGCTGAAGCTGGTTGCCGCGGAGCATGGCCGAGCGCTGGCGCAGGAGCAGGCGCTGCAGTTTGCCTTCGCCGCGCAATGGAACAACCTGCGCGCAGCAGCCGCGCGGCATGGAATCCGCGTTCTGGGCGACATTGCGATCTTCGTGAACATGGACTCGGCGGATGTGTGGGTGCATCCGGAGCTGTTCGAGCTGGACGAGCGGCTCGAGCCGGTGCGCGTGGCCGGCGTGCCGCCGGATTATTTCTCGGCCACGGGGCAGCGCTGGGGCAATCCGCTGTATCGCTGGGATGTGGTGGAGCAGAGCGGCTTCGGATGGTGGATCGAGCGCATCCGGCGGGCGCGTGAGCTCTACGACATTGTGCGTCTCGATCACTTTCGCGGCTTCGAGGCGTACTGGTCGATTCCCGCGGAGGAACCGACGGCGGAGAACGGCGCATGGGTGAAGGCGCCGGGGCTGAAGCTGTTTCGCGCGCTTGAGGCCGCGCTTGGCCCGCTGCCGCTGGTGGCCGAAGACCTGGGCGTGATTACAGCCGAGGTGGACGCACTGCGCATGGAGCTGGGCATGCCGGGGATGAAGGTGATTCAGTTCGGCTTCAGCGACAAGGGCGCGCACATGCACTTGCCGCATCGCTACTCCTCGGACACGGTTGCCTACACCGGCACCCATGACAACGACACCACCGGGGGTTGGTGGCGCACGGCGGGCGCGGCGGAGCGCGCGGCGGCGGAGACCTATGTGGGCGCAGTCGAGAACAGTCCCGCATGGGCGATGATGCGCGCCGTGGCGGCCAGCGTGGCGGAGATTGCGATTGCGCCGGCGCAGGATCTGCTGGAGCTGGGCTCCGAGGCGCGCATGAACACGCCGGCCGTGGCGGAAGGCAACTGGAGCTGGCGCGCGCCGGAGGGATGCTGGACAGACGAGCTGGCGGCGCGGCTGGCGGCGCTGGTGGATGCGACGGACCGTGACGCCGATCCGCTGGAGCCTGCGTAATCTAACAAGAAACTGAGTTGGGTTGAGGCTTGCTTTCCCAGGTCTCAGAAGCGAGACCTGGGGCACCCAGTTTCATCCATCGCGGCTCGGAATCGCCGGTGGGGGACTGTTACGGATGTCTGAGAGGACCGCGCGCGCTTTGCCGCGCGCGCGGCTCGCTTTGCTATGCTGAGGCCAGATGGAAACCGCGGCGATTCAAACCCATGGACTGACCCGGCGCTTCGGCGAGTTGACGGCCGTGGAGAATGTGACGCTCAGCGTGGCGCAGGGCCAGTTCTTCGGCTTTCTGGGGCCGAACGGAGCGGGCAAATCCACCACCATCAAGATGCTGACCGGGTTGCTCGAGCCGAGCGCCGGTAGCGTGGAGATTCTGGGCCGGCCCTTCAGCGCAAATGCGCTCGAGCTCAAGCAGCAGATCGGCGTGGTGCCCGAAGGCATGGCGCTGCTGGGCAGGCTCACGGCGCAGGAGTATCTGCACTTTGTGGGGCGCATGTACGGGCTGGATCGCGCCACCGTGAAGCGGCGCACCGGCGAGCTACTCGACTTCATGCAACTGGCCAACGAGCGGCGCAAGATGGTCACGGATTTCTCGCACGGCATGCAGAAGAAGCTGGCGCTGGCCGCAGCCGTGATCCACGGGCCCAGGGTGCTGTTTCTCGACGAGCCCTTCGAGGGCGTGGATGCGATTGCCGCGGGCATGTTGAAGTCGATGCTGCAGGGCATGATCCAGCGCGGCGCCACGATTTTTCTGACGACGCATGTGCTCGAGATCGTGGAGCTCCTGTGCAGCCACGTCGCCATCATTCACCAGGGGCGGCTGGTGGCCAACGGCTCTATTGAGGAACTGCGCGCTGGCGTGGCCTCCACGCTGCCCGGCGCGGAGAGCGCGCAGCGGCTCACGCTCGAAGAGATATTCCTCGCGACGGTGGGCGCCACCGGCGGCGAGACGCAGGAGCTTTCATGGCTGACCTAGACACAGCGCCGCGGCCGCTGAGTCCGCGCCGTACTGGCCCGCTAGGCGCGCTGGCGCGTGCGCAGTATGGTGCATTGACAACGGCGCGCGCGCGGCTGTTCGTCAACCGGCTGCGTTCCAACGTGGGTGTCTTCGAGTTGGGCGCGCGCACGCTGAGCTACGCGATCTACGGCCTTATGGGTCTCGGCCTTGGGGCCGGCGTGGGTTTTGGCGCCTACGCGCTGGCGTCGCACGGCTATTGGTCCTTAATGGCGGTGGTGCTGTGGGCCCTGTGCGGGATGTGGCAGGCGGTGTCCATTGCGCTGGCCTCGTTTCAGGACCAGTTCGACCTCAGCGGGCTGCTGCGTTTTCCGGTGAACTTTCCGTCCTACTATGTGTTGTGCGTGGTCTTCGGCCTGCTGGATGCCTCAACCGTGCTGGGTGTGCTGGGCAGCCTGGGCGTGTGGATTGGGCTCACTCTGGCGCGGCCCGGCCTGGCCGCCTGGAGTCTCGCCTGCCTGGCGGTGTTCGCCGTGTTCAACATCATGCTCACGCGCGCCGTTCTCACCTGGATTGACCGCTGGCTGGTGAAGCGGCGCTCGCGCGAGATTGTGAGCACGCTGTTTGTTGTGGCGGTGGTGAGCCTGCAACTGCTCAATCCCGCGTTGCACAGGGGGCATCGTGGCCAGGCTCTTGGCCCCCGGATTTTTGCGGGCGCGAAGCAAGGCGGTACTCCGCCGCCGAGTGCGGCCTGGGCGGCGGTGCAGCGCGTGCAGGCGGTGCTGCCGCCGGGCATCGCATCGACCGTGCTGGAGCGTGCCCAAAAGAAACAGAACGCAGGCGCCGCGGCCGCGCTGGGTGAGATCGGCCTCTATGTGTTGCTTGCGGGCGGCGCTCTGGGGCTGCGCCTGCGCGCGGAGTATCGCGGCGAAAGCCTGGGCGAAGCGCCGGCCCCCGCCAGGGCGGAGAAGCGCACCCGTGAGTGGGGGATCGACGGCGGGCCGGTTGCCGCGGTCATCGAAAAGGATCTGCGCACGCTCACCCGTTCCGTGCCGCAGCTTTACGCGCTGCTGGTGCCGCTCATCATGGTCTATGTGGTTGCCAATCTCTTCAGCCGCGGCGGCGCGACGCACACTTTCGCCTATGCGCTGCCGGTGTGCGTGGCCTACGCGCTGCTGGGCTTTGCGCAGTTGATGTACAACAACCTGGGCATGGAAGGGCAGGGAATTCAGTCGGTGTTTTTGTACCCCGTGCCGGTTCGCACCGTGATGCTGGGCAAGAATCTCTTTCACGGCATGCTGTTTTTGCTGGTGGCCACGCTGGCCGGGGGGCTGGCCAGCCTGCGGCTGGGCGCGCCCAGTCCGCTGGCGGCCGCGCTCACCCTCAGTTGGATGGCATTTGCGCTGCCGGCCAATCTGGCTGCCGGCAACGTGCTTTCGATTACCATGGCGTATCGCGTGAACCTGGGCCGGCTGGGCAGGCAGAGCGGCTCGCAGGCCAACGGTCTGCTGAGTCTGCTCATCCAGATGACGGTGCTGGGCGTCGGTGCGGGCATCATGAGCCTGTGCGCGCTGTTCGACCGCCTGTGGTTGGCCGTGCCGATCCTGCTCGCTCTGGCCGTAGCGGCGGTTCTGGTGTGGCTGCGGATTCTGCGCAATGCCGATGCCATGGCCAACGACCGCCG
>DASQSP010000075.1:0-2941 GCA_035642355.1 Occallatibacter sp.
CTGGAGCTCCGGCTGCCAATGTGCCTACGCTATACGCTGCCGACAACCTCACTGCGGCGGCCCTCGAAAGCATCTTCCACGACGTGAAGCACATTCCATCACCGACCTTCCCTCGGATCGGCCTCAAAGATTCAAGCTACAGCGAACTCGTGGCCAACGACGACTTGGTTGTCATTGAGTTGACGAACCCTCAGCTGCGCCAACTCGCTATCGCGCGCCGCCGCACCTCCTTGAAGGAGGAAGAACTGATTCACACTCCGCCGAGCCAATATCGTAAGCGTCCAGCGAGTCCCTCTTCCTTTATGTAAGTGCGGCTTGTGATGCTGCAGTCATGGGGAATCGGGTACGACGGACGATAGCGGAGAAGCGGCGGGTGGTGGAGTTGACGTTGGAGCCAGGGGCGAGCGTGTCGCGTGTGGCGCGTGCAGAGGGCGTGAACGCGCACCAGGTATTTGACTGGCGGCGGGCGTATCGGCAAGGCAGACTGTCTGAGCCGAGCATGTGCGGCATGTTGCCTGTGGTGATTGCCGGCACGGAGGACGCAGAGCAGCCCGCGGATTCTTTGATTCCGCAAGAGTGTTGCGGCGGTTCGATTCACATCGAGATACCGGAACGGGCGACGATCAGCGTGGAGCCGGGAGCCGATAAGGCTTTGCTGCACACCGTACTGGAGTTGCTGCGCAAGTGATCGAGCTGCGGTCTGGGACGCAGATCTGGCTTGCGGCGGGCATGACCGACATGCGGCGCGGCTTTCCTGGATTGAGCGCGCAGGTGCAGACTGTGCTCAACCAGCAGCCGTACTCGGGGCATGTGTTTGTCTTCCGCGGACGGCGCGGCGATACGATCAAGGTGCTGTGGTTCGACGGCGACGGTTTGTGCCTGTTCGCCAAGCGTCTGGAGCGTGGGCGTTTCATCTGGCCGCAGGCCACAAGCGGCACGGTTTCGCTGACACGCGCTCAGTTGTCGATGCTTCTCGAAGGGATCGATTGGCGCCGGCCCGAGCGCACCTTCTCTCCGCCGATGGCCGTATAGGCAAGCATAATAATCACCTGTATTCATGCGGCTTTTCTTGGTATTTTCCACAACGCTGGATGGCATACTCCATTCATGACCGATGCCGCTCTGCCGTCGCTCGATGGACTCGAAGTAGAAGAGTTGAAGGCTCTGCTGATCCGGCAACGCGGCCTAGCCGCCGCACAGGAAGCAGAACTTGCGGCTCTGGAAGCCGAGTTCGATGCGCTGCGCCTGCAACTCACCGAGCAAGGCAAGGAACTGCATTCTCGCGACCAACAGATCGAACATCTCAAGCTGCTGGTCGAGAAGCTGCGGCACAGGCTCTTCGGACAGAAGAGCGAGAAGATCGTGGCGCAACTGGAGCAACTCGAACTGGAGCTCGAAGAGCTGGAGACCGAGCAGGCAGCGGCGGAGACCGTTGCCGATGCCGTTGTTCCGCAAGCGGAACCGGTCTCGCGGCCGGGGCGCAAGCCGCTTCCGGATCATCTTCCCCGGGAGGTCGTCACGCATGAGTTCCACAGCGACTGCTGCGCGGAGTGCGGCTGCGCGCTGCGACAGTTCGGCGAAGATGTGAGCGAACAGATCGAGTACATCCCGGAGAGCTTCAAGGTGATCCGCCATGTGCGGCCCAAGTTCGCCTGCACGGGCTGCGACCGCGTCGTCGAAGCGCCCGCGCCATCACGCCCCATCGAACGCGGTCTTGCCGGGCCTGGCCTGCTTGCGCATGTGATCGTGTCCAAGTTTGCCGATCATCTTCCCCTCTACAGACAGTCTGAGATCTATGCCCGCCAGGGAGTTGAGATCTCTCGCTCGACCCTGGCCGGATGGGTCGGCGCATCGACCGAGTTGCTCTCACCGCTGCTCGACGCACTCGGCAGGTATGTTCTCGGCGGCACGAAGCTGCACGCCGATGACACTCCGATCCCCGTGCTCGCCCCTGGAAATGGCAAGACCAAGACCGGAAGGCTGTGGACCTACGTCCGCGACGATCGACCGGCTGGGGAAGCAACAGCGCCGGCAGTCTGGTTTGCCTACTCGGAAGACCGCAAGGGCGAGCATCCGCGCCGGCACCTGAAGAACTTCCGCGGCGCATTGCAAGCCGACGCGTATGCGGGCTTCCATCATCTTTACGGCGACGGCGCCATTTACGAAGCCGCCTGCTGGGCGCACGCGCGGCGCAAGTTTCACGAGATCCATGTGCTGCACGCTTCGCCGGCTACAACCGAAGCGCTGGCGCGCATCGGCGCTCTCTACGCTATCGAGGAAGAAGTTCGCGGCAAGCCCGCCGAGTTGCGACGCGAAGTACGACAGTCGCGCGCAAGGCCGCTGCTCGATGACTTCCGGAAGTGGATGGAAAAATCTCTGCGGCAACTCTCGCCGAAGAGCGAGACCGCCGGCGCGATCCGCTATGCGCTCTCGCGCTGGCGCGCCCTCACGCGATATGTCGAAGACGGCAGACTGGAGATCGACAACTCTGCTGCCGAGCGCGCGTTGCGCGCCATAGCTCTTGGCAGGAAAAATTATCTCTTCGCCGGTTCAGACGCAGGTGGTGAGCGCGCCGCCGCTTTCTACTCACTCATTGGTTCAGCCAAGCTCAACGGCCTCGACCCGGAGCTCTATCTCCGCACCGTCCTGGCGCGCATAGCCGATCACCCGGTCAACCGCGTCGCCGAACTGTTGCCGTGGAACCTGGCAACCGAACTTGCCGATTACACCCCAAAAGCCGCCTGACTGGTGCTTATCGAAGTGTCCAGCTATTTTTAAGTGGACACTTCCGCAAGATCAATAAGCACCATTTCAAGCACCTTCAATAGTCAAGAGGGAATGGCTGGACGCTTACCCTAGCTTTGACTCTGCGTTGCACAGTGCTTGATTGCATCCGTGCAGGAGCGCGCGTTTACCAGGCGGCTGAATGAACAAATTGTCT
>DASQSP010000076.1:0-26663 GCA_035642355.1 Occallatibacter sp.
GTCAAAGGCACGCCCCTCTATGTCAACCTCCCCGACATCTTCAACCAGATGACATCCCTCTGAGGAACCTCTGAACAAGCCCGCTTTGTAACAGTCCTCCACCGGCGTTTCTGACCTCGATGAATAAAACCGCTTTGGGGAAGTCATTTGTTTTCAGCATTGTAATTCTTGTTTCGTTCTAGGGCACGGTCCGCCGCGGCGGATCATGCCGCAAAAGCCGTCAATACAACGCCGGGCTTTAGCCCCGGAGGGATGGGTCGTCGCGAACTGATCCACTACTCAAACCCCAGATGTCTTTTGCTTTTAAGATTTCTTTCGCTTTATGTTGACTGATCCTTCAAGATGATCCGCTTCTTCGCCACAACGTTCGCGGCGCTTGCCGGCCTGGCCTTCGGCAGCTTTCTCAACGTCTGCCTCAGCCGCTGGCCGGCAGGCGAAAGCATCATCCAGCCGCGCTCCCACTGCCGCAGTTGCAACCGCACCCTCACCTGGTGGGAAAACATCCCGCTCGTAAGCTGGCTCGCGCTCCGCGGCCGCTGCCGAACGTGCAAGACATGGATCGGCTGGCGTTATCCGCTGGTGGAACTGACCCTAAGCATGCTTTGGGGCGCCTTATGCAGTAGATTTCTCGAAGACGTGAGCGAGCATCGCGAGCTTTTGTGCCACTCACTCGTTGCTGTACTCGTGTCGGCTATTCTTTTCTGGTTCCTCGTCGCGCTCGCGGTTCTGGACGCCGAAAATCTCTGGCTTCCGAACTTCCTCACGTATCCCGGGATTCTTCTTGGACTTGTCTTCGCGATAGCCAACCAGGAGCTTTTATGGCCGCTGGACACGCACAACTTGGGGCCTCGAATCTTTACCGGCCGGCTCATCGTCACGGTGTTGGATGGACTGATTGCAGCGCTCGTCGCCGCCGCCCTAATCCTCGCCATCCGTTGGCTCTACTGGCTCATCCGCCGCCGCGAGGGCCTTGGCCTCGGCGACGCCAAGCTCATGGCCCTGCTCGCCGCATGGCTCGGCTTGCCCGGCGCGCTGCTGGCCTTCGTCCTCGGCGTAGTCCTCGGCGCCATCGTCGCGCTAGTCCTCCTCGCCCGCGCACAACGCAACCACAGCGAAGAAAGCGCAGCGCAAATCAAGCTGCCGCTCGGCACATTCTTGTGCATCGGCGGCATCGTGAGCAGCCTGTGGGGCCAGCAAATCCTCGCAGCCTATCTGCACTATGCCAGCTTTTGAGTTTTGTGTCAGGGCACGGCCTTAGCCGTGCCGAACAGCCTGCAGAACACGCGGGGCTTTAGCCCCTGCGGGATTCGCTACTGCTGCGGCGCAACGGTATTCGCCGAGACAGCCCGCGCATTCGCAATCTCCGGCTCCGCCAAAAACTTCTTCGCCTCTTTGCTGTGCTTCGAATCCGGGTCGTACACCATCACCTTCATGTAATGCGTCTTGGCCGCGGCAAAGTCGCCCAAATGCCGCTCCGCCTCCGCCAATCCCCAGTAAACATCGGGGTTCTCAGGGTCCAGCACCACCGCCGACTCGTACCGCGACAGCGCCGCATGCCAGTTCTTCTGGTCAAGATAGTAGCCGCCCACGCTCTCGTCTTCCTTCGCCGTCTCCTCGTGCGGAGCGGCGTCTCCGTCGTCCCCGCCGTGCCGATGCCGTCCGGTTTTCTCTTCATCCGGCGGCGGCTTCAAAATCTGCCCCAGGCCCGCATCGCTCGAGCTCGCGCCCGCGCCGGTCGTGTCCGCCGCCAGCGGCGCATCGTCCGGGCTGCGCACCGGATCCTCATCGGGGCTGGCCAAGGTTACGTTGCTATAGTCCGCTGAACCCGTAGCATCCGGCGCTGCGGCATCGGCTGCCGCCGCGTTGGTCGAGGGCAGCACCGGCACGGAGTTCGTGTCCTCTGGAAAGGCATTGGGCTCCTGCTGCGCGGGCTTCTGTTGCACAGGCTGATTTTGCGCGGGCTGGTTCGGAGCAGGCGTCTGCGACTGCGCGCCAAGCTGCTCCGCGCCCAGCACCGCGCACGCAACCAGCAGCACAAACATCCACCGCCGCATCGAAGAATCTGCCACGCCAGTTCCCTTCCGCATCTTCAACAGGCATTCCCTCGCACCAACAATGTTAGGATGCGATGCATACCGGACTCAAGTCCACTCAGGGAATCGTACACATCGCTATGGCCCTTATGATCCGCTCTTCCGCCATCCACGCCGCCGGCTGCTACGCCACCGCGCCCCTGCGCAAAGGCACGCGCCTGGCTGAATACACCGGCCCGCGCATGACCAAATCCCAGGCCGACACCGCCTACGACGAGCAGACCATCACCTATCTCTTTGGACTCGGCCGCGGCTCGACCGTCATCGACGGCCACTGCATGGCCATGTTCATCAATCACAGTTGCGACCCCAACTGCGAAACCGAGGAGATCAAGGGCCGCGTCTGGATCAAGGCTATCAAGCCCATCGCCGCGGGCGACGAGATCACCTACGACTACTGCCTCTACGACGGCGGCGACGACGACGCTGCCTGCAACTGCGGCGCGAAAAAATGCCGCGGCACCATGTACTCCAGAGACGAAGTCAAAAAGCGCAAGTCGCCGGCCAAGACGCCCACAAAAAAGAACCACACAGTCCGCCGCACTCCCAAATAAGTATGAACCCGCGCGGTCTCATCGACGAGTCGAAGCTGCCTTCGCTGACCGCGGAGCAACTCGACCTCCTGCGCCGCTACGCGCTCTTCGAGGCCACTCTCGACGAGCTGCGCAAAGCCCTCGCTGGCGTCTGGAGCATCGAATTCAGCCCCACTCACCGCACCGCCAGCACCCACTTCCGCGTGCCCGAGCCCGGCATCGTCCTCACCCGCGAGCACATCGCCAACGCGCTGGAACGCCGCCGCTTCGACCTCATCTCCGAGCGCGATCTCGCCGAGTGGGCCACCGTTCTGCTCGCCAACGACGCCTACGCTCTCGATCCCGCCAACGAGGATCTAATCGCCGACTGGCTCAACGACATCGGCGCCAATCTCGGCCCGCACTAAAGCTTCCGCGCCGCCGATTAACATTTGCCGAGTTAAGGGTCTCCGGCTACTGTCATGCTAATCAGCGGCGGGCTGTGCCATCTGCGAAGTCTCTGCGATTCTATCGAGGGCCTTGTTGATTTCATCGGCGATCATATCTGCCGGCACATGTTCAACAAGCCGATAGTAATCGGCCTTCCTCATATCCATGTACAAGCCCATTCGGCGGTAGAAATCCGGGAGTACTAGGTCAAGAAATTCGTCACTAGCCTTCATGGTTCGCCACCACACGTCATCTAGGTCTCTGAGCGCGGCAGGAATTGCGCGATCTTGTATCGCACTCCTCATAGAATTAACGGCCTGCTCTACCGTAACGACCTCAAGCAATGGCCCACCAGCCGCCTGCTTGCCGATTTCCACGGCGAAGGATTCAAGGGTTGCAGGCTGGCAGATATAGTTCTCAATTTCCCTACGTTGCCACCTCATCTCAAATCTCTGTGGAATACTTTGTGGCTCGCCCGCGTCATTATCAACTGCAAGAAACGAAACGAGGTCGGCTTTGGCTTCTAAGAGAGCATGAAAATGCTTCCGAGCCTCGCCAATTTGATTGCCTGTTGCAAAAAGAAACGGCGACTTCAGAGACGCTTCGGCAGGATGATGCAGTACTCTTGCAAAGGCCTGCAATATCCGCAAGTCCGTATAGTCCTCGAGATAAAGCACCCACCCCTTCTGCTCAGCTAGGTAATATTGATCATAACGAACAGTATTCAAGGCACTTCGCACGGTTGACGCCCGATTTCCGGGAATGAGGTGTGGTTTGCCGAGAAATGCCACGACTGCATCATCGGCTGTTGACGCAGCTTGATTCAGAACCTCCTCAGAATGGCTCGCAATCACGAGCTGACTATTGCTCTCACGGGCCACATCCCTCAACTTGATGTATATCTCCCTTTGCCGCAATATCTCTAAGTGTGCATCAGGTTCATCAAGCAAAAGAATGGAGCCGGGATGAAGGGCTAAGTAAGTTAGCAAAAGAAGTGTCTGCTGCAAGCCGCGACCAGACGACGACAGATCGAGTTCAATATCGTGTTCATCTCGATAACTCATCTGTATTTCGCCCCGTTCGGGAACGTACACGGGCGGCTCAAGGGTTACGTTGAACAGATCGCGCATATGAGACACAACACTTAGCCATGCTGATGGCTCCCCGCTATCGCCGAGTTTCGTATTAAGGGCAAAGCAGAGGTTTCTAAGTACCTCGGCAGTGCGACCTTCCCCAAGACGTACAGTGATGGCACCGCTATCGAGCCGCGTCTCATTCGATGTAAGGCCAGACATCGGCGGCAGGAATGCGATCTCTACTTCGTAAGCAGCATCGGGTATAGGCATTCGGCTAGGAGGTTTTGTTTCTTCTGTGCGCAACGGACGACATGCAAATGATTCATCATTTGTGAAGTCAAACTCAAGCCCACACTCCCAATCTGTACCTCGTGTCTTCCCGGATACTAAGATGTCTATCCGAACGTTCTTCGTCCCTTGCTTTCCATTCAGGCGTTGAACATCACGCACATGCAATTTCCGCCAAAGCTGCTTCGCATCGGGGGCAGGGACCATTAGCAAGTCACGTCGGTTGATATTTACGCCCGGCCTCTTTTCAGGTTGACCGGAGGCCCGCTTCTCTCGCCACCTCCGAAGCCCCAACTCCCACAGAGCAAGTGCCTGCAATGCGGTTGTCTTCCCAGAATTGTTCGGACCGACAAAAACAACTTGGCTCGATAGGGGAATTTCAACGCTCTCGAACCTCTTGAAATTGCGGATCACAATCTTCGTTAGCATTCAGATGCCTCAAAGGCCTGTTTCCGATAAGAGCTCGGGGTCCAATCCTCACAGTCTACTTCTTTCCTCATTGAATTGAAGATATTCGAGTTGGCCAGCCCGAAACGATACAATCGCACGAGGCCGCGCGTGCATCGCGCCAGCCTGAAGAGGAGCACGGCCGCACATGGGTTATCAGGTTCTGGCCCGCAAATATCGTCCGCAGCGCTTTGCCGACGTGGCCGGCCAGGACCACGTAACGCGCACGCTCATGAACGCCCTCGCGCAGAACCGCATCGCCCACGGCTACATCTTCTCCGGCCATCGCGGCATCGGCAAAACCACCATCGCCCGCATCCTCGCCCAGGCCCTCAACTGCCGAACCGCCGTCGGCTCGCCCGAGAGGCCCAACGCCGAGCCCTGCGGCGTCTGCGACTCCTGCACTGAAGTCCGCAATGGCTCCGCCGTCGACGTCATCGAGATCGACGCAGCCACCAACCGCGGCATCGACGAGATTCGCGAGCTGCGCGACGCCGCCCGCTACGCCCCCGCTCGTGACCGCTACAAGATCTACATCCTCGACGAAGCGCACCAGATCACCGAAGCCGCCTTCAACGCGCTGCTCAAAACCCTCGAGGAGCCGCCCGCGCACGTCATCTTCATGATGGCCACCACCGAGCCCGAAAACATTCCGCAGACTATTCGCTCGCGCTGCCAGCACTTCAGCTTTCACGCCGTCAAGTTCGACGACATTCTCGCGCAGCTCAAGATGATTGCCGCGCAGGAAAGCGTGACCGCCGAAGACGCCGCACTGGCGCTGCTGGCCGAGGCCGGCGACGGATCGATGCGCGACGCGCTCTCCATCATGGATCAGGCCATCGCCTCGGCGCCCGTCGAGAACGGCATGCCGGTGCTCGCCGCCGCGCAGATTCGCGAGCTCATGGGCTCCGTGCCCAACGCCGTCTTCGAGCGTCTTCTCGAGGCCGTCGCACAGGGCGAGAGCGCGCCCCTCATGGAGCAGCTCAACGGGCTGCTCAACGCCGGCCACAGCCCCTTGTCGCTGGCGCGGCAAATGGTCCGCTACCTGCGCAACGCGCTCATGTCCAAACTCGGCGGCGAGCAGACCGAGCTGCTGCAAAGCTCCGCCGACGAGCGCGCCCGCGCCGCCCGCACCGCCATGCTCTTCGGCGAAGAAGACCTCACCCGCAACCTGCAAATCATCCTGCGCACCTTCGACGATCTCAATTTCCGTCAGGAGCAGCGCTTCCATCTCGAGCTCGGCCTGCTCAAGCTCATCCACGCGCAACGCATGCTGCCTCTTGAGGAATTCCTCAGCAGCGTCGCCACCGGCGCAGCCTCGCGCAACACCGCCTCTGCGCCGGCCTCGCGCCCACCGGCCAGCCCGCCACGCGCAACCCAAGCCGCACACGCAGCGCCCGCATCAAGCTCTCCCTTCGGCTCCAGCGCAAGCTGGGGCACACCGCCCACCATCAAGCAATCCGCCGCCGCACCCCAATCCACAGCGCAGACCGCCGTCGAAATCAAATCCGTCGCGACCGACAACCTCCGCCCCTTCCCGGTCGCATCCATTGAGCCTGCCGCAGGCTACACCGAGACCGTCACCGAAGGCGCGCTGGCCGTGGCCCCAGATCCCAACCCGGAAACAAACGCATCTTCAGGCCCAGCCACCAGCGGAGCGCCCGATGCCGACGCTCTGCGCAACGCCATCAGTGCCGCGCTGGCCGCCGCCGGTCACGCCACCGCCGCGCAGTTGCTCAGCTCTGGCGCATGGGCCCAGGACGGTGCCACCCTGCGCATTGAAGTCGCAGGCATGGGCAAGAAGATGCTCAGCCTCACAATCAATGCAACGGCAGAAAAAATCATTCGCCAGGAGCTGCAACGCCTCGGCGCGCCCACGCGCTTCATGGTTGTCCCCGGCGAGGGCGGCGGCGGCCCAGTCGCAGCCGCGGCCGCCGCGGCACCCATCGCCGCAGGCAGCGTGCAGCAGGCCGCACTCGACAATCCACTCGTCCAGCGCACCAAAGAAATCTTCAACGCCGAAGTACGCAGCGTGATCGACCTGCGCAGAAAGTAAGCCGAGCCTGAGGAGATGTGACGAATGATCAACCCGCTCAAGATTCCCGAAATGCTGGCCCAGGCCAACCAGATGCAGGAGGAGATGCAGCACAAGCTCGCGCAGATGGTGGTTGAGGGCTCCGCGGGCGGCGGCGCGGTCACCGCCACCATGAACGGCAAAAAGCAGCTCCTCAAAATCCACATCGAGCCCTCGGCCGCGCTCAGCCTCACCTCCGGCGCGCCGGACGTGGAGATGCTCGAAGACCTGGTCGTCTCCGCCGTCAACGACGCAGGACGCAAGGCCGACGAAGCCATCCAGTCCAGCGTGCAGGGCATGCTGGGCAGCCTCAAACTCCCCGGACTCAGTTAAGCCAACCCGTTCCCCAACACTTTTCTTTGTGAGGTCAATCGATGCTTTCCGAGATGAACCGCAGAAACTTTCTTTCGCTCGTGGCCGGCGCCGGTGCAGCGTCGTTCGCACCGCGCTGGGCGCAAGCCGAAGCAGCCGTTCCCAGCCAAATCGCGCAGGCCCGGACCGCGGCAGCGCAAACCCCGATCAAAACAACCAAACTCTATGACAATGTTTATCTGTTGCAGGGTGTGGGCGGCAACATGGCGCTCCAGACCGGCCCCGATGGCAGCATTCTCATCGATTCGAGCTTTGCCACCGCCGTGCCCAAAATTCTTGCCGCCGTCGGCGCAGTGACCAAAGCAGCGCCGGACACGCTGATCAACACCCACTGGCACTACGACCACACCGACGGCAACGAGGGCCTGCACGCAGCCGGCTTCGGGATAGTTGCCCACACCAAAACCCGTGAGCGTTTGTCCACGCCGCAGGAGGTGAAGCTGTTCCACGTCGCGCTTCCCGCCGATCCCGCGGGCTCGTGGCCGACCATTACCTTCGATGACTCCATGCACGCCTGGCACAATGGAGACTCGCTCGACCTGGCACACTTCAGCGCCGCGCACACTGACACCGACATCTATATCCACTTTCACAGCGCCGACGTGCTGCATCTGGGCGACATCTTTTTCAACGGCATCTACCCCTTCATCGATGAGAGCAGCGGGGGCAATATCGGCGGCATGATTCAGGCCAGCGAAAAAGCTCTCGCATTGGCCGGCGCCAGGACCCAGATCATCCCCGGTCACGGTCCCCTGGGAGACAAGACCCAGTTGCAGCAGTACCGCGACATGCTCTCTACCGTGCGCGACAACGTCGCTGCTTTGAAGACCGCAGGCGCCAGCGAAGCCGAAGCCGTGGCCAAAAAGCCCACCGCCGCCCTCGACGCCACATGGGGCAAGGGCGGTCTCACTGGCGATGTCCTTACTGGCATCGTCTATCGCACGCTCTAACGCACTACAGGGGAGGCACACGCCGTGGCACGATATGCCGAGCCCATGGCCCGGCTCATTGAAGAGCTCAAGAAGCTGCCCGGCGTGGGCACCAAAACCGCGCAGCGTTATGCGTTCCATATTCTCCGCGCTGCCGATGACGATGCCGCCGCACTGGCCGAAGCCGTGCGCGGCCTCAAAGCCAGCCTCCGCCTCTGTTCAATCTGCAACAACGTCACGGATGTCGATCCCTGCACCTACTGCACCAGCCCCGCGCGCAATCAGCGCCTGGTCTGCGTGGTCGAAGAGCCCACCAACATCGAGGCCGTCGAGCGCACGCGCGGCTACAACGGCGTCTACCATGTGCTGCACGGAACGCTCTCGCCGTTGCACGGCGTAGGCCCCGATCAGTTGCGCACCAGTTCGCTCGAAACCCGCCTTGAGCGCGGTGATGTGGACGAAGTCATCGTCGCCACCAGTCCCACCCTCGAAGGCGAAGCCACCGCCGCGTGGCTCGCCGGAACCTTGCGCCGTTTTTCGGTGCGGCTCACGCGCATCGCCACCGGCGTGCCCGCCGGCAGCGACATCGAATATGCCGACGAAGTCACCATGGCCCGCGCCCTCGAAGGCCGCCGCGAGCTTTAGGCCGCTGTTTTAGCGCAACAGCGACACACGGCAACCGTCCGCACCGGAATCGATGGCGATGCGCGCGCGATCCCGCAGGTCCGGTGAAGCGATTGGAGCGCCCCCTTTCATGTCCGCGCTCACCGCAGAAATGCCTCGGGGAGACCGCCGTCGACCGGAATCAGGTGCCCGGTGGTGCAGCGCGAGCGCGGACTGGCGAGGAACAGAATGGCTTCGGCGCAACCGGCGGGATCGATAGGCCGATGCGTCAACGTTGTCGATCCCTTGACCACCATCGCCGGCGCGATGCCGTTGACGCGCACGCGAGGCGTAAACCCCACCGCCAGCTCGCGCACCAGATCGCTGAGCGCGGCCTGGCTCACGTCATACCTCTCGCCGCCGCCCCTGGACCCCACTGCGTTGGCTAAGCTGGCGAGCACGATGGAGCCCGCGATCCCCTGCGCGGCGAAGACTTCTGCCGCTTCGTCGCAGAGCAGATAGTTGGCCGTAACATTCGCGTCGCAGGTCGCGGCCCACATCGCCTCGCTCATCGCGCCATCGGGCGGCGATGGAAGCATGGCCGTAGTGTTGATGAGAATGTCGATGCCGCCGAACGCAGCCACAGTGGCCGTGAGCGCCGCGTTGATCGCTTCGCAGCTGCGAATATCCACAGCCGTGGTTGCGACAGATTCCTTCGAACTTACCCTTGCAAGCTCCTGCGCAACGCTGGCAGCGCCATCCGAATCGCCATCCGCCACCATCACCTGCGCGCCACGCGCGGCCGCGAGCAAAGCAACTTCGCGTCCAATGCCGCTGGCTCCGCCAACCACCAGGACGATAAAACGGCTCAACTCTTTCTCCGCCGGCTGGCGGCGAATCTTGGCTTCTTCCATCGCCCAGTATTCGATGCGAAAGGCCTCGTCGAGCGGCATGGCTACATAGTTGGTAAAGACCTTGAAACCCGCTGGGTCCATGCCTTCACCGCATTGCGGCAAGACCTCGGACTTTACCTCAACGGCTTCGTCAGCCAACAGGCTCGCACCCTCCATCACATGAATCGCGTTGGAGTAGAACTCTCCGGTGATGCGCGCCTCGGTCTTGGTCTTGCCGAAGCTGAACATGCCGAGCCCGGGAATCAAAACAATCGTCGGGTTGGTATCGCGCAGAGCAGGTGAATCCGGCTGCGCGCGAGCATGGTAATACTCGCTGTACTGCGTGCGGTACGCGGCAAGTGCGCTCTCAATGCTGGCCTTCAATTGCGGCACATCCTCGTCCTTTGACCACGGAACAAAAAGCGGACGAATCTTGGTGCGGATGAAGTGATCGGGGCAGCTTGTGCCGAGAAATGCCAGATCTTTGGCATGTGCCGAGTCCACAAATTGGAGCACATCCTCGGCGTCGCTGAAGTTGACGATCCATTTGCGCTGGCTGCTCACCTGACCGCGCAGATACGGCGCAATCTCCGCGGCCAGCGCCTTGCGACTCTCACGCGGCGGCACCGCGACGCCGCCGAAGCGCGCAGCGCCCTTGCTCCGGCCGTGATCCGCGATGAACTGGCCGAGCTGGTCAATGAGCGTGATCGTGTTGAGGTAACACTCGCGCTGTGTCTCACCCCAGGTGAACAGACCGTGAGCGCCCAGCACAATGCCGTCGCAGTCCGGATTGCTCTCCACGGCGCGTTTCATCATCAATCCAAGTTCGAAACCGGGGCGCTGCCACGGCAGCCAGATGAGCCGATGGTTGAAGGTGAGGTTGAATTCCCGCATCTTTTCGAGACCATTGGCTGAAGCCGCCAGCGCGATGCCCCAGTCCGGATGCAGGTGATCGACGTGCGGGTATGGAAGAAAACCGTGCAGCGGCGTATCGATGGACGCCGCGACCGGATTGCCTCGGAAGGCGCACAGGGCGTACATCTCCACCATCGAGTCCTCTGTGTCCTGCCCCTGATAGAGATGCTCGAGCGCGAGCAGTTTCTCCTGATAGAGCGTGGCAAAGCCGCCTCGCTTGATGCTGCCGAGGTCTCCACCGCTGCCCTTGACCCACAGCACCTTTACTGGCTTGCCAGTGAGCGGATCGATTTCGTCGACTTTGGAGCTGGTGTTGCCGCCCGCAAAGTTGGTGATGCGCAAATCCGAACCGAGAAGGTTGGAGCGATAGCGCAGCAGTTCGCCCTGATCGAGAGCATCGGCCACGGCAGAGTCCCAGCGATCTTCAAGAAACCGGAGAGACGGAGAAGCAACGGTTGTGGCAGGCATGAGCAACCCCTCATTCAACGCAAATGGAATTCATGAATAATGATAGCCGCCTGCCCGCAGGTCTTCCTTGCATACGTGCGAACGCCAATAGGCAATGTGGCGCTCTACGGTTGCGGGCATAATAGAAGGAGACACGGAGTCGTGACGCGCCTTGCAACATGCCCGTCGCAGGCCAGGGGAAACGTGCTGCGCGAACTCGCGAGTCTCTGAACGACCGAACGATGGCCGCCATGTTCTGTGGCGCAGGGCGGCAATCGAGACTCTTCGGAAGAATCTTCTCCAGGAAGAATTATGAGCGAACAGAAGCGCAAGGCGGTGGTTCTGCTGAGCGGCGGTCTTGATTCGGCAACGGTGCTGGCTATATCGATGGCCGCGGGATATGAAACCTATGCGCTCTCGTTTGCCTACGGACAGCGACACGCGTGGGAACTGGAATGCGCTCGCGCCATCGCGTCGACTGCCGGCGCAAAAGATCATCGGATCGCGCAGATCGATCTGCGGATGTTTGGCGGTTCCGCGCTCACGGCGGAGATCGCTGTTCCCAAAGGACGCTCTCTCGATGAAATGTCGGACGAGATTCCTGTCACTTATGTTCCAGCGCGCAACACAATTTTTTTGTCGCTTGCTTTGGCATGGGCCGAAGTGCTCGGATCCAGCGACATCTTCATCGGCGTGAATGCGCTCGACTACAGCGGATACCCGGACTG
The DNA here is from genome assembly GCA_035642355.1 of Occallatibacter sp. Lineage (GTDB taxonomy): Bacteria > Acidobacteriota > Terriglobia > Terriglobales > Acidobacteriaceae > Telmatobacter. Next base: position 11,828 of record DASQSP010000076.1, read on the forward strand.
CCGTCCTGAGTTCATCGAGGCCTTCGAGCGCCTCGCAAACCTGGCTACGAAAGCCGGCGTTGAAGGACACCAGAATTTGAAAGTCCACACGCCGCTCATCGCGCTATCAAAGGCCGAGATCATCCGCAAAGGGCTGGACCTCGGTGTCGACTACAGCCGGACAAGCAGTTGCTACGATCCCTCCCCCGCAGGAGAACCCTGCGGAGCCTGCGACTCCTGTTTGCTGCGGCAGAAAGGCTTCAGTGAAAATGGACTGAGCGACCCGCTCAAATACAAAACAGCATCTCACGAGGTGCAGCGATGAGTTATGTCGTGAAAGAAATCTTCTACACTCTGCAAGGCGAGGGAGCTCAGTCCGGACGAGCCGCTGTCTTCTGCCGATTCGTCGGCTGCAATCTGTGGTCGGGCCACGAAGAGGATCGCTCCAGCGCTATCTGCAAGTTCTGCGACACAGACTTCATCGGCCATGACGGCCCCGATGGCGGAAAGTTCGACGACGAATCGGCCCTGGCGGACAGAATCGATCAGGCCTGGCAATCCCCTTCTTCTGCCGCAAAAAGGTTTGTTGTGTTTACCGGCGGCGAACCGCTGCTGCAACTGGACCGTCCGCTTATCGACGCCATGCATGTTCGCAACTTCGACGTTGCCGTCGAGACGAACGGAACCGTTGCCGCGCCCGCCGGCATCGATTGGCTCTGCGTGAGCCCGAAGGCTGGCGCGAAGCTGGTGCAAACTACGGGGGACGAACTGAAGCTGGTCTTTCCGCAAACCGGAGCCCGCCCCGAAGCCTTTCAGGGCTTGGCCTTTCGGCACTTCTTTCTTCAGCCAATGGACGGACCTCATCGCAATGCCAATACGGATGAGGCGCTCCGGTACTGCCTGCACAATCCCACCTGGAGGCTCAGCCTTCAGACACACAAGTTTGTAGGAATTCAATAAGAAGAGAAACGATGGAGATTTTCAAGGTATTCACCGATCGAGGCGGCCCATCGCCTTCCCTGCGCTCCCGCCAGCCACAAGTGCGGCCGGCTGCATGGTCACAGCCTTCAGGCGGTGAAATGAGCTAGAAGCTAGTGGCCACGAGCCATCAGCTTCATCAGGCCCTTCGGCTTGAGGTCGGCTTCGAGAAAAGTGCGTGGCCGGCCGAGTGCGTGCGTGACGGCTTCGGCTGCGAGATGGCCGGAACGCGCGGCGCTTTCCATGGTGGAGGGCCAGCCGGTCGCGGTCCAGTCCCCGGCGAGATAGCAGTTGGGCCAGGGCGCAACGGATTGCGGGCGATGCGCATCGATGCCCGGCGGAACGGCGAAGGTGGCGCGCATTTCCTTAACCAAGGCGACTTTGAGCAACTTCGCTTCGCGCGTCGCGGGAAAGAATTCAGCGAGTTCGGCCAACGCCTGACGGATTGCCTCTTCGCGCGGCAACGCGGCGAAGGTTCGGGTGGCGCTGACCACCAGCTCGATGTAGTTGCCGTCGCGGTTCTGCAGCTTCGACTGGTTGTACATCCAGTGAATCTCGCGGTCGAGCAGCACGGCATGCTCCAGGTCGGTAATGGGGCGATCAAACCAGAGGTGCACGCTGCAGATGGGCCAGTGCTCATGCTTCTCAACCTGAGCTGCGAGACTTGCCTTGCCCTCGGCGGCCGGCAGGACGGGCAATAGCCTCTGTAGGCCTTCAAACGGCAGCGCGAGCACAAGAAAATCGGCGCTGACCTCACGCATCGATTCACCGGCGCCGCGCGCGCGCAAAATCCACTGTGAAGAGGTCTCATGCCACACCGCGCTCTCGACGTTGGTGTGCAACAGCACTTCTCCGTTTTGCCGATGCAGTAACGACGGCACAGTCGCGTACAGTTCGCCGAGGGGCACGCGGCTCATGCCCATCGCTCCCGCGAATGCGGAGTTCATGAACAGTTCGCGAATCACCTTGGTGGCATAGGGAACGGCGATTTCATCGATGTCGGCATTGAGAGCGCTGGCGATCACAAGTCTCCAGAATCGATCGAGCGCGCCTCGCGTTTGCCCGTGCCTACGCAGCCAGCCGCCTAGCGTCTCTTGTGGATGACCCTCATCCCCGCGCAACACGGCGCGGAAGGCGCGCGCCAGCGCCAGTTTGTCCGCAAGTGAAAACGCATGCGCGGTGAGCAGGCGCGGCAGGCCATGCAGCGGCGGCGGCAGCGGCGAAGGGCCGAGCACGGAACGGCGTCCACCGGGCTCAATCATCGTCATCTCCGTGGTCCAGTGAATGCGGTCGGCAACACCGATGCGGCGATAGAAGCCACGTAAATTGGTGCAGCAACCGAAGAGCACATGCTGGCAGTTGTCGATGACTTCGTTGACGCCGGGATGGAGATAAGAAGATGCGCGGCCGCCGAGGTAGCCGCGGCGCTCGACAAGTTGAACACGCAGGCCAGCCTCGGCAAGCGCGCAGGCGGCGCTCATGCCGGCGACGCCGCCGCCAACTACGATTACGGATTTTGGGGCTTCGCCGGGCACGTTCCGATTGTCTCTTATCCGAACAGCCGCGTGGCGGTGGTGCGCGCCAGGCCCATGGCGAGGATGGACAGCTTTTGCACGGTAGACACGCTGGCGCGATGGGTGAAAACGTCGTAGTCCGCAGCCTGGATGCGCTTGAGCAGCGCGTGATAGATGGAGACGAGCACCTGCAGCGCGGGGCGGCTCTCTGCATCGATGAGCGGCAGCAGAGCGTCGGCAGATCGATAGTATAGATCGGCACGCGCGGCGAGTTCGGCCAGCACGGCGCGCTCGTCCGCGGTGGGCGGCGCCGTGGGATCGCGCTGTAGGATGGCGTTGAGAGCGATGCTGTGGGCCGCGAGGTTTTCAAGCGGAAGATAGACGCGATTGCGCGCGGCGTCCTCGGCAACGTCGCGCAGAATGTTGGTGAGCTGGAAGGCAATACCGGTTTCTTCGGCGAGCTTTTCCGCTGCTGGATCGGTGTAGCCGAAGATGCGGATGCAGACCAGGCCCACGACCGACGCGACAAGATAGCAGTAGCGATAGAGATCGTCGAAGGTGGCGTAAGTGTCGGGCGCGTCGGAGACGGCACGGTCCAGATCCATGGCGGTGCCGGCGACAAGATCGTCGAGCAGGCTGAGAGGAATGCCGAAGCGCTGGGTTGCGTCGCGGACCGCGACGAAGACGGGATCGTCGGTTCCGCCGCCCTGGACGGCAAGATGCCAGTCGGCGAGCCATTGCTCCAGAAGGCACGCCCGTTCGACGTGCGACAGGCTCTCGTCGTCGGCCAGATCGTCGGCCTTGCGCATGAAGGCGTAGATGGCGCTGATGGCATCGCGGCGCGCGGCCGGCAGTGCCACGAACGCGTAGTAGAAGTTTTTAGCTTCGCGTTTGGCGATGGCGCGGCAGGCGGCGTAGGCGCTGTCGAGTGATTGTGTCAAGCCGCTTTCCCTCGGCGCGCGCCGAGTTTGAGGAACGGCAGCATCTTTCCGCTGACGGCGCGAAGCGCGAGCGCTAGCTTGGTCTGTCTGGAGATGGCGGGGCGGGCGCTGAGAACATCGTGGTTGCGCTTTTCGATGGCGTTCAGAATTTCGAGGCCGCCGCGACTGAAGAGATCGAGATCGACGGCTAGGTCGCGGCCGACCATGCCGATGAGCGGCAGGCCCTTGACGAAAAGGCTGCGCGCGTACGCGACCTCATGCGCGAGAAGCGCGCGGAACTGAGGGGTCGCGATTCCCTTGTCGATGGTTTCGTCGGTCACGCCAAAGCGTAGCATGTCGTCCTGCGGGATGTAGACCCGATTCTTGGCGAAGTCGACGCGAACATCCTGCCAGAAGTTGGCGAGCTGCAGCGCCGAACACGTTGCGTCGGAGAGGTGGAAGCGCTCTTCGTCCGCGTAGCCGCACGCGTAGAGCACAAGGCGGCCGACGGGATTGGCGGAGTAGCGGCAGTACTGGAGCACGTCTTCCATCGACGCGTAGCGCGTAACCGTCTGGTCCTGGCGGAAGGCGACAAGCAGCTCGGCGAAGGGAGCCTTGGGAATCGAGCACGCGCGGATGGTTTCGGCGAGCGCGACGAAGACCGGGTGTTTGGCGCGCCCTTCATAACAGGCGTCAAGCTCGCGGCCCCACATGTCGAGCAGCGCGAGAGCCTGCGCTGTGTCGCCGACTTCGTCGCCAAGATCGTCGGAGACGCGGCAGTAGGCGTAGATGGCGTGGAAGTGGGGGCGCAGCGCCTGGGGAAGAAACCAGGTGGCGACGTGAAAGTTTTCGTAGTGCGACTCGGCCAGAGCCTTGCACCAGGCGCGAGCTTCATCGAGCGAGGGCGCCACGGCAGGCATGCGATAGGACGCAGGCAGCGCGGCCCATCCGCGTTGCACAAGCGCGTCGTTATCCGAATGCAGAGTCGCTGTCGTCATTGGTATCTCTTGCCTGTCCTTAGGGGACGATCGCAGTCTTGATCTCGCTGTTGCGGTTCATGAGCTTCCTGAAGACGCGATTGAGCTCGTAGAGATGCGCGCGACCGGTGATGAATGCGCCAGCCTGGAAACGGCCGCCGGCAATGAGAGCGAGCGCCTGACGGCAGATGGCTGGCGTGTGATGAAAGGTGGCGCGCAGGGTGATGTCACTGTAGTGGATGCGATTGGTATCGAGCGCGACATGGGTGCCGAGAGCGCAGCCGCCGAAGAAGTTGACGGTGCCGCCCTTGCGAACCATCTCGACGGCCTCTTCCCAGGCTTCAGGGACGCCGACGGCTTCAATGGCGATGTCGACGCCGCGACCGTTGGGTGTGAGGTCGCGAGTTTCGCGTATGGCCTTGCGGATGCTGGGGGCTTGCACGACATGCGTGGCGCCGAGCTGGCGCGCGGCCTCGACCTGGCCGTCGTGCTTGACGATCGCGATGACCTCGCAGCCGGCCAGCGCGGCGACGTGCAGCATCATAAGGCCGAGCGGACCACCGCCGATGATGGCCACTGTGTCGCCAGGCTGCGCGTGGCAGTCCTCAAAGCCATGCACGGCGCAGGCCAGCGGCTCTGTCAGCGCCGCATGCTCCAGGGGCACATGATCGGGGATGCGGAGGGTGTTCTTTTCAACAATGCGCGCGGGGATGCGGATGAACTCGGCGTACGCGCCATTGTTGAAAAGTAGATCGTCGCAGAGATTTTCCTGACCGCGCTCGCAGAAATAGCACTGGCCGCAGGGCGCGGAGTTGAGCGCGACAACGCGGTCGCCAGAGGCGAAGTCCGCGACACCCGCGCCAGCTTCGACGATGGTGCCGGCAAGCTCGTGGCCGAAGAGCGCCGGGGGCACGATCATGCGCGCGTGGTAGCCGCGGCGAAAAACCTTGAGGTCGGTGCCGCAGGTGAGGGCCGCGCCGACTTGTACGATCAGTTCGCCAGGACCGGCCTGCGGGACGGGCACGTTTTCAATACGGATGTCTTCGCGCCCATGCAGAATCGCGGCTTGCATGGTGGCAATGCCATGTTCCAGGGCCGTTTCGACGGTGGCGCGGCCGTGATGGATTGCGCTCTCAACCGTGGCGCGGCCATGGTGAAGGGCGTCCTCCACAGTGGCGCGGCCGTGTCCTATCGCTGTTTCGACCGTGGCACGGCCATGCTCGAGGACGGTCTCGACCGTGGAGCGGCTGCGCTTGAGTGCCTTCTTTACCGTGCCTGGCATCAGGCCTCCCTACTCCGATCCCATGCCGACAGCCGGCTCGATCATGATCTTCATCGAGTCTGCCTTGGGGTGCGAGGCGATGTCGATGGCCTCGACTGCGTCTTCCATGGCGTAGCGATGCGAGATCAACTGCGTCAGATCGAATCCATTCTTGTAGCCGTTGAATACGAGGTCGGTTACTTCGTTCAAGATGCCGAAGGATGATGAATAGGAACCGAGAAGCGTCTTCTCGTCGACGCAGACCGCGGCGGGATCGATGGTGACTTCGCCGTGCTGGGTCTGCGCAAAAAGCATGACCTTGCCTCCGGGGCGGGCCGCCTCCATGGCAGTGCGGATCAATGCGTTGCCGCCGACGGCGAGGATGACGGCGTCGGCGCCTCGGCCGTCGGTCTCGGCCAGAACACGCTCGACGACATTCTCAGAGCCGGCATGGATTGGATGCTTGAGACCGAATTTGGCTGCGATGGCGTGGCGCTCGGGATAGAGGTCAGAGGTGAGGACCTTGCCCGCGATGCGGCTGGCGAGCGCGGCATGCATGAGGCCAATGGGGCCCTGACCGATGACGAGGACGGTGTCGTCGGGCTCGAGGTTGAGCAGCTTGACGCCTTTGAGCACGGTGTTGACGGGCTCGATGAAGGCCGCCTGCTCAAAGGGAATGCCGTCGGGGACGCGTACTACGCCACCGCTGGTGACGACGAAGTCCATGACGCGGATGTACTCGGCAAAGCCGCCGCCGGAAGGCTCGAAGCCCGCAGTGACGCCGACTTTCTTGTAAAGCGGGCACTGCGCCGGCGTGCCTTTGCGGCAGTAGTAGCACTCATTGCACGGCACATGATGAAAGACCATGACGCGATCGCCGACCGCGTAGCCCGCGACGCCTTCACCCGCGGCGACGATGGTCCCGGCCATCTCGTGGCCGAAGATGCGCGGGGCGGAGTGCGAGCCGGTGTGAATTTTCTTTAAGTCCGTGCCGCAGATGCCGCAGGTGGCGATTTTGACCAGCAGTTCGCCCGCGCCGATGCGGGGCACGGGAACCGTCTCCACACGCATGTCGTTGATGCCGCGATAGACGACCGCGCGCATGGTGGCGGGGATTCTGGACTCAACCAGGCTTGCAGGGTTTGAGGTTTGTGTAGCCATCGTTGCCGGATTAGACCTCGTCTCGGAGGAATTCGCTCAGCGACTCCGCGATGCTCTGGGAAGCCTTGCTACTATTTTCGCCCATTTTGATGAGCGCAGGCCAGTACCAGGGGCGGAAGAGCGCATAAAGAGTGAATGGGAGGGTGCGAAATTGGCCGTTGGGGGCGATGAAGGGGTTGAAATCGGGCAATTTTGCGTGGAGCGGATCGCTGATGCCCTTGAGGCAGTAGAAAGGGATGCCGCGCATCTGGGCGAGGCGGCCAAGGGCGGCGGCTTCCATGTCAACAAGGGTGGCGTTGTAGGTCTGGGCGAGGCGACGCTTCTCGGCCTCGTTGGCCACGATGGGGCTGGTGGCGAGCCACAGCGCGCCGGCGCCGGCGTCGCACTTGAAGCGCTCTCCGGTGCGCGCGTCAATGACGCCGGCGAGGTTGTGCGCCGTGCCGGCGGCAATGTCGGCTCGCAGCGCACCGGCCCAGCCGATGGAGAAAACAAGATCGATGGGAGCGTCTTTCTCAATGGCGGCAAAGGCGCGCGTGGCAGCAGACTGACCGGCTCCAGCGCAGGCGGCGACCCAGAGATTCTCGTCGCGATGGGCCCAGAGCTGGACGCCATCCTGCGTGGACTTCTGCCAGCCTGGGACGATGTGCTTGAGCTCGCCGGGTAGGGCGGCGATGATGGCGGTGCGGGTCATGGCTGGCCCTGCGGCGCGTAGCCGTTGATGCGGAACCATTCTATGGCCGCACCCATATGGTTGCGAGGCGTGACCAGGCGCTTAGAGAATCGCATCGATTCCCTTGCGGCGGATGATATTGAGCAGCGCGAGCGATGGCCCCTTCGGCTCCTTGACGCCGCGCTCCAGTTGCGAGAGATAGCCGACGGTCAGGTTCATCATGCTGGCCAGCGCGGCCTGGCTGAGGTTTGCCCGCTCACGCAGCGCGCGAATCTGGCGCGGGCTGATGGGCTGCGACTGCTGTTCGGCCTGCCTGCCAAGATGACGCACCGTGATCTTGCGATAGGTTGCGTCGTCCATGATGCCGATGCGGTGCAGGTCCCCGGCGGTTTCAAGCAGGGCTTCTGCAAGCGGACTAAGCTTCTTCTTCGCGGCCATAAGCAATTTCCTCCCATTCTCCGGTTGTGATGTTGCGGGCAACTACATCCGCAGGCGTCGCCATCAAAACCGCGCCGATTTCGCGCGCCGTTCTCAATTCATCGGGGCAGATGTTCTCCTGTTCGCTCTTGGCGAACCCGTGGATGAAGAAGGCCCGATCTCCGCGCCGATACGCAATGATCGTTCGATACCCTCCCGACCGCCCCTTTCCAGCGCGCGCTACTCGCTGCTTGATGAGGCCGCCACCGAGATCGGCGTCGATCAGACCGCGTTCGGCTCGCAGGATGGCATCGCGCAGGGCTGCGTGAGAGATGCCCTCGCGCCGAACAAACCGCGCCATCCACTTGGTGAGGTAGACGTCCACGGGTTCTTTCTGACACTTAGAACTATAGCACTAAGGACCATTTTTAGCGAGTGAGGCTACTCGGCAAACTCAAGGCGCGTAGCCGTTGTCGCGGAACCATTCAATGGCGGCGCGCATGGCGGGGTAGACGGGGGCGATGCGGAAGCCTAGCTCCTGCTGGGCGCGGGCCGAGGAGGCGAACATCTTTTTGCGGCCCATGCGGACCTCTTCGAGAGTGGCGCGCGGTTCTTTCCCGCGGATCTTGCCTGTGATGATCTCCTCAAAAAAGGCGTAGCCGGCGGCGACGGCGAATGGGATTTTTACCGTGGGCGAAGGGATGCCGGTGATGGCGGACATCTTGTCGAGGATCTGCTTGAGGGTGAGGTTCTCGCCGCCGAGGATGTAGCGGCGGCCGGGCGTGCCGCGCGTGAGCGCGTCGACGTGGGTGCGAGCGACTTCGGCGACGTCGACCAGGTTGAGGCCGGTGTCGACGTAGGCCGGGAACTTGCCGTTGAGGAAGTCGACGAAGATGCGGCCGGTGGGCGTGGGCTTGGCGTCGTTGGGGCCGATGGGCGTTGTCGGGTTGAGGATGATGACCTGCTGGCCGTTTGCGGCTGCCGCAATTGCTTCCTGTTCTGCGAGGAATTTTGAGCGCTTGTAATGGCCGACCATGTCCCCAATCGAGACAGGCGTGTCTTCGTTGATGACGATGCCGTCGGTGCGGAAGTGCATGGTGGCGACGCTGGAGGTGTAGACGACGCGGGGGACGCCGGCCTCGCGGGCCAGGCGGAGCAGGTCGCGGGTGCCGTCAACGTTGGCGCGGTACATGGCGTCGGGGTCGCGAATCCAGAGGCGGTAGTCGGCGGCAACGTGCATCACCGCATCACAGCCCTGCAGCGCCGGAGCGAAGGACTCGGGGCGTGCGAGATCGCCGACGACGGTGTCGCCGGGGATGCTTTCGAGGTTTTTGAGACTGCTGGTCTTGCGCACGAGCAGGCGCAGGTCAGCGCCCTGCGCGGCGAGGGCTTGGGCAACGTGGTGGCCGACGAAGCCGGTGGCGCCTGTGACGAAGACTTTCATACACGTGATTTGGCGAGTCAGTTAAGTTTCTCTGGCTTCTCGTCCGACTCGCCCACAAGCCAGCGCTGCCAGCTTCTGGGGTAGAGTCCGAGCGGGCCAAGAACGACTCCCCGGCCCTTTTTGTGGCGATCGAAGAAAAAACGCACTACGAGATAAACTGACCCTCCAAGGAGAAGCAATAGATACACCGTCCACCCCAGTTCCTTGAGCCAGACGGGAAATCCAGGTGAAAGCCCGAGAGCGAGAATACCAAGGCAGAAAAGATTAATCGCACCGCCGATCAACCAATGCTTGACCGGACGAATTCCAGGGCCATTAAGCTGAAATCCGTCAACTCGCATTCGCTAACTCCTGAAGCCCCGCAATTGCGAATCTTCACGAAACAGCGCACAGGTCAGGATCGGACACTGTTGCTTCGAAGGCTGTTTATTCCAGAGCGTCGGGGACGAGGGCGATGTTCTTTTCGCCGGAGGCTTTGCGCTCGTTGTAGGCCTTGACCCAGTCTTCCCAGTGCTTGCCGGCGGCGCGGTCTTTGCCGGTGAACTCAAGGCGCGCGATCTGGGCATAGCTGACCTTGCGCTTGTCGGGGGCGGCGGGCGTGAAGTACTGGATGGTGGAGCCGGCGAGGGTTGTGCCGGTGTGGCGGTTGAAGATGTAGGCCTCGATCTTCTCGCCGGATTTGAGCGTGAGGGTAACATCGCCGCGATAGTCGAAGGCTTTCTCGAGAGCCTCGCGCACTTCTTCGTCGGAGGCCAGCTCGGGGATCCAGCCCTCGAGTTTCTCGTGCGCGAAGCCGGGAGCGACTTCGAGTGCTTCAACCTGCTCGCGCGTGTACTTCAGCACTTCGGCGCTCATGCGTTGGTCTCCTCAAAGGCGCGCGCGGGCTCGGCGATCTGCACCAGCGGTGTGGAGGAATGCGAGGGCCACTCATTGAGCTGCTTGAGCGCGTGCGCGTTCTTGTAGCTGGAGAAGTTGCCTTTGACCATGCCCCAGAAGCCCTTGAGCGACAGGAAGCCATCGATGACGGCGGTCGGCTCATAGCCGCAGCTCACCATGCAGTTGGCGCACTTGGCGTTGCCGCTGCCCACGCCGTACTCTTCCCACTTGGTGGTCTCCATCAACTCCTTGAAGGTGTCGGTGTAGCCGTCCTGGAGGAGATAGCAGGGCTTTTGCCAGCCGAAGATGTTGTAGGCGGGCGAGCCCCAGGGCGTGCAGTCGTAGTTGCGGTCGCCCATGAGGAACTCGAGGAAAAGCGGCGACATGTTGAACTTCCACGACTTTTTGCGGTTGGAGAGGATGGCGCGGAAGAGCTTGCGCACGCGGGCGCGGCCCATGAAGTGGCTCTGGTCGGGCGCCTTGTCGTAGCTGTAGCCAGGCGACAGGACCATGCCTTCGACGCCGATGGCCATGATCTCGTCGAAGTAGGCGCGCACGCTGTTGGGATCGGCGCCGTCAAAGAATGTCGAGTTAGGCGTGACGCGGAAGCCGCGCTTGACGGCCTCCTTGATGCCTTCGAGGGCGATGTCGTAGCCGCCTTCGCGGCACACGGAGTAGTCGTGGTGCTCGCGGTCGCCGTCGAGGTGAACGGAGAAGGTGAGGTACTTGGACGGCGTGAACTCGTGGATGCGGCGCTTGAGCTCGAGCGCGTTGGTGCAGAGGTAGATGTACTTCTTGCGCGCGACAAGGCCGTTGACGATCTCGACGATCTGGGGATGGAGCAGCGGCTCGCCGCCGGGGATGGAGACCATGGGCGCGCCGCACTCTTCAACCGCGGCGAAGCACTCCGCGGGCGTGAGCTGCTTTTTGAGGATGTGGGGCGGATACTGTACCTTGCCGCAGCCGGCGCAGGCCAGATTGCAGCGGAACAGCGGCTCGAGCATGAGCACAAGCGGATAGCGCTCGCGACCGGCGAGCTTCTGCTTCCACACATACTTGACCACGGTCCAGACCTGGGAGATAGGAATTGCCATGTTGGGTCGATCCTCCGGGCAGCTCAAGGCTATCCCTATAAGGATAACCGGAACCGCGAAAATTATGTGCAAAGAGCCGCGTTGATGGAACAGGTTCGCTGCGGTTTTGCTCAGGGGCTAAAGCCCCATTTGGTCTTGCGGCTCTTGTGGCACGACTCAAGTCGTGCCCTGTTACAAAGCAAAAGTGCGGTTGAACATTCGTGCTTTCCCAGGTCTAAAAATCGAGACCTGGGGCACCCATCTCCGTGCTGAGCGGGGCGCTGTTAAATCCAAACTATGCGGCCCGCTCCATCGCCCGCTTGTAGCCGGTGAGGGCGAGCAGCGGGAAGTAGTTGCGGTACATGGTGTAGGCCAGATAAAAGACCTTGGGGAATCCAGTTCCCGTGATGATGCCCTGGCGTTGCGCGCCTTCGCCCATCGACTCGTCCCAGCTTCCGTCGGAGAGTTGGCGGGCGAGCAGCCAGCGGATACCCTTGGCGATGGAGTCGGAGCGGTCGTCGCCGGCGGCGAGCAGGCCGAGCAGCGCCCACGCGGTTTGCGAAGGGGTGCTGACGCCCACGCCGCGGGTGTCGGGATTGTCGTAGGTGCCGCAGCTCTCGCCCCAGCCGCCGTCGGAGTTCTGCACCATGCGAATCCACTCGGCTGCCTGCTGCACCTGCGGCTCGTGCTGATCGAAGCCGACGGCCTCAAGCCCGCGCAGCACGAGAAAGGTGCCGTAGATATAGTTGACGCCCCAACGGCCGAACCAGCTTCCATCCTGCTCCTGCTCTTTGAGGATGAAGTCGATGGCCTTCTCGACGCGCTCGTCGTCGCGGGTGAAGCCATAGCCGGCCAGCATCTCCAGCATGCGGCCGGTGATGTCGACCGTGGGCGGATCGAGCATGGCGTTGTGATCCGCGAAGGGGATGTACTGGAAGATCATCTTGGTGTTGTCTTTGTCGAAGCTGCCCCAGCCGCCGTTGCGGCACTGCATGGCGAACTCCCAATCGATGGCGCGCTGGGCGACGTCGTGCTGGTAGCGCTCGCGGGGATTGTCGACTTTGTTGAGCGCGAGCAGAACCTGCGCGGTGTCGTCGGTGTCGGGATAAAACTCGTTGTTGAACTCGAAGTACCAGCCGCCGGGCTCGATGTTCGGAACCTTGACGGCCCAGTCGCCTTTGTGGCGCACTTCCTTCGAGAGCATCCAGTCAGCGGCCTTGAGCATGCGCGGATCGGTGCGCGGTACGCCTGCTTCGCCGAGCGCGAAGACCGCCTGCGCGGTATCCCACACCGGCGAGGCGCAGGGCGTCATGCGGAAAGTCGGTTCGGGCATCTCTGGCGTTGCGGGCTGCTCGATGCCCAGCTTCTCGAACTCGTCGCGGGCACGGATGACCTGAGGATCGTCCTCGGAGTAGCCGAGGCAGCGCAGCGCGATGATGGCGTTGAGCATGGCGGGATAGATGGCGCCGAGTCCGTCCGTCATCTCGAGGCGCTCGAGCATCCACTTCTCCGCGCGCTTCAGGGCGAGAGTACGCAGCGGGCGAATGTGAACAGCCTCGGCCCAGTGCGTGATGCGATCGAGAACGATAAAGAAATTGCGCCAGGAGATGAGCTTCTTCCTGTCGATGCGGAGGCGGAGGATGGAATTCGCGCGGCCTCCGACGAAGAGTTCATCGATTCCCTGCTCCGGCGGCAGTTTTTTGAAAGGCTTCTTGGCGTAGATGATGGCCAGCGGCACGAGGATGGAGCGCGACCAGGCCGAGATTTCGTAGAGATTGAAGTAGAACCAGTTGGGAAAGAGGACGATCTCCGGCGGCACGGCGGGCACGGCATCGTAGTCGTATTGGCCGAGAGCGCAGAGATACATCTTCGTGAAGGTATTGCACTCGGTGACGCCGCCGTGGGCGAGTATCCAGGCGCGGGCCTTGGCCATGCGCGGCTCGCCGGCGGTGAGGCCCATGATCTTGGCCGAGGAGTAGCACTTGACCGTGAGCGAGATGTTGCCCGGGCCGCCGGGAAAGATGCTCCAGCTTCCGTCCTCGTTCTGGTAGCGCATCATCTCGGCGAAGGCCCGCTGGAGACGGCCGGGATCGCCGCTCTCGAGCAGCGTGTGAAGGAAGATGTAGTCGGACTCGAGCATGGCGTCGGCTTCGAGCTCGCCGCACCAGTAGCCGTCAGGGTGCTGCAGCGAGAGAACGAAGTCGCGTGAGGACTGAATTGCGGATTCGACGTCGGCCAGATTCGCATCGATGCGGCCGAACCGCGGCACGGCAAGGGGCACGGCAAGGGGCGGAGCTGGATGCGGCTTTTGCGATAAACTCATGCGCTCTTCAATGCCTCTGTTGCCCCCCGGCAGAACACCGCTGCGGCTGAAAACCGATGCCGCCCGAACATCATTCCTCAACGGTAGCCCAACATGGACAAAAGGCAAGGGGAAATGGCCCGTGCGCGCATGCTGCCGCGCGAATGAAACGCACACCCCCTGCACTGACTGCACGTAAACTGACTGGCTAGCGAACGGGAACGCTCTCTGCGCCGCCAGCCGAACCGATGGCCTGAATAATCTCCGGCGGAAGACCGAACCGGACGTTCTCCGGCATAACCTCAACTTCTTCGACGCTGGAGAAACCGTTCTGACGCAAATAATTCACCACGTCTTCGACCAGAACCTCGGGCGCGGAAGCGCCTGCGGTGACCGCCACCGTGGATACACCTTCAAGCCATTTGGAATCGATGGCCTGGGAGTTATCAATCAGGTACCCCACAGTGCCCAGATTGCGCGAAACCTCGACGAGGCGATTGGAGTTGGAGCTGTTGGTGGAGCCGACGACCAGGACGAGGTTGGCATTATGGGCTACGTTGCGCACAGCCACCTGGCGGTTCTCGGTGGCGTAGCAGATGTCCTGCGAGTGAGGGCCGGCGATGTTGGGGAATTTTTCCTTGAGGGCGTGAATGATGTCGCGGGCCTCATCGAGCGAGAGCGTGGTCTGGGTGAGATAGGCGACGCGGTTGGGGTCGGGAACCTCAAGCGCTTCAACCTCCTGCACGTTGGAGACGACCTGCGTCACGTCCGGGGCCTCACCGAGGGTGCCTTCGATCTCGTCGTGGTCGCGATGGCCGATGAGCACCAGCGAATAGCCCTGATTGGCGAACTTGACCGCCTCGATGTGGACCTTGGTGACCAGGGGGCAGGTGGCGTCAATCACTTTGAGGCCGCGGCCCAGGCTGCGCTCGCGGACGGCGGGCGAAACGCCATGCGCCGAGTAGATGACGCGCTGGCCGTCGGGAACGTCGTCGATCTCGTGAACGAAGATGGCACCTTTTTCCGCCAATTCATTCACGACATAGCGGTTGTGGACGATCTCGCGGCGGACATAGATGGGCGCGCCGAAGGTTTCGAGGGCAATCTTGACGATGTCGATGGCGCGCACAACGCCGGCGCAGAAGCCCCGCGGCTTGAGCAGCAGCACGCGCTTCTGGCCGGCGGAAGTGCCGGTCTGGTTCCCGCTGGAGGTGGGTTCGAGGACGGTAGTAGTCACTCAAACAGTATACCTTTGGCGGCGTTG
>DASQSP010000077.1:0-2954 GCA_035642355.1 Occallatibacter sp.
ATGCGCCGCGGAAGAAGAGCGTGGCCGGACGGTAAGCGGCGGAGCTGCGCGCAACTCCGCTGTGGCATCCGCGTTTCTATGGACATGGGAATAGCGCGCGTGCGGATATGGGCGGCGATCCTGCTCGTTCTGGCAGTTCCATGGTGGGCATCTTCGGTTGCAATGGCACAACAGCAGCTTCCTTTCCCGCGTCTGCAACAGCGAAAACAGGCGCTGGCGGAGGACGGAATATTTCCGCCGGGACGCTCGAATCTGCCGAATGAAGCGGCCGGTGCGTATGCGCTGAGTCCGAATCCCGCGGAGGAGATCGAGATGATCCTGAACGGGGACGGCAACTATGTCCGGCTGCAGGGATATCTGACGCGCATGGGCGATGGTGCGTCGGACCGCGGCGCACCGCTGACCTATTTTTTTGCACGGACCGCGGTGAGCCCGACGCGGCTGACCTTCATCACGCGGCAGGTGCATGGGGTGTGGTGGAGTTTTGCGGGAACCATCGCACGGGGGAGCGTGCAGTCACCGTCGCAGAAGGGTTTCTACTTCCTGAACGGGACGCTCACGGAGCACTTCGATACCGGTCAAGCGGCGCCGCGGCGGGTCAGTTTGCCTTTGCTTCCGGAGGGACAGTCGTCGCAGTAGCGCGGCTCTTGTCCTGTACAGGTGGAGGTGCGGGCTGATTGAAATACCACGGAATGTTGATCACAACGATGCGCTGGCTGCCTTTGACCAGCAGCATCAGCTTGAGGATCTGTGCACGCTGGTTGTGAAGCAGGTTTTGCCACCACTTGCTGACGACCAGCTCCGGTACCATGACGGCGATCTGGCGATGCGGGTTTTCCGCTTCGACCTTCAGCGCGTACTCGACCAGCGGCTGCACGATGAAACGAAATGGAGAGCGCAGGATGACGAGCTTGGGTAGGGGAAGTTTCGCGTCTTCGAGCGGCTTGACGACCATTTCCTTCCAGACGGGCGTCAGCTCATCGTCCTTGTCCTCGATGTCCTGATCGTCGCCGGTGTGGACGTGCACCGCGCGGATGTCCTGCGAGAGCATGAGGGCGAAGCGCAGGCCCTTTTCGGAGATGCGGCTCCAGCGGTCTATGGGGAGGAGGACGATGGGCGGATCTATGTCATCCAGACAGATCGGTTTCTTGAAGTCCACCTGGGCGGCGACGCGGTTGTAATGCTTCTTGACGCGCAGCATCAGAAGAATGAGCAGAGGCACCATGACCGCTGTGATCCACGCACCCTCGGCGAACTTGGCGATAAGCACGACGATGACGGTGACGCCAGTAGCAAACGCGCCCACGCCGTTAACGAACATATGCCAGCCTGCGCCCTTGCCGCCCAGCCGCTTCCAATGCACGACCATCCCAGCCTGCGAGAGGGTGAAGGCGAGGAAGGCGCCGATGGCGTAGAGCGGGATGAGCCGATCCGTGACTCCGCCAAAGACGATGAGCAGGATGGCGGTAAAGCCGACCAGAGCGTAGATGCCGTGAGAGTAAAGCAGGCGGCGGCCGCGGATGATGAAGACGCCGGGAAGATATTTGTTATTTGCGATGGCGCGGGTGAGGCGGGGAAAGTCCGCGAATGCGGTATTGGCGGAGAGCGAGAGCGCGACCAGAATTCCGGCGATGGTGACGTAGTAGAAGACGCCGCGGCCCATGACGGCGGCGGTGAGCTCGGAGATGACGCTTTGATAGTGGGGCGAGCCCGGGTCGACGGCGCCGATGCCGTAGACGCGGCAGAGCAGGGCGATTCCAACCAGCAGTACGATGAGCACCGAGATGATGATGGTGAGGGTCTTCTTTGCGTTCTTTGTCCGCGGATTGCGGAAGGCGGTGACGCCGTTGGAGACGGCTTCCACGCCGGTCAGGGCCGCGCAGCCACTGGCGAAGACTTTCAGAATAAGCCAGGTGGAAACGACTGCGGTTGCCGCCGGGAGTTGGGGCGGTGCGACAACCGGATGCGGATGGCCTCCGCTCAAGACTGCTTTGAACAGGCCCACGCAGATGACCACGAGCAGTGTGCCGACGAAGAGATAGGTGGGAATGAGAAAGGCAACGCCGGTATCGCGCACACCGCGGAGGTTCACCAGGGTGAGCAGCAGCAGGATGGCGAGACAGAGACCGAGTGTGTGCTGTTGCAACTGCGCGGGATCGATGGAGACGAGCGCGCCGACGCCCGCGGAGATGCCAACCGCGGCGGTGAGCACGTAATCGATCATCAAGGCAGCGGCTGCCAGCAGGCTGGGAAAGGTGCCGAGGTTCTCCGACGCGACGGTGTAGGAGCCGCCGCCATTGGGATATGCGTCGATGGTCTGCCGATAAGAGAAGAAGACGATGACCAGCAGAATGATGATGGCGAGCGAGACGGGCACGATGTAGTGCACGCCGCCGATGCCCAAAGGGATGAGGAGTGCGAGCGCAGCCTCCGGTCCATAGGCCGCGGAGGTGAGCGCATCGAGACCGAAGATGGGAACGCCTGGGGTGCAGCCTATGTGCTCTGCGCGCTGCTCCGAGTTGGCGAGGGGACGGCCGAAGAGTACGTCAAAAAAAGACATGCAGACCGGCTTTCCTGTTACCAAACCGCGTGCTCGAACACTGTAGCATCTGGTCCCGGCTAAGAAAGCCGTAAGGGAGTGGACTTCAGGGAAGATCGGGCTGCTGGGAGGCTAGTTCGTTCCGCTGCAGGCAACGCATCACGGCGATAACGCGCTGGTAGATGTATACCAGCTCGCTGTCCGGGAGCGGGCCGCGATTGTGGGAACGCACGTTGTCCAGGATGACCTGTTCGCGGTTGGGCTCGTAGACCGGCATGTCGGTGGCTTCCTTGAGCTTGCCGATGGCGCGTGCGGCCTCGGCCCGCTGGTTCAGGAGTTCGACGATGTGCAGGTCGAGTGCATCGATTTTCGTACGCCAGTCACTGATATCCATCGTGAGCCTCGAACAGAAGTG
>DASQSP010000078.1:0-17752 GCA_035642355.1 Occallatibacter sp.
TTTTTTCAGATTCAGAGGCCGGACGGCACCATCGCCTACACCCGCGCCGGACAGTTCCATCTCAACAATCAGGGAACCATCGTGACCACCGACGGCGACCCGGTCATTCCGACGATCACCATTCCGCCCAACGCCACCGCGGTGACCATCACCCAGTACGGCGTGGTGAACGCGACCCTGCCCGGGCAGCAGAACCCCTCGCAGTTGGGACAGCTTCAGTTGGCCACGTTTCCCAATCCTGGGGGACTCGAAAGCCAGGGAGCGAATCTGCTCACCGCGACCTTGAGCTCGGGCGACCCGGTGCTGGGCAATCCCGGCGGGACCGAAGGGCTGGGTACGCTGCAGCAGGGGTATCTCGAAAACTCCAACGTGGACGTGGTCACCGAGTTTGTGCAGATGGTGCTGGCGCAGCGGGCCTATGAATCGAATTCGAAGGTGATCAAGGCGGCCGACGACATGTATTCGGAGGTCAACAACCTGACGCGGTAACGGCGCTCGGGTTCAGGCACGCGGAAAAGGATTGAGGGCGAAAGCATGACGCGCGGAGTGGTCCAGAAAAGCCGCAGAGCAGTCGGATGGGCACTGCTGATGGCGGGCGTGGGCGGGCAGGCTCAGGGCCCGGTCCCGAACCCAGTGCGGGGTCCGGTGCAGGCGCTGCGCGCGATCGACGATCCGGCGACGGGAACGCGCTGGCTGCTGGTGCGCGCTACCGATCATTCCGCCGGGCCGGGCGTGCTGATGCGGATGGGCGCGGAAGATTCTCAACGCCGCGGCGACCGGGAAGCAGCCGGCTCCGTGCTGCCGCCGGCGGTTCCCATTATTCGCGGCGGTGACCCGCTGATCGTTCTCGAAGAAACGGCGGTAGCCGAGGCTCGTCTGGACGCGGTGGCGTTGGGCCCGGCGGCCCAGGGAGCAGGTTTTGAGGCGCGTCTGCGGGTGACCGGTCAGGCGGTGCATGTGATTGCCCTGGGGCCGGGCCGGGCGCGGCTCGCGCCTTCGGACCCATCGGATCTATTTGCCGAGGGGACGCGATGAGGATGCGATCATGGCTTCTCGCCGGAGCGGCTCTGGCGTTCGCCCTTCAAGGCGCTTTGTCGGTGGCTGCCTCACCCAAGAGCAAGGTACCGCCGCCCCCCAAGGCCACGCCGCCCGAGACCGCGCTCGGCGCCTACATCGCACGGGTGCGGGCACAGCACGACAGCGAGGTGAAGTCGCCGGGCGCAATCTGGTCGCCGGACGGCAAGCTGGTGCGGCTGGGCACCGATGTCAAGGCGGCGCGGCTGCACGATGTGGTTTCGGTTGTGGTGACGGAGAGTTTGGCGGCCTCGACCGACGGGCAGGTGAAGAACTCGCGGGCCTCGAACGCCAGCTCGAATATCACGTCTCTGTTCGGAGCGCTCAAAGGCTCCAACGCATTGCAGAATCTGATCGGCCAGACCTCGGCCTCCGGACTGACGGCGCAAGGGCAGAGCACCACCAACTCCAGCCTGGTTACGACCTTCGGCGCGGAGGTGGTGGATGTGCTGCCCAACGGGATGCTGGTGGTGCAGGCCACGCGGCAGCTTACCTTCTCGCAACAGACACAGTTGATCGAGCTGCGCGGGCTGGTGCGGCCCGAGGATGTGAGCTCGCAGAACGAGGTGCTTTCGACGGCGATGACCGATCTGGAGCTTGAGGTCACGGGCAAGGGCATTGTGAACGACTCAACCTACCGGCAGAATCCGCTGGTGCGCTTCATTGAGAAGCTGCTGGTGTTTTAGAAGCAGGGACTAGGGACTGAGGGACTCGCGGTGGCTGACTTGGGTGGAACTCGGATGCGTCGGACGACGCGGATTCTTCGGGGATTGGCGGCGGCGCTGGCTGTGCTTTTCTTCGCAGGCAGCGCCGTCGCAGAAACGGGTGTGGAGACGGGCGCGGTAGCAGGCGCCCTGACCGCGCGGCTGGCGCGCATCAAGGATGTCGCCACCATCGAGGGCATCCGCGACAACCAGTTGGTGGGCTACGGCCTGGTGGTGGGGTTGCGCGGGACGGGGGACAGCTCGCAGACCGTGTTTCCCGTGCAGACGCTGGTCTCGGCGCTGGTGCGCATGGGCGTGACTGTGCCGCAGACCGGAGCCAACAGCGCCGCCAACCTGCAGGTAAAGAACATGGCCGCGGCCTTTGTGGTGGCCACGCTGCCGCCCTTCAGCCAGCCCGGCTACCGCATCGACATCACGGTGTCGTCGGCGGGCGATGCGCGCTCTCTTGAAGGCGGCATTCTGCTGATGACGCCCCTCTACGGGCCGGATGGGCAGGTCTACGCGCAGGCGCAGGGGCCGCTGGTGCTGGGCGGCTACCTGGCCACGGGCGGGGGCAGCGCGCGCCAAGTCAACCATCCCACCACGGCGCGGACGCCGGGCGGCGCCCTGGTGGAGCGATCTGTGCCCTTCGACCTCAAGGACATGCACACCGTGAGCGTGCTGCTGAACGACGCCGACTTTCACACCGCCGAGGGCATGGCGGCGGCCATTGACAAGACGCTGGGCGCGGCCCGGGCGCATGCCCTCGACAGCCGGCGCGTGGTGATTGCCACCCTGCCCAGCGAGGATGTGGCGGCGCTGCTGGACACCGTCGAGGGTGTCGAGGTTCAGGTCTATCCGCGGGCTCGCGTGGTGGTCAATGAGCGGACGGGAACGGTGGTGATCGGCGGCACCGTGCGCCTACAGCCGGTCTCGATCCTGCACGGCGGCCTCTCGGTGAATGTGGTCTCGACGACGCAGGTCTCTCAGCCCGGCCCCTTATCGGGCGGCACCACGCAGGTGGTGCAGCAGACCACCGTCCAGGCCGTGGACAGGCCGGTGAACCGCATCGAGCTGAAGGAGGGCGCGACGGTCGAGGATCTGGTGCAGGAGTTGCAGCGGATCGGTTCCGGGGCGCGGGACGTGATCTCGATTTTGCAGGCGATGAAGGAAGCCGGCGCGCTCGAAGCCGACGTGGAGGTTCTGTGATGCAGGCAGTGCGCGAAATTGGAACAGCGGCGGCCGGGAAGCCTTTGCAGCCCGCAACTCCGCAGCTGCGGCTGGTGCATGCGGCGCAGGAGTTTGAGGCGCAGATGATGAAGGAGTTGCTTAAGCCGCTCCAGGAGAGCGACGGACTGGGCAGCGATGGATTGGGCGGAGACGACGACGATGGCGACTCCGGCTCGAACGGCGCGCTGGGCGAGTTTGCCGCCGAGAGTCTGGGCGAAGCGCTGAGCCGGAATGGCGGGCTGGGCATTGCCAATGAACTGGTGCGCACCCTGTCCCGGAACGGTACAGGAACATCCAGTGAAAAGGTAACCGGGAACGGACACTGAAATACCAGGTTAAGTTCGACTCAATGACTAGAGTGTTGGCGGGCATGGCCGATAATCCGCGTGAGGAGAGAAATGCATGTCCGTGGACAACAATGTGAATGGATTGCAGCAGCTGCTGGGAGTGGGCTCGACGGCTCAGCCGCAGAGCCGGCCGGCGAAGAATCAGCCCGCGGCCGTCACGAGCGCCCTGGCCGGCGACCAGGCCACGCTGAGCAGCGCGGGTGCGACGGTGTCGCAGTCCTCGTCGTCCTCCGATGTGCGGTTGGACAAGGTGGCGAGCATTCAGGCTGCGCTCACGGCCGGTACCTATAATGTGCCCGCGTCGGCGGTGGCGGGCAAACTGGTGGACGCGCTGCTGAACGGTTCGGCCAAGTAAGGCGCGGTTATTGATCCGGCAAGTAAATAGTGTTGTACTTTCCCACCCTTCGCGCAAAGAACGCGCGAAGAATGGGGCACCCAAGGCCCAGTAGTTAATTGCCGGATCTATTGCGCGGAGCAGGGGAGAGCGTGCATGAGAGTGAGCGGCACACTGACCGCCAGACCGGAGATGAGAGCCATCGTGCTTGAGGCTTCGCAGGCGCTTGCGCATCTCGATGCCGACCGGCTGGAGGAACTGGCACGATGTTGCCAGTCCTTGAATCGCACGACGAATCGTACGGCGGCCTCGTCCGGAGTGGCAGAGCGCACCACACTGGGACGCGAGGCGGAGGCCATCATGCGGGAGATGGAGGTCTTCGCGCGAGTGCTGGAGGCGACGCGGGCCAATCTGCGGGTGCTGCGCAGGCTGCGGGATATGCGCTCGGAGCCCAGCGAATACACCGCGCTCCCGGGCCGGAACTGACAGGGCCTGACTGACAGGGCCGGGACTGACAAGGCCGGGACGAACAGGAACGGAGCCAGCCGCATGGGAACCATCAACAGCGCTTTCAATCTGATCACCTCGGCACTCGATGCCGATCAGTCGGCACTGGATATTGTGGCCAACAACGTGGCCAATGCCAACACCACGGGCTACACCCGCGAGGTGCCCAACTTCGAAGAGACGTCGCCTATCCAGATCAACGGCGTGCAATATGGCACCGGCGTGACGCAGACCGGCCCCGTCTCGGTGCGGGATAGCGTACTCGAACAGAGGCTCGCGCAGCAGCAGCAGTTAGCGGCGTCCTCGGGTTCCGAGCTGGGCGCGCTCAACACGCTGCAGGCGCTGTTTACGCCGGACTCGGGCTCGTCGGGAGCGACGGCCGGCGACATCGGCAGCGACCTCACGACTTTCTTCAGTTCCTTCTCGGCTCTCGAGGCCAACCCCACCGACAGCGCGTTGCGCCAGCAGGTGCTGGCGGCGGCGACCACGCTCGCCGGAGACGTCTCGAACGCCGCGGACAGCTTGAATTCGCAGCGTACCGCGCTCGACCAGGAGGCCGCGGGCGTAACCAGCCAGGTGAACTCGCTGACCTCGGCGATTGCGCAGCTCAATCGGCAGATTCAGTCCAACTCCCCGGCCACCGACGCAGGCACGCTCGAAGACCAGCGCGTGCAGGACATCTCGCAGCTCTCGCAGTCGATCGGCATCAACCAGGTGACTACGGAGAACAACGGCCTCTCCATCACCACGACCTCGGGGCAGTTGCTGGTCTCGCAGGCGGCGAGCTTTCAACTGACTACCGGACAAGTCAACGGAGTCACGGATTTCTTTGTCAACGGGACCGATGTGACCGCGCAGTTGACCACGGGCGGCGGCTCGCTGGGTGGCTTTCTCACGGCGCGCGACCAGGACATTCCTAATGCGCTCTCTTCGCTCGATCAACTGGCTTACAGTGTCTCCACGCAGGTGAATGCGCTGAACAACGCGGGCACCAACCTCAACGGCGTCGAAGGCACGGGGACCAACGCAGCCGGCGTGACGGGAACCGGAACCACGCCGCTCTACATCTTCAATGAGCCAACACAGGTGGCCGGAAGCGCCGCCGCGCTGAGCGTCATCACGACCGACCCCAGCCAGATTGCGGCGGCGGGCTTCGGCGATGGCACGGGCGACGACTCGAATGCGGTGGCGCTGGCGAACCTGGCCAATCAGGGCATCGTGAACGGCCAGTCGCCGACCGGCTACTACTCGCAGTTTGTGAGCCAACTGGGCTCGACGGTCTTGCGGGTGCAAACCGACAACACGGCGCAGAATGCCTCGGTCACGCAACTGCAAACGCAGGTGAATGCGCTCTCCGGCGTGAATCTGAACGATGAAGCGTCTTCGCTGCAGCAGTATGAACGCGCCTATCAGGCAGCATCGGAAGTCTTCACGATATTAGACACGGTGATTTCTTCCGCTCTGAACCTGGGCGTGCAGACGGCAGTCTCTTAACAGCAGCGCGCGGCTGCGCGCCACGAGGAAACATGCGGGTCGATCCTTATTTTGTCTCGAATCTCACGGGCTCGCTGGACCGGACGCAGGCCAGCGAGCAGCAGCTCACCAGCGAGCTCTCGAGCGGCGTCCGTATCACGTCGCTGAGCCAGGATCCGGTGGCGGCGGGCGAAAACGTGCTGCTGCTGAACCAGATTCAAAGCGACGACACGTTCACGCGGACCTCGAGTCTGGTGCAGGGACAGTTGCAGGTCGGCGACTCCGCGCTGGGCAGCGTGGTGAGCCAGTTGACGGAGGCGATTTCAGTGGCTACCGGGGCCAGCAACGGCACGCTGAACCAGAGCCAGTTGCAGGCAGCGGCCAACCAACTGGCCGGCATTCGCGACGAGGTGGCCTCGCTCGCCAATACCAGCTATCAGGGCCAGTACATCTTCGGCGGCAGCCAGACGGGAACGGCGCCTTTCAGCACTTCCACCGCGACCTCGCCCGCGGTGACGACCTATAACGGCGACGAAGATGTGAACTTCCTCGAGACGCCAAGCGGCCAGTCGATCCAGTTGAACATTCCCGGCGACCAGATCTTCGCGACCAGCGGCTCGAACAGCGTGTTTCAGGCGCTGAACAATCTGATTGCAGACTTCTCGAGCGGCGGCAATGTGCAAAGCGCCGTGGACGACTTGCAGTCGCTGAATACGGCCACTAACTACGTCTCCCAGCAGCGTGTGGCGCTTGATAGTTCAATCACGCGCCTGACCGCGGCCGGCGATGCGGTGACCAACTGGCGGACACAACTGACGGCCGCGCAGACCAACCTGATTCAGGCCGACTTGCCGCAGGTTTCGACGCAGCTCTCGCTGGCCGAGACGCAGCAGACGGCTCTCGAAGATGTGATCTCGCAACTGGGCTCGGGAAGCCTCTTCGACAAACTTTCCTGAACCGCTCTCGGCGTCTGCTGCCTTCGCCCAGGGCCGTATACTCGATGCGAGGAGACTCCCGGCTTGTTCGCGTCGATACGCTTCATCTGGAATGCGACCCGTGGTCACCGGCTGAGACCGTGGCGCAGCGAATTTCTGCGCTGGCGCGTGGAGACGTTCTCCGGCAAGCCGGCGGAGACGCTGACCGCCAGGGACATCCTGGGCTTTTTGTGGCGGACGCGTTGGGAGATCGCAAGTTTTCTCGCCTGGGCCGGCAGGCTCGAGAAAGAGGCGCGCAAGGGTGCATAGCTGCTCTCTTAGGACTCATGCAGCGCGTCTGATGGAATGTCTGCCTTGCTTCCACATGCGCATTGGTCTTCACTCCGCGACGCTTCTCTTTTTCGTTGCCTTGCCCTGTGCGCTTGCCGCGCAGAAGTTGCCGCCTCCTGAGCCGCCCGCGCCTTTGCCATCCGCGCAATCCGGTCCGCTTACGCTGCGCATCACCACGCAGGAGGTGCTGGTGCCGACGCTGGTTGAAAAGAACGGCGGCGAGGTGGTTTACGGCCTCACGCAGTCGGATTTTATTCTCGAAGACAACGGCGTTCCGCAGAAGATTCATGTGCAGGAAGAGTTGGATACAGCGCCCGTTGCGCTGGTGGTTGCCGTAGAGCAGGGAGGCGCGAGCGCGCTCGAGTTCGACAAGGTAGCCAAACTGGCGCCGCTGCTGGACGCGTTCCTGACCGACCCGCGCAGCGAGGCGGCGCTGATGGGCTTCGACTCGCGTCCGCACCTCATCCACGACTACACCCACAGCAGCGACGATCTGGATGACGACCTGAAGCATCTGGCACAGGGCAATGGCGGTGCGGCGATTCTGGATACCGTGAACTCCGCGGTCGATCTGCTCGAGACGCAGCCCAAGGAGTTCCGCCGCGTGCTGTTGCTCATCGGCGAAGAGCGCGATCACGGCAGCAAGCACACCCGGCCTGAGGCGCTGGTGCGCAAGATCGGGCGTTCGGATGTGCTGGTGCTGAGCGTCTCGTTCTCACCTTCGCGGGCCGAACTGGCGCACGATGCGAAGGACAACGGCGACAACCGCACGCTGGACCCGGTCTCCGCGCTGCTGATAGCGGTGAATGCCTTCAAGAAAAATGTCGCCAAAGAAGTTGCGCAGGAGAGCGGCGGCGAGTATCTGACTTTTGCGCGCGACAAGACTTTTCAGGACCGCGTGCTGGAGGCGGCCAAGCACGTGCGCAATCGCTATCTCATCACCTTCAGCCCCTCGAATCCGGCACCCGGGCTGCACACCATCCGCGTGCGCACCACGCAGGATTACGGCGCGCGCATCGTGGCCCGCGCCAACTACTGGCTCGAGGCCCAACCGTGAGCGCAAGGCCCTGTCCCGGAAAGGGTTGATCTGCTCACGCAGACACTGAGAGCATGACGCTGACAGCGCGTTCATGGTAATCTCACAGTAGACACTTTGAGAGTGGACTGAGAACGCAAGAGGAGTAACCTACGCCGTGCTGGCGACTGCAAAGAAAACAACCCTGATTGAGCGCTTCCGCACCCATGATTCGGATACGGGTTCGCCTGAGGTCCAGATCGCAATTCTGAGTGAACGGATTGGCGAACTGACCGAGCACTTCAAGACCCACAAGAAGGACCATGCCTCCCGGCGTGGCCTGTTGATGCTGGTGAGCAAGCGCCGCCGCCTGCTGGACTATCTGAAGACCCACGACTCGGATCGTTATCGTGACGTCATCGGCAAGCTCGGCATCCGCAAGTAAGCTCGGAAAGCAACCTTTGAACCGGAAGCGCCCAGACCGACCCAAGGTCAAGGCCCCCGAACCGTGCAGGACCTGGGGCCATGGTGTACCCGGCGGACTCGATCCGCGGACGGGGCAAGAGCACAGCCATCGGCTGAGCATGCCCCGCGCGCGGCTCCGCTTTACGGCGCGCAAGGCACAGAGCCTTCTCGTCGCCCGTTGCACCGCGCCCTGCGCACATTTCAAGGGCGTCTCCCTCCTACAAGTTTCCCAAGCGAAAAAAACGAAACGAGGACATGTATGTCTACGAAGCATGAAGTAGCTGTCGAGCTAGCCGGCGGCAAGCGGCTGGTATTTGAGACCGGGCGCATTGCCAAGCAGGCCTCCGGCGCGGCGCTGGTCACGACCGGCGAAACCGTGGTGCTGGCCACCGCGGTGGCCTCTCCCGATCCCCGGGAAGGCATCGATTTCTTCCCCCTCACGGTGGACTACCGCGAGTACACCTACGCAGGCGGCCGCATTCCCGGCGGCTTTATCAAGCGTGAAGGCCGGCCCAGCGAGAAGGAAGTTCTCACCTGCCGCCAGATCGATCGCCCCATCCGTCCGCTCTTCCCTGACGGCTTCCGCAATGAGACGCAGGTCATCGCGCTGGTCTTCTCCGCCGACAAGGAGAACGATCCCGATGTGATCGGAATCAACGCCGCCGCTGCCGCGCTGGCGCTCTCCGACATTCCCTTCAGCGCCACAGTGGGCGCAGTGCGCGTGGGCCGCGTGAATGGCGAGTTCGTCATCAACCCTACCTACTCCGAGCGCGCCGCTACCACGTTGAACATCATGGTCGTCGGCCACAAGGACGGCATCGTGATGATCGAGTCGGGCGCGAAGGAAGAGACCGAAGAGGTCATTCTCGCGGCCATCGAGTTCGCGCACGGTGAGATCAGGAAGATTGTTGCGGTGATCGACGAGCTGGTGTCGAAGGCCGGCAAGAAGAAGCGCGCATTCACGGCTCCCGTGACGGACGAAACCTATTACGAAGAGCTGAAGGGCAAGGTCGGCGATCGGCTCAAGGACGCGCTCGACACCAAGGCGCACGCCAAGACCGAGAGCTACGCGCTGGTGAAGCAGATCAAGGACGAGCTGGCTGCTGCACTGCCCGCCGACGACCCAACCGCGAAGAAAAAGCTTTCGACTTACTACGAGCTTCTCCGTGAGCGCATCTTCCGCGAGCAGGTGACCAAGGACCGCATCCGCCCCGACCGCCGCGCCTTCGACGAGATTCGCGCCATCAGCATCGAGACCCGCGTGCTTCCGCGCCCGCACGGCTCCGCACTGTTTACCCGCGGCGAGACGCAGGCTCTTGTGACCGCGACGCTGGGCACGGCCGATGACGGCCAGCGCCTCGAGAGCTACGAGGGCGAGCAGCGCAAGAACTTCATGCTGCATTACAACTTTCCGCCGTTCAGCGTGGGCGAGACAGGCCGCATGACCGGCGTGGGCCGCCGCGAAGTGGGCCACGGCGCACTGGCGGAGCGCGCTATCAGCGCGGTGCTGCCGACGATCGACGAGTCGCCTTATTCGATGCGCGTCGTCTCGGACATTCTCGAGTCCAATGGCTCTTCGTCGATGGCCTCGGTCTGCGGCGCGAGCCTGGCACTGTTTGACGCAGGCATTCCGCTCAAGGGCGCAGTGGCCGGCGTGGCCATGGGCCTGGTGAAGGAAGGCGACGACTACGCGATACTCTCCGACATCGCCGGTGCCGAAGATCACTACGGCGACATGGACTTCAAGGTAGCCGGAACGCGCAAGGGAATTACCGCGCTGCAGATGGACATCAAGATCGGCGGACTTACGCGCGAGATTCTCGAACAGGCGATGGAGCAGGCCAAGCGCGGCCGTCTCTTCCTGCTGGACAAGATGGATGCGGTTCTGCCGGGACCGAACGCGGAGCGCTCGAAGTACGCGCCGCGCATCGAGACGGTGATGATTCCGACCGACAAGATTCGCGACCTGATCGGCAAGGGCGGCGCCACCATTCGCGGCATCGTGGAGTCGACCGGCGCGAAGATCGATGTGGACGATACGGGCCGCGTGAGCGTGGCGTCGAGCGATGCCGAGGGCTTGCGCAAGGCGCTCGCCATCATCAACGACATCGCAGCCGTGCCTGAAATCGGGAAGGTCTATCTCGGCAAGGTTGTTCGTCTGGCGGAGTTCGGCGCGTTTGTCGAGCTCTTCCCCGGCACCGACGGCCTGCTGCACATCTCCGAGATCGCCGAGCATCGCGTGAAGGAAGTGAAGGACGAGCTGCGCGAAGGCGATCAGGTGATGGTGAAGGTTCTCGCCATCGAAGGCAACCGCATCAAGCTCAGCCGCAAGGCGCTCATCAAGGAACAGCGCGCCAAGCTGGCGCAATCCGGCGCTGCTCCTGAGACGGAAACCGAAGAGACAGACAGCGAAACACCCGCGCCCGCTGCACCTGCCAAGCCGCGTCACGAATTTGACGAGCGGCAGCCTCGCTCCAACCAGAGCACGATCCTGATCGAAGGCGGAGACGACTTCGACGAGGAAGACGGCGATGGGGACGGCGAGGAGATCGACGAGGAGAACGAACCGAACTTCAACCGCGTGGATGGAGCTCCGGTAACCGCGGGCGCACCCAATGCCGGTGGCCGGCCGGCTCCAGGCGGTGCAGGCCCCAACAACAATCGCCGTCGGCGCCGCCGCCGCCCCGGCGGTCGTCCGGGCGGCAGCAGCCAGGGCTGATCGTGTTGCCACAACAGAGAAGAAAAGCTCGAGCCTTATGCTCGGGCTTTTCTTTTTGTGCGAGAGGGAAGCGGTGTGCAGAAAGGGGGCTGCGGGGTTAAGCGCGGGAGCTGCCGGAGATCACCTGAAAGTCAGAAGTCAGGGGCACATGAAGCTCAAGCTCCGGCAGCAGCTTTTTCGCCGCTAAAGGCATGTATGTGCGATTGCCGTTCTTCTCGTCGTACATCCGCAGATCCGCGGCAATGCGCAGCGACTCCACGTCGGCGGCATCGTCCGGGAACAGCGCAACACCAATGCTGGCGCCGACACTGACGGCATGGCTGAGCACATCGAGCGGTTCATTGAGTTGAATCATGAGGGCCTCCGCGACTTGGCGAGCGCTCGAAGCATCGGCCGGATTTTCGATGATGACGGAGAACTCGTCACCGCCGGTACGAGCAACCGTATCCGAGCGGCGCATGCGGCCTGCAAATGTATATGCGACCTGTTGCAGAAGCACATCGCCTGCATGGTGGCCAAGCGAGTCGTTGACTTGTTTGAAGCGGTCGAGATCGGCCACAAGCAGAGCAACCCGGGTTTCCGTGCGCCGTGCGCGCTCGATGGCCTGCGTGAGCCGGTCGCGGAACAAACGGCGGTTGGGCAACCCGGTCAACTCGTCGTGCAGCGCGAGGTACCGGTTGTGTTCGAGCTGATCTTCAAGCAACAGCAGAATCATGCCGACGGCAACGATGTATTTGGGCAGGTTCCAAACCTCGCCCTCCACGTGAACCGCGGGAAACCAGGCGTCCATGATCGGCCCAATGACAAAAACAGACGACCAGATAAGAAATCCGGCAATGGTCAGGAATGAGCCGGTGGTGGCGCGGCGGTAGGAAAACCAAAAGTGCAGCGCGCAACTGAAATAGACCGTGAAGAGCAGGCCATTGATAGCCAGGTCCGGGCCGTCCTTCGGCCGATGCTGCACGGCGAGCAGAAAAACCGCCAGGTTTAACCAGGTGCCCACGATCAACCAACGTTGGGAATGACGAAATTTGCGCAACGAAACAACCGCTATGCACAAGGGCAGCGCACCAAGCAGAACGGCCGCAGGCGTCAGAAGCCGGGCCGGGATAGGATCCCACGAAATCACAACGCTGTATAACGTAGTCGTACAGAGCAGCGCGGCAACCATCCAGCGGCTCGTCTGATTGTGCCGGTAGGGCACGGAGGCGTAGGTGAAGATGACTGCCGCATCGGCCAATGCGGCAGTCCCAATGCTGCCTGCAAGAATGCCTCGATAGCCCGCGGCATTAAGAAACAGGAACGCGACGAAATGAAGAACGATTGCGGCCCAGCCCGTGAGCCACAAGCGCGAAACTGACGTGTACTCCCGGCGCGCCACTGAGGCAAACGCGAGAGTCAGCAACGACACTGCTACTAGATCTGGAATCCGGGCCCAATCCAATAGACGCACCTCTGTGCAGCCCCTGCCGCCACGACCAGTTTAAGGCGAATACACGTTCCAGGCGGTATAGCTCTTTTGGGCCAGACTAGCGATTTTTGTAATACTCCGCAGCCAGTTCGGGAAAGGGAATTGCAGCCGGAGGCCATAGCTTTCCCGTGCCCCGCTGCCCGTAACCCGCTGGATGACCGGCGTGGCGAATTGGGCGGCGTGTAACTCGTTTCTAAACTAAACTCTGTGACATGGCGGCGAGTCTTTACATTGTTGTAGAGGGCGACGACCCGGGGTTTGACATCTTTGTCAACGGGCGAGCTCTGGCGCGCAACGAAGAGGCTCTGCATCGGCTTGCGGCGGCGCTGCATGTGCCGGCGCTCCTGGATTTCTTTTCGGCGGACGAGAATGCCATGGCACTTTTGCTGGAGCAGGGCGGCGCAGACCAGGCGTGGGTACAGCACCTGCCCCAGCCTCAGTGGTTCGCAGGCAACGAGGGGTTGGGCACAGTGCGCGTTCTGTGCGACTATCTGACGCGAGACTCCGCGGCCCTGGGATCGGAAACTGCCCAGGTGTTGCATGAGCTACGGGAGTACGAGGGGGTGCTCGTGAAGACCGCCGAGCGCGGACTGCGTTGGCATCTGGCGGCAAGCTGGCGCTGAGACCAATAAATTGGTCGCGCGCAATTAAATAGCGTCAGCAGGACTGTCTAAAAATCAGTCGGCGGCGGCATCCGATTCGCGCGAGGGGAAGACATTGCCCATGCGCTGAATCTCGGCGCCCACGGAACGCAGCTTCTCTTCGATGCGTTCGTAGCCGCGATCCATGTGGTAAACGCGGTCGAGGATGGATTCGCCATCGGCCACCAGAGCGGCGAGCACCAGGGAAGCAGAGGCGCGCAGGTCGCTGCACATCACGGCTGCGGCGGAGAGTTTGGCTGGGCCGCGCACGGTAGCGGTGCGGCCGTCGACGCGGATGTTCGCGCCCATGCGCACCAGCTCCTGCACATGCATAAAGCGGTTTTCGAAGATGTTCTCCTTGATAGTGCTGACGCCCTCGGCCTGCGAAGCCAGCGCCATGTACTGCGCCTGCATGTCGGTAGGGAAGCCGGGAAACTCCTCGGTCGAAATATCGGCGGCGCGATGCCGGCCGGTGGAGCGCACGCGAACCGCGTCAGGGCCGAGGATGTCGATGGTTGCGCCCGTCTCCTGGAGCTTGGAAATCACCGCGCCGATGTGCGCGGGATTGCAATCGTTCACGGTCAGGTCGCCGCCGGTGATGGCGCCGGCGATCAGAAATGTTCCGGTCTCGATGCGGTCGGGGTTGATGCGGTACTGCGCTCCGTGCAGGCTGGTGACGCCCTCGACGCGCATGACCGATGTACCCGCGCCCTCAATCTTCGCGCCCATGGCCGTGAGCAGAGCGGCGAGATCGGTGACCTCCGGCTCGCGCGCGCAGTTCTCCATCAGGGTTTCGCCATCGGCGAGAACGGCAGCCATCAGCAGGTCTTCGGTGCCGGTGACGGTGATCTTGTCGAAGACGATATGCGCGCCCTTGAGGCGCGCGGCGCGGGCTTCAAGGTAGCCGTGCTCCTGTTCGATGGTCGCGCCCATCTTCTCGAGGCCCTTGATGTGCAGATCGATGGGGCGGCCGCCGATGGCGCAGCCGCCGGGCATGGCCACGCGCGCCATACCGGTGCGAGCGATGAGGGGACCGAGAACCAGCGAACTGGCGCGCATGGTTTTTACAATTTCGTACTTGGCCACCGGATCGGAGAGCAGGCGGCAACTGATGGTGGTGCGATGATCGTTCGCGCCCGAACCGAGTTCAACTTCGGCTCCCATGGAGGCAAGCAGGAGGCGCTCGGTGGCGATGTCGCGCACCGATGGAATGTTCTCGAGGGTGACCGTGTCTTCGGTCAGGATGGCGGCGGCCATGCAGGGCAGGGCCGAGTTCTTGGCTCCGGAGATGGAGACCGTGCCGACCAGCGGATTGCCGCCGCGAATAACAAACTTATCCATGAAAAGTGCAAGACTCCTGGGCTTGAGTGTAAAGCTTGGGCTAGAGTCTAAATCCCGGCCGGGCGCGCGGCGAGCAATGAAAATGGCGCGGAATCCTCCGCGCCACCGTGACCGTAAGAAGAGCGTTACAACTCGAGAACGTTGTCCTCGATGGCGACGCGGACGTTGCCGTCGGACTTGGCGAGGCGGCGCACGGCTTCCGGCTTGTCCACTTTGGCCTTGAGCATCACCAGCGCAACCGGCACGCTGCGGCCGGCGCTCTTGATGGTCTCAACGGCGGTGGGGCGGTCGATCTTGCAAGCGCTCATGAGAATGCGGATGCCGCGCTCGACGAGCTTGGAGTTCTGCATGTGCACGTTGACCATCAGGTTCTCGTACACGTAGCCCAGGCGGGTCATGGCGCCGGTGGTGATCATGTTGAGCACCATCTTCTGGGCGGTGCTGGCCTTCATGCGCGTGGAGCCGGAGATAACCTCGGCGCCTACCTCGGCCACGATGGCTATGTCTGCCGCGGCAACCAGCGGTGTTCCGTGATTGCAGGTGACAGCGGCGGTGTGGGCGCCGCGGGCGCGGGCATAGGCAACGGCTGCCACAACGTAGGGCGTGCGGCCTGAGGCCGAGACGCCAACCACAACGTCTTTGCGCGTGGGGCGGCGGCGCGCAATGTCGCGCTGGCCCAGTTCTTCAGAATCTTCGTTGACTTCGACCGCGGAGGCGAGGGCCTTGGGGCCGCCAGCCATGATGTATTGCACCTGGCCGGGCGCGGTGGAGTAGGTGGGAGGGCATTCGGAGGCGTCGAGGGCGGCGATGCGGCCGCTGGAGCCCGCACCGACATAAATCAGTCTGCCGCCGTCCCGCAGGCCGCGAGCCACCTGGTCGATGACCTGCGCGATCTCAGGGATGGCTTTCTTGACAGCCGCCGCAACCCTGGCATCCTCGTGGTTGATGATGCGGGCGATTTCGAGGGCGGATTTAGTATCAAATCCTTGAGAAGCCTCGTTTTGGCCTTCCGTCATGAGACTTTGAAGCAGGGAAGCTGGATCCGTATTCGCTTCCTCTTCGTGATGTGCTTCGGTCAGTTCCTGCGTCGTCGTGCTGGTTAGCATCGAGTCTGTCCCCAGCTTTAATTGTATCGCTAAAAGTCGCAAGGGGCGCAATGTGGGCAGAATTTTCCGGGGGTCTCTCTTACTTCAATACCCAAAAGCAAGCGCCGTTCGGATTGCATCGTGGAAGGCTGGCCTCACTTTGCGGATGAGCTGGCACTTGCGGTTGGGCCATGTCCGGTTGCTGAGCAGCGCCACGGCGATTTCGGCGTCGAGGTCGATCCAGAGCGAGCAGCCGCTATAGCCAAGGTGTCCGATGGAGCGTGCCGAGAACTGGCTGCCGGCGGAAGAGTCGGGCGAGGGTGTATCCCAGCCGAGCGCACGGGAACTGCCTGCGGGACTTTGCCGTCGGGCAAAGGTGGCGATGGTGTTTGGCGCAAAGAGCGCTGGTTGGCCGCCGGTGGAGCCGCTTGCGGAGCGAAGGATCTCGGCGGCGAAGTGCAGCAGATCGGGGACGTTGGAGAAGAGGCCCGCGTGACCGGCAACGCCGCCCATCAGCCAGGCATGCTCGTCCTGCACTTCGCCCTGGATGCGGCGATGGCGGAGTGTTGTGTCCTCTTCCGTGGGAGGAATGAGTGGCCGCTCGCTCGGAGGCGGCAGGAATCGGGCCGAGTGCAGTTGGAGAGGTTCAGCGATCATGCCGGCAAAGAGAGCGTCCAGCGGCGCACCTGCAAGGATATCGATGGCTTTGCCGAGGAGCATGAAGCCGATATCCGAATACTCCGCGCGCGCACCGGGCTCGGCCTCAATGGGAAGGGCAAGGCAGGCGCGCAGCAGGGCTTCGGGGGTAGCCGCGATGCGAAACAGCTCCGCGTAGCCGGGCAGGCCGGAGTTGTGGGCCATCAGGTGGCGCAGGGTGATGTGGCGGGCGCGCTGGGCGTCGTCGCGGCCGGCCACAAAGGTGGGCAGAATCTCACCGAGCGGCATTTCAAGGTCAAGCCGGCCCTGCTGGTGGAGCAGCATGGCGATGGCCGTGGTTGAAAAGACTTTGGTGATGCTGGCAATGTCGAAGGCAGTCGAATGAGTGACGGAAGGCGCGTCATCCTCATAGGTGAAGCGGCCCAGTGCGTCCTCGACAAGCACATGGCCATCTGCCAGTACGCCAAAGGCGCAGCCGGGAAAGGCCCGCGCTGCAATGGCTTCGCGCAGTATCGTATAGGCCGGTGTAAATCGGCCGCAGGGTGCGGAGTACGGGGCTGAAGACGCTGGACCGTCGGGATTCATGGCTGCTTGCATCGTAACCCGAAGCGGAAATGGCTGTAGCGCCGCCGCGCGGGATGGGCTACCTTGATTGCTAGCGGGCCGTCTATCAAGTTAGAGACGGGGCAAACTAGAGACGGCGCAAGAAGCAGGGGGTCAGGATGATGCGGTTGGGACGCGGAATCGGTACTTGGGTTGCTGTCACAAGCCTGACCTGCGGGTTGGTTCGCGCGCAGACGCCTGCGCCCGCGACGGAGGCACAGACTGCCGCAGCCGCCGCGCCTGTGACAACTCCGACTCCAGAGAAGAAAACCTACACCGTCCCCGCTGGCACCAAGGTTCTGCTGCAGGTGCGCAGCTCAGTGAATACGCGCAGCGCCAAGCCGGGCGATGGCGTCTATATGGCGTCCACCTTCCCCGTGGTCGTGGGCAATCGCGTGATGATTCCTGCCGGGGTGTATGTGCAGGGGGTTGTTGACCGTGTGCAGCGCGCGGGGCACGTCAAGGGCAAGTCGCAGTTCGACATGCACTTTACCTCGATCATCTTTCCCAACGGCTCGGTGGTCGAGATTCCCGGCGTGGTCAACAGCCTGCCCGGCGCAAAAAAGCAGGACGTGAAGGACAACGGCGAGGGCACCATCGAGCAGGACAGCGATAAAGGACGCAACGCAGGCAAAGTTGCCGAGGTTGCAATCCCCGCCGGAGGCACGGTCGGCTCCATCAGCGGGATTCCGTCAGGTCACCCTCTGGCGGGTGGACTCATCGGGTTGGGAGGCGGCGCGGCGGCGGCGGGCATTGTTGCTCTGTTTACACGCGGTGCCGATGTCAACATCGAAGCAGGCACCCAGGTGGAGATGGTGTTG
>DASQSP010000079.1:0-23703 GCA_035642355.1 Occallatibacter sp.
GTGGTGACGACGACTCAGGTGTTGAAGGCGCTGCGTGGATGAAAGGGCAGGGAATAGAGAATAGAGACTAGGGACTAGGGACTGGAAAGAGCCCTCCGCGAACTGCCGGAGGGCTCTTGATCTCTAGCTTGATGCGGATCAGGCGACGGGCGTGGTCTCGCCGACGCCATCCAGGATGTGGCCCATCTTTTCCTGTTTGGTCCTGAGGTAGCGCTCGAAGGTTTCCTGCGGTGCGACCTCGGCGGAGACGCGCTCCGTGACGGTGATGCCGGCGGACTCGAGGGCGGCTACTTTTTCGGGATTGTTGGTGATGAGACGGACCTGGGAGATGCCGAGATGCTTGAGGACTTCGGCGGGCAGCTCGTAGGCGCGGCAGTCGGCGGCGTAGCCCAGCTCCTCGTTGGCCTCGACGGTGTCGAGGCCGTGCTCTTGCAGTTCATAGGCCTTGAGCTTGGCCATCAGGCCGATGCCGCGGCCCTCCTGCTGCTCGTAGAGCAGGATGCCGGCGCCCTCGGCCGTGATTTTGCCGAGAGCCAGCTCGAACTGCAGGCGGCAGTCGCAGCGCAGCGAGCCGAACACATCGCCGGTGAGGCACTGCGAGTGGATGCGCACCAGCGGCGGCGCCGCGTGGATGTCGCCCATGACCAGGGCGACCAGGCCTTCAATCTGCTTGCCGGGCTGCGCGCCGCTGTCGCAGCCGGGACGCGGCGCGGGGAGCATACCTTCAAAGCCAAGGATGCGAAAGCGGCCCCAGCGCGTGGGGAGGTCGGCATCGGCCATCTTGATTACGCTGTCAAAATCCATACACTCATTCTACTTGGCGGGAATTCGGCGACTGTCGCGCGGGTTGGCCGCTGCGGCCGTGTCTGTTAGATGCTTGCCGCGGCAACACGATACATTGGTTGGGTGACGGACAAGCTCATCCTGATCAACCTGCTTGTAAAGCTGGGGGTGGCGGCCTCGGTGGCCAGCGTGCTGGCGCGCGCCAGCACCTTCCGGCGGCTGTTTTTTGCCGAGCACCGCAGGCCGCGGCAGACGCTGGCGCTGCTGGCGTTCTTTCTGGTGCCGCTCACCCTGGGCGTGTGGATTCGCACCACGGTGCCGAATTTTCTTGCCGCCGACATCTCTTTCGAAACGGTGATTCTGCTGGGCCTGCTGGTGGGGCCGGGCTGGGCCATGCTGGGCGGCGTGGTGCTGGCCGCGCCGGCGCTCCATCACGGCGAGTATCTGGCGCTGCCCTTCAACGCGGCGGTGGGGTTGCTGGCCGGCGTGCTGGGCCAGTTTGTGGAGCCAGAGGAGATTTGGTCGTTCACGCCGTTTATTGATTTGAGCCTCTACCGCTGGGTGCGGCGCATCTTGCGGCGGCCGCGCGTGGACCGGCAATTTTTGATGCTGTTCCTGATTGTGCTGGCCGAGGCCAGCCGCACCTGGCTGGCGCACGAGTTTCCCCACAAGCTGTTTGCGCTGCTGTCGAGCCAGTGGTGGTTGCAGGTGCTGGTGTGGTTCACCGCGCCCATTGTGGTGGGCATTGCGCTGAAGGTGTGGAACGCACTGCGCGTCGAGATGAAGCTGGAGGAGCAGAAGCGGCTGGTGCTGGAGGCGCGGCTGGACGCGCTGCAGCGGCAGATCAATCCGCATTTCTTGTTCAACACACTCAACTCCATCTCCGCGCTGGTGCGCACCAGGCCCGAGCTGGCGCGGGAGATGACGGTGAAGCTGGCCAATATTCTGCGCGCGCTGCTGAAGGATCACGACACCTACGTGCCGCTGAGCGACGAACTGCGCTTTACCGACGACTATCTCGACATCGAGGTAGTGCGCTTTGGCGCGGACAAGCTGCGCGTCGAGAAGGAAATTGACCCGCGCACGCTGGCCGTGCCCGTGCCCAGCATTCTGCTGCAGCCGCTGATTGAGAACTCCATCAAGCACGGACTTGAACCGCGCATTCATGGCGGCACCGTGACCTTGCGCAGCAAACTGGAGGGCGACCGCATCCGCATTGAGGTGGCCGACGACGGCGTGGGCATGGGTCCGCGGCCCCAGACGGCGTTGAAGCGCGAGGGCGCGGGCATCGGCATGAAGAACGTGCAGGAGCGGCTCGAAGTGCTCTACGGCAACCAGGCGGAGTTCACGGTGGTGAGCAGCCCAGGGCGGGGCACGCTGGTGACGATTGAGATTCCGGCGAGCTTGCCGTAGGCGCGGGCCGCACTCAGAGCCTCATCGACATCCTCGGTCCCTCCGCCGCGGCGTAGTCGCAGGAGAGACTCTCTCAACTGTGATTGGAAAATTGGGGAGAGATTCATGTAGGATATTCCTACTGAGGTGTAGGCGGTGATGACCGAACCCGGGCTTCTCGAATACCTGACAACCACGAAGATCGGAGAAAAGGGGCAACTTACCGTACCCAAGCAGTTCCGCGAGGATATGGGTCTTGAAACGGGAGCGCCCTTTGCCGTGCTGCGGTTGGGTGACGGTCTCATCCTCCTGCCGGAGCAGCAGCGCTTCGATCTTCTCTGTGACCAGATCAGCTCCGCCCTGACGGCTGTCGGGGTTACGCCAAAGAAAGTGCTGGCGACGCTACCGGAAACCCGGCAGCGCATCTATGAGCGCCGTTATGGTGCAGCCAGTTCTGCATCGGTTCCGCCCCGCCGTCCGTCTCGGAGACGCCGCGAGAAGTGACGGGTACGCGAAAACTCCGGCTGTTCTTGGACTCGAACGTCCTTACGGGAGGCATTGTCTCCCCGTGGGGACTCGATAAAGCCGTGCTGTCACTTTGTGCTGCAAGAATCTGCAGGCTGGTGCTGGCCGAAGCGGTGCGAGAGGAAGTGGAGGAAAACCTGTTGCTCCACGCGGTGCGTCTGCCCTCTGTGCAAGCCGATCGGTTGATCGAAAACTATCGCCGTCTCATCCGCCTTGCCAAGCCGGAGTTTATTCCATATCCAGACCTGGATTCCGTGCAAGCGAACCGGCATCTGATCCGTCACGCGGCCGATGTGCCGGTAGTGCTCTCTGCGATGGCAGCAAAGCCGGACTGGCTCTTGAGTAACAACATCAAGCATTTCACGCAGACCGTGGCACAACGTACCGGCTTGCGTATCGCAACCCCGGTGGAGTTCTTCAAGACGCTATCGTCGCTGCTCCAGTAACGCAATTCCGCACGATTCTTTGCGGATCGCGCGTGGCAGGTGGCCCGGTCATAGGTACTATCCTGCTGCTGGTTCGTAGAGAAAAATCAGTGCCCCATTCATCGCGGTTTTTTCGCGATGAGTGGGAGGCCGCAAAAGCATCGGCGTGTGGCCCGGTTCCAGCTACCTCTCCAAGTTTCGTTGTGGGTGCTCGCCGGAGACCTACTTCCCTTGGGACTTGGGCAACGCGCCCAGGGAGCGCATGACGAATTGCGGGTCGGCGGCGATGACGATGAGCAGCGCGCGCGCGGCTGCTTCCGGCTGGCGGCGGCCCGACTCCCAATGACGAACCGCGTCCACCGACAGACCAAAGCTTTCCGCGAAACGGCCCTGGCTGAGATGCAGACGCTTACGCAGCCCGCGCACGTCCACCGTCTCCGGCAGAGTGACCTTATAGCCCTTTCGCTCGCCTTCCATGTAGGCGCGTGCTTCAGCCGTTCCTTGCGCCATCTGTTCAAACAATTTGCTCATCGGTTCTCCCTGTAATCGGCAAGGAAGCTCTTCGCC
Source organism: Occallatibacter sp. (assembly GCA_035642355.1). Lineage (GTDB taxonomy): Bacteria > Acidobacteriota > Terriglobia > Terriglobales > Acidobacteriaceae > Telmatobacter. Next base: position 3,693 of record DASQSP010000079.1, read on the forward strand.
ATCTTTGCCAGGGCATTCTGCTCGGCCTTGCTCAAATTGCCCTTCTCGGCTTTGGCGTACACGGTGATGAGGAAGATCGGAAAATCCTCGCCTCCGTACAGATAAACGACCCGCGCGCCGCCGCGTTTTCCCATGCCGGGACGTGCAAAGCGCAGCTTGCGGTATCCTCCGGTGCCGGGCATTACGTCCCCGGCTTCGGGGTCAGCGGCTATGGTTCGAACGATCTCTTCCCGGTCTTCTTCCCCGTAAAAGGCTTCGGCGGCGCGCAGGTACGTCGGCGTTTCGACCACCGTTTGCATATCCCAATACTATGCCAATGGCATGGCACGGTCAACCGGGGAATTGAGGGCAGGTGGCCCGGTTATAGGTACTGTCCTGCTGCTGGCTCGCACCGCAAAAGCATCGGTGGGTGCGCTAATCGAGCGTGGCCCGCCGCATGCATTAGCATCCAGAGTGTGCCCGGCCTCGACACACAAATCATGTACGCGCGCGGCGTCGGCCCGCGCCTCGCGGAGATGCTCGCAGCCAAAGGCATCTTCGCCTTCGAGGACCTGCTCTACCATCTGCCCTTCCGCTACGAAGACCGCCAGAATCCGCGCAGCCTCGACGAGCTCACGCCCGGCGAAACCGCCAGCATAATCGCCGAAGTGCGCGGCGCGGCGTTGCTCCGCACCCGCCGCATGCCTCTCTTCGAGCTCACCATCGGCCAGGGCCGCCATGCCCTCAAATGCCTCTGGTTCCACGGCTCCTATCTCGAAGGCAAATTCCACGCCGGCCAGACCATCGCCGTCTACGGCAAAGTCGAACCCTCGCGCTCCACCAGCAACTTCAAAATGATCCAACCGCAGTGGGAGCTGCTGCCCGACGACTCCGACGACGCCGAAACCCGCCTCCTCGAAGTCGGCCGCATCACCCCCGTCTATGAGTCGCTCGGCGGCGCGCGCCTCGCCTCTCGCTGGCAGCGCAAGGTCATCTTCAACATGCTCGAGTCCACCCGCGGCCATGTCTTCGAATGCTTGCCGCAGGCCATGCTCGCGCGCCTCGATCTGCCCGCACGCGAAACCGCCCTGCGCGAAGTCCACTTCCCGCCGGAAGGCACATCGCTCACGCAGCTCCAGTCGAGCGCGACCCCCGCCCACCGCCGCCTCATCTTTGAAGAATTGTTCTTCCTCGAACTCGGCCTCGAACTCAAGCGCCGCCGCATGCGCGAGCGCCACGGCGTCCCCTTCGCGACCACCGACAAAGTTCGCGAAGCCATCCGCGAGGTACTGCCCTTTCATCCCACCGCCGCGCAAAAACGTACCCTCGGCGAGATCGTCCAGGACATGCGCCAGCCCAGCCCCATGCGCCGCCTGCTGCAGGGCGATGTGGGCTCCGGCAAAACCATCGTCGCGCTGCAGGCCATGCTCGTCGCCATGGAAAACGGCTACCAGGCCGCGCTCATGGCGCCTACTGAGATTCTTGCCACGCAGCACTACCTTGCCGCGCGCAAGCTGCTGGAAAAATCAACGCGCAACTATCGCATCGTGCTGCTCACCGGCTCGCTCGACGAGGACCGCAAGCGCCGCGCCCGCGGCCTCATCAATCGCGGCGAAGCTCAGCTCATCATCGGCACCCACGCGCTCATCGAAGAAAAGGTCGAGTTCGACAACCTCGGCCTCGTCGTCGTCGATGAGCAGCATCGCTTCGGCGTCCTGCAGCGCTTCAAGCTGATGAAGAAGCCCAACCAGCCCGAGCCTGACGTTCTCGTCATGACCGCGACGCCCATTCCGCGCACCCTTGCGCTGTCGCTCTATGGCGATCTCGACGTCAGCGTCCTCGACGAGCTGCCGCCCGGCCGCACCCCCATCGTCACCCGCCGCGTCGCCGGCGAGCGCTCCGCCGAGGTCTGGGAGTTCGTCCGCAAGCAGGTCAAGCTTGGCCGCCAGGCCTACATCGTCTACCCCGTCATTGAGGGTGCAAAGGAAGATCAGCCCGAGCTCGACTTCTCCCACGACGAGCCCGCCGCCGCCGAATCTGCTCCGTCCGCGCCGCGCAAATCAACGCGGAAAGGAAAAACAGCGGAGATGTTTCCGACCGCCAGGCTCGAAGCCAATCCCGCGGCGAAATCCGGTCTCAAATCCGCCGTCGCCATGCACGAGAAGCTGCGCACCGGCCCGCTCGCCGGCCTGCGCGTTGGCCTGCTCCACGGCCGCCTCGACGCCGACGAAAAGGAAATCATCATGCGCCAGTTTCAGCGCGGCGATCTCGACGTTCTCGTCGCCACCACCGTCATCGAAGTCGGCGTCGATGTTCCCAACGCGACGGTCATGGTCGTCGAACACGCCGAGCGCTTTGGCCTCGCGCAACTCCATCAGTTGCGCGGCCGCGTGGGTCGCGGCGCCGCCAAAAGCTACTGCATCCTCATCACCGGCGACCGCGTCTCGCCTCTCGGCGAAGAACGACTCAACGCCATGGTCCGCACCCAGGACGGTTTCGAGCTCGCCGAGCTCGATCTTTCCATGCGCGGCCCCGGCGAGTTCTTCGGCACTCGCCAGGCCGGCCTGCCCGACTTCCGCGTTGCCAATCTGCTGCGCGACCGCCAGCTCCTCGAGCTCGCCAAGCTCGAGGCCGCGCGCTTCGTGAATCCCGCGCCCGGCACTGAGCCGGAAGGCACTGAGGCCGAGCGTGCCCGTGTGCGCACGCACCTCAAAGAAGCATGGCAGCGCCGCTACGGCCTCGTCGAAGCCGGATAATCGTTCGTGGTTTTAATCCGGCAGATCAGCCGCCAAATACAATGCCCACCTTCGGTGGCCGGTTCTCGCGCCGAAGGTGGGCTTTCTGGGGTACCTGTATTTAGGCGCCGGAGAAATTATCTAGGGGAGCCGGCCATGCAATCTCTTATTCGCCGCGCGCTTCGGCCACGGCCGGAATCCGCTGCAGCACCTTGGTCAGTCCAAACGTCATCAGCAGTATGGTTGGCGCCGCCAGCACCAGCCATGCGCCCATTGCTTGCCCAGCCAAACTGCCGGAGCTGCGCAGCGTCGCCAGAGAAAAGCCATGCATCAGAGAGTTTTCAAGCGCACGTTGGTGCCCGGTTGAAAACATCCACCGGCCCATCTTCATGAAAGGCAGAATCAGCATGATCTGTGCCGGCATGGCCGCGTAGTTGGCCGCCTGAATAGCCGGCAGATTCAACCGCAGCACCATGGCCGCGAGCAGGCACAGCGCCGTCGGCAGGCCCACCATCGGCAGGCAGCCCAGCACAAACCCCAGCGCAAGCGTCAGCGCCAGCCGCCGCGGACTCATGCCCATCCGCAGCCAACCCGCCGCCTGCTCCCTCCGGTTTGTAATCCACGTGCGCATCGCTACACTCAACTCTATCGGCAGGCCAAAAATCCCAGGCTTACGGCGTGTCAATCTTTGATGAACGGACCAAATCCGTCACCTGAAGTACGAGGTTAGTTCCAATTTGGATGGTTGGCTCTACCACCTTCGGAGCACACCTATTACCTATGGACAGCCGGAAGCACCCGCAAAGGCCAGCACCGCGGGCGCTACTGCGTCCGTGCTCATCGCTCCGCGTCCAGCAGCGTTGCGATCCACACCACCACGCGCTCCAGCACGCCCGCCAGCCGCCGCTCCACAAGCTTGCCGGTCTCGAACACCTCTTCGTGGCTCAGCGGCTTGGCATTCAGCCCGGCGGCCTTGTTGGTCACGCAAGAGATGCCAAGAACCTCCATCCCCATGTGCCGCGCCACAATCGTCTCCGGCGCCGTCGACATGCCCACCAGCGTTGCGCCCAGCGTGCGAAACGCGCGAATCTCCGCCGGCGTCTCAAAGCTCGGCCCCGGCACCGCCAGATACACGCCCTCGTCGAGCGAGATGCCTTCGTCCGCCGCCGCTCGCTGCGCCAGCTCGCGCAGCCGTGCGCTGTAGGCCTCCGTCATGTCGAAGAAGCGCAGCCCGGTCTGCCTTCGCATGGCAATGCGCGCCTCATTGGGGCCCACCATCGGGTTCCAGCCCATGAAGTTGATGTGATCCGCCAGCACAATCAACTGCCCCAGTTGATAGCTCTCGTCAATGCCGCCGGCCGCGTTGGTCAGCACCACCGCTTGCACGCCCAGCATCCCCAGCACGCGCATGGGAAACGTAACCTGCTCCGGCGAATAGCCTTCATAGAAATGCACGCGCCCCTGCAGAATGATCACCGGCGTGCCGCCGATGCGCCCCGCCACCACGCGCCCGGCGTGGCCTTCCACCGTGGATTGCGGAAAGTGGGGAATGTCGCGGTAGGGGACGGCAATCGTCTCCTTCACCTTGTTGGCCACCGCGCCCAGCCCCGACCCCAGCACCACCGCCACGGATGGCTTGAGCGCGCCCAGCTTGGCCTGCAAATATTTTGCCGCTTCGTTTACCTGATCGAAATATGTCATAGATTATGTCCGGAAAATTTACCCGAAAAGGGCTACCGGAATTCTACACACGCCAAATCAGCGCCCCACCGTAAGATCAATTCATGAAGGAAGTGTTCGACGTCCTCTTCGGCGTTGGCTTGTTCGGCAACGCACTGTTGTTTGTGCCGCAGGCCATCGCGCTTTGGCGCAAGAAAACCGACGAAGGCATCTCGCTCATCACCTTCGGCGGCTTCACCGTTCTGCAGATCGTCAGCATTGTCCACGGTGTGCAACGGCAGGACAACGCGCTGGTCTTCGGCATGTCCGCCAGCCTGCTCAGTTGCGGCTCCGTCACGCTGCTCACGCTCTACTATCGCGTGCGCCGAGTTCGGCGGGAGGAGACGCGCAGCCGAGCGATTGAAGACCTGAAAGCCCATCAGCAATGGGCCGAGGAAAAGGGCCTCGTCAAAATGACGGACAAAGAAATCGACGCCGAAATCGCAGCGGTTAGGAATGAACGAAGCAAGCGAGATTCTGAGTAGTGCAAACAGGTTATGGGAAAAGCAAATATTACTTTGAAAGCGAAATCTTCTGCGTATACCGCGTGGCAGCTTCTTCAAAGCCGCCACTCTCAGTTCTTATCGTGCTCCAGAACTTGCGATTGAGATCGTCAAATGGTAGTCCTGACGTTGCCTTCACGAAAGCAATGTAGAAATTGTCCTCCGATTTGAAGATGGTCTCCAATTCCTCTTCGCTTTTGTCCGAAGCGACGAGCAGAGCATCCCATCGGTCATCCCGGTTGAGAGGGTAAGGCACGCCGAGATACTTTGCCGCCTGCTCAACGAGAGACGCAACCTCCGGCATCCCGATTGTCCTGTATCCCTCGATTGCTTCGGGAACGATAATGCCAGTGTTGTTCCAGAAAAGTTGCAGAAAACCGCCATTGTGGACTTCTGACTGACACATGTGTACCGAGTACAAGAGAACGGCATAATGAGGGGCCGCGGAAATGGACTCCGTAAGTCTCTCGGGGCCGTCATAGATATTGATCGCCTCAAACTAGGGCTCAAGTACATCCCAGTAGGACCTAATTTGATTGGACACATGCACTCCTACCCCAGAAACATCCCCGCAATCGAAGCCGAAATCAGATTCGCCATCGTCCCCGCCAGCATCGCGCGCACGCCCAGCCGCGCCAGATCGTTGCGCCGCTCCGGCGCCAGCGCGCCAATGCCGCCGATCTGCATTCCGATCGAGCCCAGATTCGCAAACCCGCACAGCGCAAACGTCGCAATCGTAAACGACCGAGGATCGAGCGTCGCCTTGTGCGCGCCCAGCGCGATATACGCAATCACCTCGTTCAGCGCCATGCGCGTGCCCAGCAAATTGCCGATCAGTCCGCAATCCTTCCACGGCACGCCGATCAGCCACGCCACCGGCGCAAACACATAGCCCAGAATCTGCCCCAGGCTCCCCGGAATCCATCCGAACCCGGCGTGCATGTGCGCCCAGCCCAGCAGGCTGTCCAGCAGCGCCACCAGCGCCAGAAAGCTGATTAGCATAATCGCCACATTCATCGCTAGCCTGGCGCCGTCGATGGTGCCGCGCGCAATCGCGCCAATCAGATTCTCCTCCTTGTGCTCTTCGTTCTCGGGGATCACCACGCGCCCCTCGGTTGCGGGTATCTCCGTCTCCGGCACCAGCATCTTCGACACCAGAATCGTGCCCGGCGAAGTCATGATCACCGCCGAGAGCAGATGCCGCGCCTCAATGCCCTGCGCGATATACATGGCCATGATGCCGCCCGACACATGCGCCATGCCGCTGGTCATGATCGTCATCAGCTCGCTGCGCGTGGCCCTGGCCAGAAACGGCCGGATCGTCAGCGGCGCTTCCGTCTGCCCCATAAAGATCGACGCCGCCACGTTCATGCTCTCGGCGCCGGAGATACGCATGGTCTTCAGCATCACCCACGCCAGCCCGCGAATAATGATCTGCATCACGCCGATGTGATACAGCACCGCGAAGAACGCCGAGATAAAGATGATGGTCGGCAGCACCTGAAACGCAAAGATTGAGCCAAGAGAAGTGTCCGGTGTGCCCAGCGCGCCAAACAGCACCCTGGAGCCTGCCTGCGTGCAGGCCAGCATCGCGTTCACCACCGCGCCGGCCCACGCCATCGCTTCCTGCCCAAAGCTGAAGCGCAGCACGAGAAACGCGAAGATCAACTGCAGGCTCAGTCCCCAGGCCACCGTGCGCCAGCGGATGCGCCGGCGGTCCGTCGAGCCCAGCCACGCCGCCAGCAGCACCGCCAATATTCCCAGCACGCCCGTAAATCGACCCAAACGAATCTCCCGCGCACCCCAAGGTTTGCTTTCGACTACCTTACAGCATCGCGCAAATACGCCTCGGCCTTTTCGAGCGTCAACACCGCGCTCACCAGCGGAACCGGCTCCGGCGGCTGCTCGCCCATCGTCACCGCCTTGCGGATCAGCCCCGTCGGTTCAACCAGCATCTGCTCCTTCGTCGCGTAGATGGTCGCGAACGGCTGACCCTCCTCGACACGCGCCCCGCGCCGCGCATGAAACACAATCCCCGCATGAGCATCCACCGGCTTGCCGGCCTTCTCGCGCCCCGCGCCGGTCCGCTGCACCGCCCAGCCCAGCGCGGTCGTATCCATATCGGTAACGAAGCCGCTCTGCCACGCCGTCAGCACCCGTGTCGCGCCTGGTTTGTGGAAGCCGCGCGTGTCATCGAACACTGCAACATCGCCGCCCTGCAGCGCCACCATCTTTTTGAACACTGCCAGCCCACTCCCATCCATCAGAGCAGCCTCGGCCAGCGCATAACCTGCCTCCGCCGTCGCCGCCTTGCCTCCCAGATGAATCATCCACCCAGCCAACTGTAGCGACAGCTCGCGCACGTCCTCGGCCTCCGCGGGCCGCTCGCCGCCGAGCAGCGTCACGCACTCCATCAGCTCAATCCAGTTGCCTGCCGCCGCGCCCAGCGGCTGCCCCATGTCCGTCAACAGCGCCACGGTGCGCGTGCCCGCGGCCTCAGCCGTCGCCACCATCAGCGCCGCCAGATACTCCGCGTCCTCGCGCTTCCGCAAAAACGCGCCCGACCCGGTCTTCACATCCAGCACCAGCGCATTCAATCCCGCCGCCAGTTTTTTGCTCAATATCGAAGCGCAGATCAGCCCCGGACTTTCGATTGTCCCAGTCCTGTCGCGCAGCGCATAGAGCACCCGGTCCGCGGGCACCAGCGCCGGCGTCTGGCTTACGATTGACACGCCGCACTGCGCGATCACCGCCTCAAATTCGGCCAGTGTCAGCGCCGTCCGATAGCCGGGAATCGCCTCCAACTTATCCAGCGTCCCGCCTGTGTGCCCCAGCGCGCGACCGCTGATCATCGGCACCGCCACGCCGCACGCCGCCGCCAGCGGAGCCGCCAGAAAACTGGTCTTGTCGCCCACCCCGCCCGTCGAGTGCTTGTCCACCGCCGCCTTGCCCAGCCGCGCCGGGTTGAACCGCTCGCCCGAGTCGCGCATCGCCAGCGTCAGCGCCCGCGTCTCGTCCAGCGTCAGCCCGCGAATCCGCGCCGCCATCAGCCACGCCGCCAACTGCTCCGGCGCAATCGATCCATCCGCCGCGCCCGCCGCCAGAAACTCCATCTCCCGCGCCGTCAGCGCCTCGCCATCGCGCTTTTTCGAAATCAAGTCGATGGTATGCAGCGGAGTTCTATCGCCGTGGCTCAAGTCGCTCCTTAATTGGTGCCGCATCAGTCGCGCTTCATCTCAAACGCCAGCGGCATCAGCGCGCTGAACGTCATCGACTGTGTGCCGTCGGCTCCGGGAAACACCACCGTCGCATCCTTCTCGATAAACTCCGCCAGCACCTGCCGGCACGCGCCGCAGGGCGGGCTCGGCGCGTCATTCAAATTCGCAACCGCCACGGCCATGATGCGTATCCCCGGCCCCAGCTCTGCCACCGCGCGCACCAGCGCCGAGCGCTCCGCGCAAATCGTCAGCCCGTAGCTCACGTTCTCCACGTTGGCGCCGGTCACCACCGTTTCGTCCTCCAGCCACAGCGCCGCGCCCACGCGAAAACCCGAATAGGGCGCGTAGGCCCGCTCCGCGGCCTCTTTCGCGTGTCCCTCAAGCGCTTGCATGCACTGCGACCAGTCGCCCGCGCGCGCCATTTTCAAGGTCTTTGTCTCTGCCATGGACTTTGAGGCTAAAGCATTTGCCCCATGCCGGTCATCCACGCGCTCAAGTCTCGCACTATCCATCCGATAAAGACCTGGAGTGTTCCCGCGCCGCGTATCTCAATCGGCCGGGCCGATGGATTGAGGCACATGGACGAACTGACGCGCGAATTCCTGATCGAGAGCCAGGAAGGCCTGGACCGCATGGAGCGCTGCCTCACCGACCTCGAGGCCCGCCCCGGCGACACCGCACTGCTCGCGGAAATATTCCGCTCCGTGCACACCATTAAAGGGACCACCGGCTTCCTCGGTTTCAAACGCCTGGAAAAGCTGGCCCACTCCGGCGAGAACCTGCTCGGCCTGCTGCGCGACGGCAAGCTCGCGGCCACCGGGCCCATCATCACCGGCCTGCTGCAATTGCTCGACGGCCTTCGCTCCATCCTCAAGACTATCGAAGCCGACGACAACGAAGGCGAGGGCGCCGACGCCGAACTGATTGCCCGCCTCGATGAGCTCCAGGCGCCTGCTAAAGCAGCAGGCGCAGCCCCAGCAGCCAGGCCCAAGGCGGCGCCCACCGCCGCCGAACCCATCCCTCCCTCAGCTCCCATCGCCGCCGCGCCGGCGCAGTCCGCCGCCGAGCTGGCAAAGACAGTCGTAAGGGCCGCGCCCGCTTCGGCAGACGAGCCGCAGCCCGATGCCGAAGCCAAAACCCGCGAGACTCGGGCCCCGCAGGGCACCTCCGCCGCCGAGAGCACGCTCCGCGTCGATGTCACCCTGCTCAATCGCATGATGAATCTGGTCGGCGAACTGGTGCTCACCCGCAATCAGGTCTTGCAGGCGACCTCGGCCGATCCCAGCATGACGCTGCTCTCGCGCCGCCTCGACATGGTCACCGCCGACCTGCGCGAGTCGGTGATGAAGGCCCGCATGCAGCCGGTCTCGAACGTCTTCTCCAAGATGCCGCGCATCGTGCGCGACCTCTCGCAGTCCCTCGGCCGTCAGGTCCGGCTGCAGATGGAAGGCCAGGAGACCGAGCTCGACAAGAGCCTGCTCGAGGCCATCAAAGATCCCCTCACCCACGCCGTGCGCAACTCGCTCGACCACGGCATCGAGCCTCCCGATGTCCGCGTCGCCGGCGGCAAGGACCCCGAAGGCACCCTCCGCCTGCGCGCCATGCAGGAGGGCAGCCACGTCATTATTGAAGTCGCCGACGACGGCGCCGGCATCTCGCCGGAGAAGGTTCGCGCCAAGGCCATCGAGCGCGGCATCGTCACCGCCGAGCGGGCCGCTCTGCTCGGCGAACGCGAAATTCTCCAGCTCATCTTCCTGCCCGGCTTCTCCACAGCCGCCGCCGTCACCAACGTCAGCGGCCGCGGCGTGGGCATGGACGTAGTGAAAACCAATGTCGAAAAGATCGGCGGCAAGGTCGAGCTCGATTCCCGCGTGGGCAAGGGCACCACCCTGCGCCTGCGTATCCCGCTCACCCTCGCCATCATCCCCGCGCTCATCGTGCGCAGCGTGCGGCAGAGCTTCGCGCTGCCCCAGGGCGCGCTCTCCGAGCTGGTGCATGTCCCGGTGGCGAACGGCAGCTCGGCCATCGAGTGGATCGACAACGCGCCTCTCTATCGCCTGCGCGGCAAATTGCTTCCGCTCGTCTTCCTCGATCGCCTGCTGGTTCCCGGCACGGCTCCCGCCGCGGCCGCCGAGCACGACAGATTCATCGCCGTGCTCGAAACCGAAGGCTGGCAGTTCGGTCTGGTCGTCGACGGCCTTGCCGACCCCGAAGAGATCGTCGTCAAGCCGCTTTCCTCCGCACTCAAGGGTATTGGCTTTTACTCCGGCGCAACCGTGCTCGGCAACGGCGAGCTGGCTCTGATCCTCGATCCCGGCGCCATCGCCGCCAAGGCCGGTGTCTGCATGTCCTCCGCTGAAGAAGAGACCGCCCGCGCTGTCGAAGACGAAGCCGCAATCGATGCCGCCGCGGAGTTCCTGCTCGTCGAAGTCTGCGGCCGCAATGCCGCCGTGGCCCTCGCCGACGTGCTGCGCATCGAGCAGCTTCCCGCCTCGCGCATCGAGTACATCGGCTACCGCCCGGTGCTCAACTTCGAGGGCCAGCTTCTGCCCATCGAGGACACCGGCGGCATTCTCTCCACCGTTCAGGAGACCCCCGAGGCGCCCATCATCGTGGTCGTGTGCCGCGATGGCGGCCGCCAGGTGGGCATTGCCGTCTCCCATGTTCTCGATGTAGCCTCCGGCAGCGACCTCTTCGAAGCCGGCAGCAGCGAGCGCACCGGCGGCGTCACCCTGCTCAAGGAACGGGTGACAACCATTGTGAATCTCGGCGGCGTCTCCGCTCTTCCCGCCGCCGAGCCCGCCTCCCACCAGTGGAATGAGCTCGCGGAGGTTTCGAGATGAGTCAGCCGTCGCAATCCAGAGATAAAAGGGAAAAATCGGTCGCGGACATCGTCGAGGTCTGCTCTGTGCGCCTCGGTTCAGGCATGTTCGGCATGCCCATTCGCCACATCCTCGAGATCGTCGGCTCGGCCCGCCCGCAGCCGGTGCCGCTCGCGCCCCGCTTCGTCGGCGGCCTGGTTCACTATCGCGGCGATGTGCTCACCACCGTGAGCCTGCGCCAGCTTCTCGGCATGCCGCCGGTCGAAGGCGAGCACCAGGACATCCTCATCCTCGAAAGTCCCGGCGGCTGCTATGGCCTGCTTGTGGACTCAGTCGGCGAGGTGCTCACCGTCTCCACGGCCGAGCTCGAGCCCAATCCTTCCACGCTCGACCCCAGCCGCAGAGAGCTCTTTGCGGGCGCCTACAAGCTCAAAGACTCCCTGCTCGTCATGCTCGACCCGGAGAAGCTCGACCCCATGCACCTCAGCGCGGCTCTCGCAGCGTGACCAGATGATCTTGCCATCGCGCCGATGAATCTGGGTGCCCCAGGTCCGGGGCCCCCAGCGACAGGTCTTCGTCGCTGGGGTGGAGGTCTCGCTTTTGAGACCCGGGAAACTACGAATCCTCACGGTACTAGCAGCCTAGCGGAGAATCCCGATGCGCGCACTCATTGTCGACGACTCCCGCTTCGTCCGCGGCTTTCTGCGCGGCTTGCTTGAAGAGAAGGGAATCGAATGCGAGGAAGCGGCCGATGGCCAGGCCGCTCTCGACCAGCTCCATGCCGGCCCCGCCTTCGATCTCGCCCTCGTGGACTGGAACATGCCCGTCAAGAACGGCTTTGAAATGCTCACCGAACTGCGCGCCGAGGGCTTTGCCGATCTCAAGGTCATGATGGTCACCACCGAGGCCGAGAACGACTTCATCACCAGCGCTCTGTCCGCCGGCGCCGACGAATACCTGATGAAGCCCTTCGACGAAGAGGCGCTCACCGAAAAGCTGGCCATGCTCGGCCTCGTGGAGATCTGACCGATGCCCGAGGGCAAGCGCAAACGCATCCTCATCGTGGACGACTCCACCGTCATGCGCAGCCTGCTGCGCGGCGTCATCGCCTCCGACCCCGCGCTCGAGCTGGTGGGCACGGCCGCAGACGGCGAGTCCGCCCTGACCATGATGGAGAACCTGCGCCCCGATCTCGTCCTGCTCGATGTCGAAATGCCGGTGATGGACGGCCTGGTCACGCTGCGCAAAATGCGCGCCCGCCACATCCGCATTCCCACCATCATGTGCAGCTCGCTTACCCAGCGCGGCGCGGCCGTCACAGTGGAAGCTCTCGCCGCCGGCGCAGCGGACTACGTCGCCAAGCCCACCGGCCACTCCAATCTCACCGCCGCTACCCGCGTGCTGGCCCAGGATCTGCTGCCCAGGATTCACGCCCTCACCGGCCGCGCCGCCCAGCCCAGCCCCGCTCTGCTCCCCGGGCGTTTAGCAGCCACGCCTCATGCGGCCGCTGTTCCCGCTACCGGCGTCGTTCCCGTGCCGGCGCAAATGCCTTCGGCGGTTCCGGCCGCCGTCGTCATCGCCGTCTCCACTGGCGGTCCCGCCGCTCTCGATGCAGTCCTGCCCCGGATTCCCGCGCGCTTCCCGCTGCCTATCCTCATCGTGCAGCACATGCCCGAGCTGTTTACGCGGCTGCTCGCCGAGCGCCTGGGCCGCAGTTGCCCGCTGCGCGTGGTCGAAGCCGCCGAAGGCAACGCCGTCGCGCCCGGCGCCGTCTATATCGCCCGCGGCAACTGGCATCTCGAAATGCTGCCCCCCGCGCGCATCGGCCAGCCGCCCACGCTGCATCTCACCCAGGGCCCGCCGGAGAACCACTGCCGCCCCGCCGCCGACGTGCTCTTCCGCACCGCCGCCGCCATCTATGGGGCCAACCTCCTCGCCGTGGTCCTCACCGGCATGGGCCGCGGACGGATGCGCCGGCTCCCAGCTCATTCACGCCCACGGCGGAACCATCCTCGCCCAGGACGAAGCCACCAGCACCGTCTGGGGCATGCCCGGCGCCGTGGCCCGCGCCGGCATCGCGCACCGCATCCTGCCTCTGCCGGCCATTGCACCGGAGATCGTCCGCATCGCCAGCCGCCGCCCTGGTGAAGCCTACCGGCCGCGGGAAACGATGGTGTCCTGATGGCCACCGCCGCCTCCGCCGACTACGGCTTCCTGCGCGACCTGGTTCTCCGTCTCTCGCAGAACGTCCTCGATCCCTCGCGCGACTATCTCTTCGACACCCGCCTCACGCGCCTGCTCCGCACTCAGGGCATGAGCCAGCTCGAGGAGCTGGTGCAGCATCTGCGCATCCGCCGCAATCCCACCCTCGAGCGCGCCGTCGCCGACGCCATGACCATCAACGAGACCAGCTTCTTCCGCGATGGCCGGCCCTTCGAGCTGCTGCGCACCGACCTGCTGCCCAGGCTGATCGAGGCCCGGCGCCCGCAGCGCACCCTCCGCTTCTGGAGCGCCGCCTGCTCCACCGGCCAGGAGGGATACTCCCTCGCCATGCTCCTGCTCGACAACTTTCCCTCGATCGAAGGCTGGAACATCCGCATCGAAGGCACCGATCTCTCCTCGGAAGTCGTGGCCCGCGCCAGCGAGGGCCGCTACCACCGCATCGAGATCAACCGCGGCCTGCCCGCCCGCAACATCGTCAAATACTTCGATCACGCCGCCGAAGAGTGGACCGTCAAGCCCGAGGTGCGCAAGCTGTGCAACTTCCGCGTCGCCAACCTCTGCGAAATACTGCCCTTCCGCGAGCGCTTCGATGTCATCTTCCTGCGCAACGTCATGCTTTACTTCTCGCAGCCCACCCGCAAGACGCTGCTCGCCCAGGTCCACCGCCTGCTCGCCCCCGACGGTGTCCTCTTCCTCGGTTCCGCCGAGCAGCCTGCCGACCCTTCGCTCTGGCAGGCCGTCCTCGCCGGCGGCACCTGCCACTTCCGCCCCGTCCAGCGCTGACGGCTGCTGCCTGCCGCGGGATATGGCCCCAGGGGAAGGGCTTCCACGGGCTGCGGAAAAACTCGTCGAGGAGCAACTGCTTTGAAAGGGCACGGCTTTAGCGTGAAGGGTACGGGCTTCAGCCCGTACATGAAGAGCCTCAAAATGAAATGGGGCTTGAGTTGTGAAGTTTCAATACGTTGTTTACCCTTCCAGCCGTTGTTTTGAAAGGGCACGGCTTCAGCCGTGCCGATTGGCGCCACGCCGAGGACCAGGGCTTTAGCCCTCGGGACATCCGAAACCTCAACATATTCAAGCTCGTAGCCGCAGCCGGGGTTGTGGAAAAGTGGAAAGCGCACTTCAGCTTTCCTCCTTTTCCATAACCCTCCGTCACCCAATCGCCTGGCTCGATGTAAACAACCTCTTGACACACCACATTTAGCCCCTGAGGAATGTTTTTTCTGGTTCTCTGCGATTCTCAGACTCTTTCCGCGGCCTGTTTCAGCCCGTAAATCAATGTCCGGGCAGGGGATGGGGCTTAGCGGCAGCGGCGGAAGCCGATCTCTGCCTCTTTTGGAACACGTCGCTTTTCGTTCCCTCGGTGTCGCCCTTGGTTCAGAAAGTACCAGGTAACTGATACCAATTGGGTATTGACAAGCGTAAAATTATCGCCAAGATGGCGGCTCGCTGCATCGAATAGTAAAGGCGGTCCTGCGGCAGCTCCGCGGGAGTCCCGATTTCACGCGAAGAGGTAGCGCGATGAATCTTTCGCTGTCCACGCACCCGAAGCAAGTTCCTCCCGATAGCCGCCGCTCCCTCCGCCGCTCATCGCCCGATCTCGCCGCCTATTCCTGGACCGGCCCTCACCCCTGCGAAAGCACGGTCCGGGACATCAGCGCCACCGGCGTCTTTCTGCTCACCGGCGAGCGCTGGAACCCCGGCGACACTATCTCCCTCACCCTGCAGCGCCACGGCCCTCTCGAAGGCAACATCGAGCGCCGCGTAGCCGTCAAGGCCCGCGCCGTCCGCGTCGACGAGCAAGGAGTCGGCTTCGCCTTCGTTCTGCCCGAAGGCATGGATCTTCGCCTCTGGGATACTCCGCTGATGGTCTCCTCCGGCCGCTACGAGCCCGAGGAAGTTCTCCGCGAGTTTCGCGTCGCCCAGGCCCTGGCCTTCACGCAAAGGCTCTGCCCCGGCGCGCGTGAAAACCTCGACCGCCTGCTGCGCGAAGGCCTCAGCAGCATGAGGGTTCTGAGCGCCGCCGAAATTGCTCTGCGCGCCGAGCGCATGCTCGCCCTCGCGCCGGACGCGGCCCGCATGCGCGCTCTGCCCAGCCTCGTCTATCGCCTTCTTGAAGACGGCTCCTGGGCCGACACCGAAGCCGCGCAGCAGCTCTGGGCCGGCCTGCTCGCCGCCTCCTGCACCCTCGATGGCCGCGACGGCGCGAACCTGGCATTCGTCGGCCTGCTCAGCCAGCTCACCTCCATCCACCTGCGCATGCTGGTCACAGCCTGCAGCCGCGGTACAAAGTATCTCTCCGTCGATGATCGCGTCTCCGCCCGCGCCATCACCCTGTCGGCGGCGGAGATGATGCAAATCACCGGCTCGCGCGAGCTCTTTCGTGTTCACCGCGACCTGGAACTGCTCGCCGACCTCGGCCTGCTGTCCGTCACCGTGCGCTCGGCATCTTTTGCGCCCATGGAAGGCACCGACATCGCGGCCACGCCCCTGGCTCTCGAGATCTACGCCCGCTGCAATGGCCATCGCGGCTCGACGATCGATTTCTACGGACTGCCCACGGCTTCTTCCCTGGCGCTCGCGAACGGCGCAGCCGCCGCGCGGCAAATCCCCGCGCAGCAAATCGTCGAAGCCTGATCGGCTGGACCTGACCGCCGGGTGCCGGGTGCCCCAGGTCTGGATTTTCAGACCTGGGAAATCACGAAGATGGGTGGGAAATCACGAAGATGGGTGGGAAAGCACGAAGATGGGTGGGAAATCACGAAGATGGGTGGGAAAGCACGAACCCAACCAGCCGGTTGCCCCGGCCTTGACTTTGAGACCGGGGAAACAACGCCTGTAGGCTCCGGCTCCATTGCAGAAACGAACGGAGGAAGCGTGGGGCTTCACACACTGCGGAAAGACATCTGAAGGGAGCGCAAAAAGGCAAATTTCGGGGCCTCAAAGCCCCCTGTCAACCCCCAACCATCCCAACTCCCTCAATCCAGGTCACATCCCTTTGCCGACTATTTCCCCGGATCACGTATCATCAGGAGAGTACACCCTCAGCAGTCGGCTGTTGCTGTACGCGCTCTAATTGAGGCGTTGAAATCTCACGGGCTGTGCCCGTTCATCGCAGCCTCATCGCGATGAGCGGGTGATCCATCCGGGAGGGCGACGAATATCCGCGGTTCCTCGTCCGCTGCGGCGGAGGGATATGCGATCGTACAAGGATGGGTACACCTGCCCTGCAACCGCCCTAGTCGCACACCAGCAAGTTTTCAGGGAACGCCGCCGCGTCTTCCTGTGCTTCGGTGACCGCATCGGCCTCGGCCTGAGCCGCAAAAAAGCCGTCCACCTGCTCCAGAACCGCCGCGCCCGTCCTGGCCTGATAGATCGCCGCCCGCAGCTTGGCCCCGCCCGGCACGCCATGCGTAAACCAGCTCGCAAACTGCTTCATCTTGCCCGCCGTCTCGCCCATCCGCCCGTCGCGCGGCATGGTCTGGCTGGCCTCGGCCTCTTCGAGCAGCATCTGGAAGTAGCTGCGAATCATCCGGTAGCGATCATCCACCGTCGGCCGGTCATAGCGGCCCGTCGCCGTATACTGCGCAATCTGGCGAAATATCCACGGATTCGACGGCGCCGCGCGTCCAATCATCACCGCGTCGCACCCCGTCTGCGCCACCATCGCCGCTGCGTCCTCCGGCGTGCGAATGTCGCCGTTGCCGGTGACCGGAATCGATACCGCATCCTTCACCGCCGCAATCCACTCCCAGCGCGCCTGCCCCGTGTAGCCCTGCTCGCGCGTCCGCGCGTGGAGCGCCACGCCATTCAGCCCCTCGGCCTCCGCCATCCGCGCCAGCTCCACGCAGACGATCTGCGCATCGTTCCAGCCAAGCCGGAACTTCACGGTGAAGGGAATCGTGACCGCCTTGCGCACCGCGCGAAAGATCTCGCCAATCTTGGGCAAGTCGCGCAACAGGCCCGAGCCGCCATTGCAGCCCACTACCCGCTTGGCCGGACAACCCAGGTTCAGGTCCACCAGATCGAAGCCCGTATCCTCGACAATCCTCGCCGCCTCGGCCAGCGTTTCGGCATTCGAGCCAAACAACTGCGCCCCGATGGGATGCTCGTCGTCGTAGAACGTCAGGTAGCGCTTGCGCTTCGACTCCCGCATCCGCGCGAGGCCATCCGCCGACGTGAACTCCGTCACCAGCAGTCCGCACCCCGACTGCGCATTGGTGACGACACTCTCGACCGTCTCCGCGTCAATCTTCCCGACAATGGGTGCCCCAGGTCTCGCGTCTGAGACCTGGGAAAACGAGGAAGCCGCATCGGCTTGATGACTTGCGGTGAACAAGCTCGCATGACGGATAAACCGCCGGAACACGGTGTCCGTGACCCCCGCCATGGGAGCCAGCACCGTCGCCGGAGCCACCAGGACCGTGCCCAGTCGCACCTCCGCCGGCACCCGAACGCCCTCCGGCATTGCGTGCTCTCTGGGGTTGTCCCAGTCCTTGTTAACCGTGAAGCCTTTACCTGCCAAGTCAGTTCATCCAGTCAGATTCGTACTTCGATATCAGGACGGCTTTTGGATAACAGCCTATTTTCGATGCTGCTCAACTTTGCCGGATGTACTCGGAAGCGTTCGGGAACAGCAGATAGTGAGGCACGGGGCGGTTCATCTGCACTCTCTGTCACTAGAATGATTCCGAGTCTTCCAATTCCATCGGGCGAGAACAGACCGAAGCCGCTGAGTTCTCCAAACACCATGCCAAAGCTCTTTACGGGAACTGCAAGGTATCGAAAGTGAGCCGGCATCGCCATTAGCCGGTGATGAATAGCCTGCACTCTCTCTCTGAACTGCGGATACCATATGGCATAAAGCTCATTGATCTCCTTGGAGATGGAGGGTTTCTCCCACGAGCCCTTGAAAGGCTTCAAGTCGGAGTCCAGCTTGATTTCAACAGCGTGCAGGTCGCCTGCGCCAGCTCGATCGACCGCCAAAACATCTGCCGAGATGAGCGAGGCCGGAGGTTCTAAATAGATATTGGGGACAGACAACACCTGGCGTAGCAATTCTGCAACGGCATTGATCGTGCGCCCTCCGCGCTGACGCGGCGTGAGCTTCGTTGTTGCACTACTCGCCATGCCTAATCTCCTCTCCGCCTTCGCAAAATCGGCTCCGACCATGCGCGAAATCGCTCGGCGGTAATGCAGAGCGCCTTGATTCTGTCCTGGGTCGTTTCCCGCTCACCATACGCGATTTCGGCCTTGGCGCTTAAAAGTGTTTCCAGGTGGCGAATTCCCCGCTGATCGATCCTGGTCTGCGTGCATGCGCGTTTCAGCGCGGCAGCAGCTTGGCGATGATCCTCACCCCGCGGTCGCTTTCCGCCAAGCCCAATCAACACGGCATCGCTGTAAGAGATCGCGCTATGCACCGCCAGCAATCCGGCCGCGGAGGCATAGGCCGGCAAATCGTCCTGACACAGCTTCATCGCATCGGCCAGCTGAACAGCCCGTCGATGGTAGGTTCCAAGGTCGGCTGTGCCCATGAGGCATTCTCGCATGAAACAGCAGTGGGCCTCCGCCACGGCGGAGGCCCACTCGACTCAACAGCCGCGCTGCCTTTACTTTGCGGGCGCCGCTTCGGCCTTGGCATACTTGCGGCGGAACCGCTCCACGCGGCCTGCCGTATCCACAAGCCGCTGCTTGCCGGTAAAGAACGGGTGGCAAACCGAGCAGATTTCCACGTGAATCTCGCCTTTGTGGGTCGACCGGGTCTCAAAGTTGTTGCCGCAGGCGCAAACCACGCGCACCGCGTCGTAAATGGGGTGAATCTTTTCCTTGGGCATCTCTCGAAAATACCTTTCCTGCAAGTCTTCTTATTGTAGGTTGATTCGCCGTACCACGCAAACGATTCAGGCTTACTGCCCCAGCGCAGCCTCAATCCCCGCCTGTGCCAGTTCCGCCATCGAGGTCGCAGCATTCGCGGCGAGAAAATTTGGTGTCGGTAAAATTCAAAATAAAGAGCAAGAAAAATGGCAACATCGCTGATCGGTTCTTAGTTGCATCCGAACGGGCCGCACATTGCCCCTAATATCATCAGTGCGCAGAGGAACACACTTCCGTTGACTAAGAATCCGATCCAACGGCTCCACCCAAGACCAAACAGTGAGACGATCAACAAAAGTGGCGATCCATAGAAAGTGGCGCACCAGAGAAAATTTAATGATTGCGCATGCTGAAGTCGTTCTCCCGCATGCAAGTTGGAGGGATCCGATGCGTACCTCAAATACATGATGCAGCTAGTAGTGAGCAGGAAGAAGCCGAGCAAAGCGCTAATCGCTCCAAGCCTGTGTCTCCAGATGAAAATACCCGGGCTCTTCATTTCGTTCATGACACGCTCAGCCTATGCCGATTTACTCGATCAAGGAATGGAATTGTGCTGTCAATGCCAGTCGTGCCGTCGAGCAAGCAATCGGAATAGCACAACACGATTTACTTGCCGAATCAATAATCCATCTACAAGGCAGGCGCTAGATCGTTCAGTTCTTCAATGCGAAGCATCCGGATGTCGCGAACGCAATTCTTGAACCACGGATACGTCTTGCTCAAAAGCTGCGCGGCTAACACACATTTGACAGCATCCATGGTTTCGTCGCCGAAATACACACTGCCCTGTTGCCAGCTAAAGCCCAAAGGAACAAGGGTTTTCTCGATGTCGCCATACGCATTTTGCCAGGACGCATTGGGATACTCGTGTTGAAGTTGGATCGTGTCCAGATCGAACGCAATTGTGTACATGCGCACTCTTCCGTTGGGGAGCGGGG
>DASQSP010000080.1:0-2518 GCA_035642355.1 Occallatibacter sp.
CTCCGCAGCCACTTCGAACTCGGCGAGGCCGGGCCTCAGGAAGCCCAGCATGTGCTCGAAAAGCCTGCATCCAATCAGCGCGGCCTCGCGCATGATGGCGAGTTCGGCTTCGTCTTTCACCAGGCGCAATGGCTCCACCAACGGCGCGGACAGCGGCACCAGAAAACTGCGGCGTAGGCGGGCAGGCAGCGCCGTGCGCCAGCGCGTCAGGTCGGCAACCTTAGTCAGCGCGGGATCGAAGCCAACCGATTCCACGCCGGGCTGCGCGGCCAGCCACTCGATGGCATTCACCGACAGCGAATTGGCCACGACCTGGACTTTGGCGGCGGAAACTTCCTCGGCGGCCTGCGTGGTGTAGCGGCCATCGGTAAACAGTCGCGCGGCGCGGCGCGTCACAGCCAGCGCGGCGCTCGATCCGGTGAAACCACAGAGATAGCGAACGTCGGGAAGATGAGTGATCAGGAGGCCGTGAATCCCGGCGCGGGTGATGCGGCGGCGTAGCTGACCGATGCGGCGTAAATGGTCCACGGGTTTTGGTATATCACGGCGGCGGTGTCGTTAGAGATCGGTGGCCCAGGATTGCAAACCGGGCAGAGCGGCCGCATGCTGAAACGCAGCGTCGCCGGTGACCAGCGTTGCGCCCACGGCAATCGCGTGCGCCGCGATCTGCGTGTCGAGTGGACCGAGCGGCCTGCCCTGCGCGTCCTGTGCGGCGCGAAAGACGCCGTACGCAGAGGCCTCTTCTCTGCCCCACGGCAACACCCGTACGCGATCCAGAAACGCCCCCAGTGAACTACGGCGGCGGGCGTTCGCGCCAATGCGCTCGAGGCCGTACCATAGCTCCGCTTCGGTAATAGCCGAGATGCACGCCGCTTCGTCCGGGCCGAGACCGATCAAGCGATCACGAGCGGCGAGCGACACGCCTTTTAGAATGTAGCTCACGGTATTGGTGTCGAGCATGTAGAGCCGGGTCACAGCGGCTCGCGGGTCTCAGCCGTTCCCTGCTGCCGATCGGCCATGAACTCGGCCGGGAAAGCAGCCTCATCCAACGCGGCAAAAACCTCGCTCCAGGTGGAAGGTGCCTGCGAAAGGATAAGGTCGCCGGTCTGCGGATCGCGGCGCACATAGACTTCCTCAGCCGTGAAGCGGAAGTCTGCGGGAATCCGCACCGCTTGGCTGCGGCCGGACATAAAGACACGAGCTTTGCGTTGAGTAGCATTGCCACACCTCCGACTGATATATAGCATGATACATACCAAGCCAGAGGTCAATCCCTAAAGTGGCTATAGCGCCGACCGAACCGGCTTCTTGTCGGCAGGATCAACCATCACTTCGGCCGCCTGCATGTCGCTCTGGCGGTCCATCCACTCATTCAGGCGCGAGCGCTTGAAGCGCCACCGGTTGCCCAGCTTGAAGGCGGGCACAAAGCCCTCCGAGGCGTATTTGTAGAGCGTGTCAGGCGAGATGCCAAGGTAGTCCGAGGCCTGGCGAATGTCCATGACTTCGCGAATCTCGGGTACGAGCAAGTTGGAGCGGACCGCAGCGTTGCGCATGATTCCCCTCCTGCAAGGCAGACAGCGCCCTCAGGCCAAATTCCGGCCGGCAAGCCGGTACTCCTGTATATAACGCGGTTTCACCTGCCGCTTCAAGGTTTTTCAGGAAGTTATGGGAAATTCACAGGCTTTCAGGTCACCGAAACATCCAGAAAGCGAGGCCGAATGCAGCCTTGTCTCCAGCCGATTGGGGCCCAAACTCCAGAGAACGCAAGGGCTTGTGCTGTTGGAGCGGATGGTGCGGTCCTGCCGCGGCATCAGACGCCGCAGCCCGCTTGCGCGGGCTTGCGTTCAGTGTGTCCAAGTCTGTCTGTCGCTAGTTCTGGTCGTCGCGGCGATGTAGAGTAGGCCGGTCGTCGCCGTTGGTGGTGCCGTTGCCGCTGCCATCGCCGGTCCCGGTCGAGGCGCGGCGCAGCGAGGGCTTTTTGCCGTCCTTGTTGTCCGTCAGGCGGCGCTTGTTCTCAATCCGGGCCAGGCGGGCCTTCACGTCGTCGAACTCCGACGTAGTAACGGTGTATTCGTCGCGGGGCGGCAGAATCTGCGCAATCTCCTGCTGCGAGTGCAGGATGCGGTCAGGCGTCTGGGGATGGTCAGAGAACGCCTTGGCAACCAGGCCGGGCTTGCGCTTCTCCAGAGCCTGGATCTTCTCAAAGAACGCGATGAACGCCTGCGGATCGTAGCCGGCGCGGTACATGTACTGCACACCAAGGTAGTCGGCCTGCGCCTCGAACTCGCGAGAAAACTTCAAAAACGTAATGGGCAGGCCGATGCTGGCCGCTTCGTAGATACCGTAGCCGGCATAGCCGCCGATGAAGATCAGCGGGATGGTGCCGAGCTGCGCGTAGTTGGCGCGGGTCTGCTCCCGGGCAATGTGATGAGCGCAGACGTGGGCGGTCTCGTGGGCCATCACACCGGCCAACTCCGCTTCTTCATCGGCGTTCAGAATCAGGCCCGAGTTGACGTAA
>DASQSP010000081.1:0-9481 GCA_035642355.1 Occallatibacter sp.
CAGCGATGCGCCGGCTTCGGCGAGGGCTTTTTCCGCGATGGCGAAGATGCGGCGGGTCTGTCCGGCTGCGTCTTCGTTATCGGCGCCAACTGGACCTGTGCCGGCTAAAAGAACGGAGTTCCCCACGCGCACGGCGCGGGAGAAACCGATGATGGGCTCGTAAGGGGAACCGCCGCTGATGTTTTTGCGCATAAGAGTTCTCAGTTATCAGTTGTCAGTTATCGGTGGTCAGCGGCCCAACCTAAGGAAGCTCTGATTAAATCAATCGAAGGCCCCTCAGGGGCTAAAGCCCCTCTTCATTTAAGGCTTTTTACGGCACGACTAAAGTCGTGCCCTTTCAAAACCAGATTTCCGCGACTAAAGTCGTGCCCTGTTACAAGGCGGACTTGTTCAGAGGTTCCCTAAACATAGCTGACCATTGAACACTGAGCACTGACCACTGACCACTGTTTCTACAGGCCCTTCCTGACCAGGAAGCCGATGAGGTCGACGACGCGGTTGGAGTAGCCCCACTCGTTGTCGTACCAACTGAGCACCTTGACGCTCTGGCCGACGACTTTGGTGAGCGGCGCATCGACGATGGAGCTGCGCTTGTCGCCCTTGAAGTCAGAGCTGACCAGCTCGTGTTCTTCATAGCCGAGGATGCCCTTGAGCGGGCCTTCAGATGCGGCCTTGAGCGCGGCGTTCACGGCCTTTACGTCCGTGGGCTTCTCGCTGATGAAGGTGAGATCGACGATGGAGACGTTGGGCGTGGGCACGCGCATGGAGAAGCCGTCGAGCTTGCCGGCGGTCTCCGGCAGAACCAGCTTGAGGGCCTTGGCGGCGCCGGTGGAGCTGGGGATCATGTTGAGGGCGGCGGCGCGGGCGCGGCGCAGGTCCTTGTGGGGGAAGTCGAGGATGACCTGGTCGTTGGTGTAGGAGTGGATGGTGGTCATGATGCCGCTGACGATGCCGAACTCCTTGAGGAGCACCTTGACGATGGGCGCGAGGCAGTTGGTGGTGCAACTGGCGTTCGAGATGACGTGATGCGCGGCGGGGTCGTACTTCTCCTCGTTGACGCCGAGGACCACGGTGATGTCCTCGTTGCTGGCGGGGGCGGAGATGATGACCTTCTTCACGGTCGAGCCGAGGTGGGCCTTGGCTTTGGTGGCATCGGTAAAGTGGCCGGTGGACTCGACAACGATTTGCGCGCCGGCTTCAGCCCAGGGCAGCTTGGCGGGGTCGCGCTCGGCCCAGACCTTGATCTTCTTTCCGTCTACGGAGACGAAGTCGTCGCCGGCGGAGATGTCGTTCTTGAGATTGCCCAGAATCGAGTCGTGCTTGAGCAGGTGGGCCAGCGTGGCGGGGCTGGTGAGGTCGTTCACTGCGACAAATTCGATCTCGGGATTGCCGAGGGAGGCGCGCAAAACGTTGCGGCCAATCCGGCCGAAGCCGTTGATGCCAACCTTAACTGCCATGTGTCTGTTCTCCTTGGTTATTGGGGGAGGCTGAGGTTTTGAATGAGTGCGCGGTTCGTCGGCTTGATGCGCTGCTGCGGGCATTTCCACCAAACTCTTTATGCTACCACCCGGGGTGAGGGAGGGGAGTGAGGGGTAGCGGTTGAAAGGTAGATTTATGGATTAACGAATGTATAGCCCGTGTTTGACGCCGCCCTCGGCATCGAAGCAATGTTCGATCTCCTTGAAAAACGTGTCATCATTGGCTTCAAACTTTCTAAACGTCGCGTAAGCCACTAGATCGGCGAGCTGTATTAGACGCGAGGCGCGTGAATCGATAAAAACCGGAACTTCGGCGAAATTCCTCGTCACGCCATATGTGTGTCCCGTCTGCTTGAATTCCCTAGCCAACGTTTGGATTCTGATTTCCGTCGTCGACTTGTCGAAAAGAATAAGCCCACGTTGAGTATTTCGGTGAAGCTTGTGAAGGCGCCCCAGGAACATATCGAAGCGACTGCTCAGTTGCTCAAACGCTACTTGGGCAATGTCCTGACCGGAGAAATTCGCCTTTTCGAGAACTGCGGCAAACACTCTTACATTCGGATGGCGTTTTCTCACCGTGATCCGCAATGCATCAGAGATCGCATTCATACGGTCGTTTTTCGGGAACTGGTCCCAGCCGTCACGGCCGGACCGCATGGGAGATCCGTGCAATTCCGCGACATGCGGAGCAAGAGGGTTGAATTTCGCTGCGATCTCATTTAGTTCCGTGTCGATCCAATGTGTTTCTCGTTCAAAGACAGAAACTCCAGCAAGGACGAAATAACGCTGTCCCGCGTCACCGATCGATCCAGATTCGTCAGCGTAAAGAAGGTGCATTTCTCTCCAAACAGAAAAAGGGCTGCATAAAATACATGCAGCCCTTGAGAAGTAAGCCGGGAGGGGTATGTACCCTACGCACCGCCAATATGATCAGCGCATCCCAGCCTGTGGATAAAGATACCGTAGGTGTTTCCTGAAGTCAATATTACATTAGGAATAGAAATCGCGTCTCGTTGTTTCGCCATATTGCCAAATCATCGAGCCCAAAGAAAGACTGCGTATCTCGAAAGGCAAAGCGCCGCACATAAAATCAGATGCAGACGACAATAACGCCCTGGATGCGCGGGGGCGGCAAGTATTTGCAGCGGCCTGAGGCGGTGTGGTATTCCGATAACAGAATGCAGGTGTTCGAGGCGGCATGAGACGACGTTCGAGACGCGCCCCCAATCTTTCGGAATCCACAGGCAAAATCGGCCAGGAAATTCCTTCCAATCAACCGCGCCCGCTGGTGCCCCTGTATCCGGACGAGACGCCTGCGCCGCGGCAGCAGGAACCTGCGCAACAGGCTCCGCGAAGGGCTGCTGCGCCTGCACGGGATCGGACGACCCCAGAACGGGCAACCCAGGAACGGGCAACGCCTGAGCGGACGAGCCCGGACCGCAGGACTCCTGAACGGACGAGTCCCGATCGCCGGACCTGGATCGAGCCGGCCGGCTCCGGGCGGCTGGAGATGGAGACGCAGCCGGATATGCCTTCCGCTCCTTCGGCGGAGGCGCAGGCCGCGGACCGCTCTCCGCAGGCGCCCAAGGGCTATGTGGTGCTGGCCATCGGGATGCCGGGCTCGGGCAAGACGACGTGGTTTCGCCGCCGGGGCGTGACGCCGCTGTCGAGCGACCTGCTGCGCAACATTCTTTTTGACGATGTGGAAGAGCAGCGTTATCAGGGGCTGGTGTTCTCCACGCTGCGCAGCCTGCTGCGGGCGCGGCTGATTGCGCGCATGCCGTGGAACTATGTGGATGCGACGAATTTGTCGGTGCACGAGCGGCGGCAGTGGATCAAGATGGCCAAGAGCTTTGGCTACGAGGTGCAGGCGGTGTTTTTCGATGTGCCGCTGGAGGTGTGCCTGGAGCGGAACCGCTCGCGCGACCGCTCGGTGAGCGAAGAGGTGATGCAGCGCATGGCGGAGAAGCTGAAGGCGCCAGCGTTTGAAGAGGGATTTGAAAAGATCACCGTGGTGCGGGTGAAGAGCGGGGCGTAGGCGTATGAAGGACGTAGGCAGTAAGGGGCGGCTCTGTCTTGTGGGTGTTCTGCTCCTCAGCACCTTTGTTCTTGCTTGCAGTAGTTCCTCTTCGACCTCGCCACCGTCTCAATCGACAACCTCTCAGGCCAAGCAATCCGTGGCACAACTTGCCAAGCCGCGAGTCCTGACGCCCGATGAACAGTCTTGCAAAGTCTTCGTGCAGAGTTTTTACGACTGGTACTGGAACAAGCCGCAAGAACATAGCGATACGAAAGTACGGGATTTTCGCGAAGCGATGACGCGCAAACCTACGGTATTAAACCGACAGTTGATCAGGTTGCTCAGACACGACGACGAACTCGAGAAAGCCGTTGGTGGCATTGCGAATCTCGACTTCGATCCGTACTTGAACAGTCAAGATCCGGAAGGAAAATATGAAGTGGTGGACGTCACGATCAATGGCGGGGTTTGCCGGGCACAGGTGAATCAGCGGGATATTGTTGCGGAGGTTGTGAAGAACGCGGGCAATTGGGAGTTTTCGAACTTCTACTACAAGTTTTATTCTGATGACCGGGCAACGAAGATCGCACCGGATAGTGATCTGGTGACCATTCTGAGCCAACCGCTTCTCGTTCCTTCCCAACCAATCCGGTAGAACAGAATACCTTTGGGGCTATGAGCCACAGCCACCAGGAAGTAGCTATTTTAGCTAATTTAGCTAAAATAGCTACAAGCAGGAGGGCGCGCCATGATTACCAAGACCTCGGCCGAGGCGCAGAATCAGTTTGGAAAACTTTTGGACACGGTGCAGCGGGAGCCGGTGGCGATCACCCGGCATGGGCGGACGGCTGCGTATGTGGTGTCGCCGGACTATCTAGATGACATTCAGACGATTCTGGAGCGGCGCCAGCGGGCAGGCAGGGAACTGGAAGCTTGGCGGGAGAAGGCACGCAAGAGCATGAGTCCTGAAGCGGCCTCTCTAACTGATGAAGAGATCAATCGGCTCGTTCACGAACTGCGATGAGTCGCAGGGTCGTGATCGACACGAGTTCTTTGGTTGGTGCTGTCATCCGTCCCGATCAAGTGCTGCAGAGAGTTCTCGATGAGCACGACCTTTTCGTCAGTTCGGGTTCTCTATCGGAGCTGGAGCGGGTTTTGCTGGGCAAGAAGTTGCAGCGGTATGGCACCGCTGAGGAGCGGCTTGCGTTTATCGCCGTCATTCGGCGGAACGCTATTCAAATAGACGTGACCGTGCAACAACTGGAGGCCCTGCAAGGCGAATGCCGCGACACGAAGGACCGAGAGTTTCTCGCAATTGTAGAGGCCATTCGAGCGCACGTTCTTGTTTCGAGCGATCAGGACCTTCTCGTTCTCAATCCGTGGCGCGGAATTCCGATTCTGACGCCGGCGCAGTTTCTGGAACAGTGCAACGAATCTGCTCCGCACGAGTGAGGATGGTTTGCGATGAGTACAAGGGCAACGCCAGCGCCGTATGTTGAGCCGTGGCTGCGCGGCACCTATGCGGATGTTCCTGCTGTGGGGCGCGCGGTGCTGCACGCGCTGGACCTCGCGCTCGACGACATTACCAAGTGGACCGAGGGGTTGACGGATGCCGAGGCGCATGAGCGGCCGCTTGCGTTGCCTTCGCTGGCGTTTCATCTGAAGCATATTGCGCGGTCGGTCGATCGGATTTTGACCTATGCCGAGGGCGGGCAACTGACGGCGGAGCAGCTTGCGGCGCTGAAGAGCGAGCAAGATGGACCCCAGAACGAAGTCCGGGAGTCATTGGCCGAGTTGCTGGGCGAGGTCGAGGCGTCGTTTGCCAATGCGGCGGAGCGGGTGCGGACGCTGGCCACGGCGGAGTTCAACGTGATTCGCAGGGTGGGGCGCAAGCAACTGCCCACGTCAATCGGCGGAGCGCTGATTCATGTGGCCGACCACACCCAGCGGCATGTGGGTCAGGTGGTGACGACGGCCAAGGTGCTGAAGGCGCTGCGCGAAGAATGATGCACACCCACTCAGGGTTAGCAGCTGGGCCGGACGGCGAAGGGTGGGCCCCGTAAGCGCTAAGAAAATGATTGACGATTGATGCGGGTATAAATAGTCGATCCTGAAAAGCCGCTTTTAGCTCCGGGTCACAACCCTACCCGGTCTCTGCGCCGGGTAGAGTTTTCCCCGCTATCAAAGCGCGATGCAGCCGCTGTGGATCAACGCCAGCGAGCCCGCCGCAACCACAGCACTACACCTTGCACCAGCGGACGAACTCCGACCGCGCGCAGCGTTTGCGGCGACAGTCCCGTGCCGATAGAAACAGCGTGACCGTGAGTCCCACCATGCCCAGCCGCCGGAGCGCCGGAAACGCCGCGTGCAACGCCGGCAGATAAGTGCTGGCCAGGGTTACAGACATTGCCGAATAGGCCCACGAAATTGCCGCCGTCGAAAGCGGACAGTGTCCCGCCCTATGCGATCGCTACCAAGTCTTCGCGGCTGCGCTCCAGCATTTTTTGGTAGAGTCCGCCCACGGCGTAGCGATTGAAGTGCTCCGACTGGCGGTGCGCATCTTCAGATGTCTTGTCCGCGTACTGCTCGTAGATCATCACGCCGTCCGGATCGCCTTCAAGATGGTGCGCAATGTAGGTCACGCAGCCGGACTCCTGACGCGAGGCCGCGGTGAGCTTCCGCAGCAGCTCCGCAATCTCCTCCCGGTCCTCGGGGGCAAACTTCATCCGAACCGTAAAGCTGACCATGGGGAACAGGTCCTTCCTCGACGCAGTCGTTGTTGGCAGCAGTTATCCCTGGGGGAGTAGCCGTTCTTCGCGCCTGACCTGCGGACGCGGGTCCCTCTCGCGCGCTGGTTCAGTTTACCGGTGAATCTCGTCCAGCGCCGCTTGAAATTCAGGCAGAATCATGGTCTCATCGCGGTCCGGCCCGGTCGAAACCATGCCGATCTTCGCGCCGCTCTCGCGCTCCTGGAAGCGGA
This sequence comes from Occallatibacter sp., assembly GCA_035642355.1. GTDB lineage: Bacteria > Acidobacteriota > Terriglobia > Terriglobales > Acidobacteriaceae > Telmatobacter. The sequence goes on from DASQSP010000081.1 coordinate 6,479, forward strand.
GATACTTCTGCGCGGCCTGGGGCAGCTTGTCGAATTCGACGATGCCGGCGGTCGAGCACATCCAGCCCTTCATCGTGGTGTAGACAGGCTTGATGCGGCTCAGCCCCTCCACATCGGCGGGGATCTCATCGGTAAGCTTGCCGTCGATCTCGTAGGCCGTGCAGATCGGAATCTCTTCGAGCTCGTCCAGCACGTCGAGCTTGGTGATGACCAGCCACTGCGCGCCGTTCACCTGATTGGAGTAGCGCAGCAGCGGCAGGTCCAGCCAGCCGCAGCGGCGGGGGCGGCCGGTCACCGCGCCGTATTCGTTGCCGCGCGCGCGCAGCAGCTCGCCCACGGGCTCGTGAATCTCCGTGGGGAACGGCCCCTCGCCGACGCGCGTCACATACGCCTTGGTCACGTTGATGACGTTGTTGATCGCCGTCGGTCCCACACCGGTGCCGGTGGCCGCGCCGCCCGCGGTCGCGCTCGATGACGTCACAAAAGGATAAGTGCCGTGGTCGATGTCGAGCATGGTGCCCTGCGCGCCCTCGAACATCACGGAGCCGCCTTCGGCAAGAACCTTGTGTAGCAGGCGGCCCGTGTCGGTGACGAACGGCCTCACCTGCTCGGCGGCGGCGGCGTACTCGTCGTACATCTTCTCGGCGTCCAGCGGATCGGTGCCGAACAGCGCGTGCGCAATGGCATTCTTCTCCGCGCAGGCGGCCTCGATATGCGTCTTCAGCAGCGCGGGGCGCAGCAGGTCCACAATGCGCAGCCCGCCGCGGGCCATCTTGTCTTCATAGGCGGGTCCGATGCCGCGGCTGGTGGTGCCGATCTTCTGCCGCCCCGGCGCGCTCTCCGCCGCCAGCTCGATCATGCGGTGATAGGGCAGAATCACCTGCGCGCGATTCGATACAAAAAGCTGGCCGTCCACGTCAATGCCCAGGCCGCGGAGCTTGGCCACTTCCTTGAGAAACGCAATCGGGTCCAGCACCACGCCGTTGCCGATGACGCCCTTGCAGCCGGGGCGCAGCACCCCGCAGGGGATGAGCTGGAGGACAAATTTTTGCTTGCCGTGGATGACGGTGTGGCCGGCGTTGTGGCCGCCCGCGTAGCGCGCCACCGCGCTGAACCGCTGGCTCAGCACGTCCACGATCTTGCCCTTGCCCTCGTCGCCCCACTGGGCGCCGAGCACCACCGCTGTCTTCGCTCGCATGTGTGTCCGCATCCCGCGCCATTGCCCGCCGCAGCAGCCGCGCGGGCGAAGTCGGACGCGGCAACCCGCCGTGTCCCTATCGATGATAAACCGTGGAGGTCAGCGCGGCGGGATCAACGCCATCGCGGGTGTGCCTGTTCCGCGCCTATTCTTGTTTGGGCTCAGCGCAGCGAGGGTCCCTTCGGAACCCCGACATCAGATATGCTTCCGGCGGCCACACCTTCAAGGGTAACCCGCAGTATCCGGTGCCACGGTAGGATGATGCACACAGGCTTTGCGGAGGATGAACCACCATGCCGGCCTTTGTGGCGCTTCTGTGCGCGGTGAATGTAGGTGGCACGGGCAAGCTGCCCATGGCGGAGCTGCGCGCGCTGCTTGAGAAGCTCGGATATCGGAACGTGGAAACCTACATCCAGAGCGGCAACGCGGTGTTTGACGCAAAAAGCACAGCTGCAAGCGTGGCAAAGGCGCTGGCTGCGGCGCTTGAGAAGCACATGGGCGCGCCGGTGGGCGTGATGGTGCGCACTCATGACGATCTCAGCCGCATCATTGCGGGCAATCCCTTCGCTGCAGAAGCTGAGACGGATGGCGCGCGGGTGCATGCGGCGTTCTTGAGCGGCGTGGCGGCGAAGGATGGAGCGATGCAGTTGGAAAAAATTGTGGAGCAGTATCCGGCGCGGCGGGACCGATTTCACATGGCGGGCGACATGGTGTATCTGCATCTGCCGGATGGCTCGGCAGAGACGAAGTTTACGGTGAAGGCGTTTGAGCGAGCGCTGGGCGTGGCGGCGACGGCGCGCAACTGGAACACGGTCGTGAAGCTGCACGCCCTTTCCGCGCGCTAGTCTGCACGGTCGCCAGCGGCAAGGACCGCGTCGGCAATGCGCGCCGCTTCAACGGCGGGGCGCACATCATGCACACGCACAATGGACGCGCCATTGAGAATCGCCGCCACCAGCGCCGCGATGCTGGCCGTCTCGCGCGCGTCCACTGGGGCGGGCGCATCGCCGTAGAGCGGCGCGAGTGCGTGGCCCAGAAACGATTTGCGGCTGAGCCCGGCCAGCAGCGGCCGGCCCAGCGCCAGCAGCTCCGCCTGGCGCGCCAGCAGCGCAAAGTTTTCGTCGAGCCGCTTGCCGAATCCATAACCGGGGTCGAGAACCACCGCGTCCGACCCAATGCCAACAGCCGTAGCCTTGTCGTAGCTGCTCACCAGGCCCGTGGCCACGGCGGCAAGCAACGCGTCCGGCTGGAGCATGGGCTGCGTGCGCCACTCTGCGGGGCGGCCGCGCGTGTGCATCAGCACCACGCCGCAGCCGGACTCCGCGCACACCGCCGGCATCTCCCTATCCCAGCAGAAGCCGCTCACATCGTTCACAATCTCCGCGCCCGCCGCCAGCGCCGCGCGTGCCGTGGCCGCCTTGTAGGTGTCCACAGAAACGACCGTCTTGGGCCGCGCCTTTAGTATTCCTTCAAGCACCGGCAACAGCCGCGCCTGCTCCTCTGCGGCGCTCACCGCGGGGTCGCTGCCCCCGGCCCGCGCGCCCGGCCGCGTGCTCTCCGCGCCCAGGTCCAGGATGTCCGCGCCCTCTTCGAGCAGCAAGAGAGCGTGGGCGACAGCAGCTTCAGGACCAGAAAAAACTCCGCCATCGCTGAATGAGTCCGGCGTGATGTTGATCACGCCCATCACCAGCGTGCGCGCGCCAAGCTCCAGCGTGCGGCTGCAGAGCCGCCAGGAGCTGGGTGCGCGCGTGAGCATCGATTGCCGTTCTGCCATGCGTGAGGGTGCCGCTTCCGCCTCTGATTCT
>DASQSP010000082.1:0-10384 GCA_035642355.1 Occallatibacter sp.
TCGTCAGGGCGCGGGGCGGGCTGGTACTCGATGCCCAAGTGGATGGAGACGACGAGGAAGTCGCACTGGGCGCGGGCGGACTTGATGGCTGCTAGGACCTGGGCTTCGTCTGCGCCGGGCGCGCCGCCGGACTCGCCGGGATAGGGGAAGAAGTTGACGTGGGGCTCGACGGGATTGTCGGGGTTGCGGTTGCCGTTGAGCCAGCGGGTCATGCCGAGCCAGCCGACCTTGATGCCGTTGGCCTCGGTGAATACGGGCTGGAAGGTCTGGGCCTCGGTGTCTCCGGAGCCGGCGAAGAGCAGGCCGATTTCGCGGAGGTGTTCGCGGGTCTCGAAGAAACCGGGCCAGCCCTGATCCATGACGTGGTTGTTGGCGAAGGAGACGATTTTGATGCCGCTGGCTTTGAGGGCCTGGGGCAGGGCGAGGGGTGCGTCGAACATAAACGGTTTGCTGCCGTGGGAGTGATTGGGCGCGACGGGGGTTTCCATGTTGACGAAGCCGAAGTCGGCGGATTGGAAGACATCGGCGACATCGGAGAGGAGCGCGGCCCAGCCGGCCTGGCCCTCGCCCTGGGCGGCGGCAGCGGCGCGGACGGCCTCGTGGGGGATGACGTCGCCGGCGATGGCGAAGGAGACGCGGGCGGTCTCATGGGGATAGGGGACGACGGGGCGGACGGCAGCGTGATGGGCGAGGCGGAAGCCTGCGCCGGTGAGCGCGGCGAGGGCCGCGGCGAGGACGACGACCGCAGCGAGCCCGATGAAGGATGAGCGGCGCCTCCCTGCTCGGATGCCTGTCCATGTGAGTGACTGGTTCAAATTTGAGTCCGCCTTGGTTCGCTTCGAGGGAACGGAAACAGGATACAGGGGATTCGGGTTGCGCTCCCGCGCTTGGAGGAAGCATTGCTTTCCCAGGTCTGAAAATCCAGACCTGGGGCACCCATGGTCTTGCTGATTGATGCTGCGCTAAAAGCAACCGCGGGGCCTTCGACTGCGTTCAGGACGAGCTCTTCTGCACCCATTTTCGTACTCGCGGGCTGAGCGGTGCGCGGACGGGACAGCGGCGAACGTCTGTCGGCGGGATTGCGTCTATGAGGGCAGAGAGACTGTTACCCTGAAGAGGCGCAGAGGATCGCCGGCGCGGCGTGTGGCCGGCAGGCAGCCCAACCTATGGCAGAATTTCAAATCAAACTGGCCGACGAGCGCGGCCGCGTGCAGGAGCAGGTGCAGACGGCGGCCACGGCCGACGAGCTGCGCACGCGATTTGTGCAAGCGGGCTATCATGTGTTCAGCGTGAAGGCGCGGGGCACGGTTGCGCTGCTGGGACGGCGCAAGGTCCAGCTCGAAAAATTCCTCATCTTCAATCAACAATTTTTGACGTTGATTCGCGCGGGGCTGCCGATATTGGGCTCGCTGAACATGCTGGCCAAGGGGCAGAAGGACGTACACTTTGCCGCGCAGCTTGTGGACGTGGCCAATCGGGTGAAGACGGGCGAGGCGCTGTCGTCGGCATTTGAGGCGCAGCCGGGGATTCCGGCGATTTATACGACCACGCTGCTGGCGGGCGAGCGCTCCGGCAACTTGCAGGAGGTGCTGGAGAGGTACTTGTCCTTCCAGCGGGTGGCGCTGACGTTTCGCAAAAAGCTGACCGCGTCGCTGTTTTATCCGGTGATGCTGCTGGCGCTGGTGACGGGGCTTTTGATCTTCATGTTCACGGTGGTGATTCCGCAGTTTGCCGATCTCTATGAGCAGATCGGCTCGCAGTTGCCGGCCATGACGGTGGCGCTGCTGAGCTTTGGCAAGTGGATGCAGCACGATTTTGTCTGGCTGGCGATTGTGCTGGCGGTGGGCGGGTTTGCGCTGTTCCGGTTTTCAATCACCGAGCGGGGGCGGGATTTTATTGACGGCTTTCGCATCGGGATGCCAATCTTCGGCAAGATCTGGCTGAAGTATCAGGTGGGTTTGTTCGCGCGCACGCTCTCGACGCTGCTGGCGGGCGGGCTGCCGCTGGTGCCGTCGCTCGATACGGCCTCGCGGTCGATCTCGTCGCGGCGGGTTTCGCAGGCGGTGCAGCGTTCCATTGAGACAGTCCGCGAGGGGCAGAGCCTGGCCGATGCGCTGATTGCGACCAAGGTGATTCCCGATCTGGCGACGGAGATGATCTCCGTGGGCGAGCAGACGGGCGCGCTGCCGCAGATGCTGAATTCGGTGGCGGAGTTTTTTGAGGAAGATGTGGCCACGGCGCTGACCGCGGCGCTGGCGCTGATTGAGCCCGCCATCCTGATGGTGATGGGCGTGGTGGTGCTGTTCATTCTGATTTCGCTCTACCTGCCGATCTTTTCGCTGGGATCGACGGGCGGGGCGCAGGGGTAGCGACAATGGCCGATACGAGTGTGCTTTCACTGCCGGCGGGGCCGATGCCGGGCAGTCCGGAAGAGCGGGCGCAGGCCGAGGCGCTGGCGGAGCGGTATCGCGCGGAGTTTGTCGATCTCAAGAACTTCAAAATCCAGCACGACCTGCTGCGCACGGTGCCTGTGGAGCTGATGTTCCGCTACAACTTTGTGCCGATCGAACAACACGGCGAGGACGCGCTGGTGATTGCGGTGAGCGACCCCTCGCGGCTGATGGTGCTGGACGAAATTGCGGGCCTGCTGGCGCGGCGGGTGATTGCGCGCGTGGCCACGTTGTCGCAGATCAACGACCTGCTGAAGAAGACCGAGCAGTCGCAGCGGGTGTTGGACGAGGCGAGTGAAGGGCTGACCTTCGATGTGCTGACGGGCGACGACAATTCCGACGAAAACATCTCGATTGAGAAACTGACCAGCGATGAGGACATCAGCCCGATTATTCGCCTGGTGGACACGACGATTTTTACCGCGCTGGAGCGGCGCGCGTCGGATATTCACATCGAGAGCTACGACGATTCGGTTCATGTGAAGTACCGCATTGACGGCGTGCTGCAGGAGGCGATGGCGCCGATTGCGCGCGAGCACCACACCACGATTCTGAGCCGCGTGAAGATCATGAGCGAGCTGGACATTGCCGAGCGCCGCGTGCCGCAGGACGGACGCTTCCGGGTGCGCTACAAGGGCCGGCTTATCGATTTTCGCGTGTCCATTATGCCCACGGTACATGGCGAAAACGCCGTGCTGCGCGTGCTGGACAAGGAATCGATGAGCGAGAAGTTTCGCAACCTGACGCTAGATGTGGTGGGGTTTGCGGAAGAGGATCTGCGGCGGTTCCGGCGGTATATTCGCGAGCCTTATGGCATGGTGCTGGTGACGGGGCCGACCGGCTCGGGCAAGACGACGACTTTGTACGCTGCGCTGAACGAGATCAAGAGCGACGAAGACAAGATCATCACGATTGAAGATCCGGTGGAGTATCAGATTCGCGGGATCACGCAGATTCCGGTGAACGAGAAGAAGGGTCTGACCTTCGCGCGCGGACTGCGGTCGATTCTGCGCCATGACCCGGACAAGATTCTGGTGGGCGAGATTCGAGATCAGGAGACGGCGCAGATTGCGATCAACTCGGCGCTGACCGGACACCTGGTGTTCACGACGGTGCATGCGAACAATGTGGTGGACGTGCTGGGGCGCTTTTTGAACATGGGCGTGGAGGCGTACAACTTTGTTTCGGCGCTCAACTGTATCCTGGCCCAGCGGCTGGTGCGCACCGTGTGCGAGTTCTGCGCGCGGACGGTTCAATATGACGATGCGATGCTACTGACCAGCGGGATGGACCCCGCGGAGTGGCGCGGCTTTCAATTTCGCGAGGGCACGGGCTGCATGGAGTGCGGCGGCACGGGGTATCGGGGTCGAACCGCAATCCACGAGCTGCTGGACTTGACCGACCCGATTCGCGAGCTGATTCTGGATAAGAAGCCGACATCGGAAGTGCGCAAGCTGGCGCAAAAGGAAGGCATGAGCTTTCTGCGCGAGTCGGCGCTGGACCGGGTGCGGCGCGGGCAGACGACGCTGAAGGAGATCAACAAGGTGACGTTTATCGAGGCATCGCGCTAGTGGCCACTGCGTTGGGCAAAACACAGATCGAGAAAGGCACGCGGCCCGCGGCAGCGGTGGAGCTGACGGTCGAAGGCGTGCTGGCGGCGGCGCTGCCGGGCAAGGGCGCGGCGGCGGTGTATGCCTTTGCGCCGCTGCACACAGGGGCGCTGACGCCGGGCTCGCAGGAGCAGAATCTGCGCGAGGCCGAGCAGGTGGCGAAGGCTATTGGCGCGGCCCTGGGCGATGTGGCGCAGCGGGCGCGGACGGTGACGCTGGTGATTCCCGATGCGTGCGTGCGGGTGTTTGTGCTGGACTTCGACTCCCTGCCTGCGAAGGCGGCGGAGGTGGTGCCGGTGGTGAAGTTCCGGCTGCGCAAGATGGTGCCGTTCGACGTGGAGCACGCGGGCGTGAGCTATCAAATCCTGACGGAAACCAAGAGCGATTGCCGTGCGCTGATTGCGGTGACGCCGGGGCCGATTCTGGCCGAGTATGAGGCGGCGGTGCGGGCTGCGGGCTACGAGCCGGGCGCGGTGCTGCCCTCGAGCCTGGCGGCGCTGGCGGCGCTCGATACGGACGAGGCGGCGCTGATTGCGTGCCTGAGCGGCGGCGCGCTGACCACTGCGATTACGCATGGGCAGGATTTGCTGTTGTATCGCACGCTGGAGCTGCCGTCTGATGCGGCGGGGTGGCCGGGCGAGCGAGCGAGTGAGCGGGCGAGTGAGGTGCAGCGCGATATTGCCGTGGCGGCGGCCTACTTCGAGGACAAGCTGGGCGCGCGGCCGATGCGGTTGCATTACTCCGGCAGCGTGGCGGCGGAGGAGTTCGCGCGCGCCGTGAATGACCCGACGCTGGAAGTGGTGGAGCTGGCGGCACGGCCCGCGACGGGAGCGGCGACCACGCTGGGGCGCCTGAGCTTTGCCGGGATTGCCGGCGCACTGGCGGGGGCAGCCTGATGCGGATTTCAGTCAATCTCGCCACGCGGCCGTTTGCCAACGTTGCGCCACTGCTCAAGCGGCTGCGCATTGCCATGGGCGTGTTGGCGCTGGCGGCGATTGCCATCGGGCTGGGGCTGCACGCGCTGGATGAAAAGGCCAGGGAAGCGCGGCAGCGCGGCGAGGCGCTGGATGCGCGGATTGCGCACGTCGAGAACGAGCGGCATGGCTATCAGGCGATGATGGGGGAGCCGGAGAACGCGGCGACCTTGGCGCAGGCGGAGAATCTGAATCGGCTTTTTGACCAGAAGGCATTTTCGTGGACGCTGGCGATGGAGGATCTGGAGACGGTGCTGCCGGGCGGGGTGCAGGTGACCACGCTCGAGCCCTCGCGGGACAAGGAGGGGCGCATCACGCTGCGGGTGCGGGTGCTGGGGCCGCGCGACCGGGCTGTTGAGCTGGTGGAGAATCTGGAACACTCGCGGCGATTTGTCCGGCCGCGGATTGTGGATGAGAGCGCGGAGACGGCAGGCGGGCCGAACCAGCGGGTCGAGCCGGTGAGCGCGTCGAGCGCAGTGACCTTTGACGTGCTGGCGGACTATAACCCCGCGACGGCCGAGGAACGTCATGCGGCGCGCGCTGGGGCTGGGGCCGCTTCCATGACGGCGGCGAAAGCGACGCCGGCGGAGACGCCGCTGCCGCCGGGCACGTTCCGGCCGCCCTACACGGGCGCGGCGCAGAAGGCAGGGCCGCGATGAGCGCTCCGATGACATGGAAGGAACGGCTGCTGGCGCCGCTAACGTGGCACTATGCCGGCCTGGCGGTGATGATTGTGGTGGTGGGCGTGCTGGGCGTGCGGCTGGGCCTGGACTGGAGCGCGACCGACTCGAGCGCGGAGGATGCGCTGGGAAGCAAGCAGGTGCAACTGAAGGCGCTGAACATTGAGACGGCGCCGCTGCGCGGGCTGGACAAGCGGGTGGCGGAGGCGCGGGAGCAGATGAAGGCGTTTTATGCGCAGCGGATTCCGGCGAGCTACTCGGGGATTGCTACGCATGTGGGAACACTGGAAGTGGGCTCGGGGGTGCGGCTGACGCGGCTGCTCTACACGCAGGGCGCGCCTACCGGCGATTTGACCGAGATTTCTCTGGACGCGGGCGTGAGCGGGAGCTATCCGCAGATTATGAAGTTCGTGAACGGCCTTGAACGCGACCAGGACTTTTTTGTGGTGCGGGCGATGACGCTGACCGGGCAGCAGGGCGGGTTGGTGAACCTGCGCATCAAGCTGTCAACGTGGCTGCGGGCGGCGGATGTGCCGAGCGGACTGCCTGAAACGCCTGCGGAACCGGCGGCGACGGCAACTCCGAATGGGGAGGGCCAGTAGCCATGCAGCTTGGCCTTGAGAACAAGAAGCAGGTCTACACTGTGGCGGGACTGCTGGCGGTGGTGGTGCTGGTGGGCGGCTACGAAATTCTGGGACCGTTTGGCGGTACGCCCCCTGCGCACATGATGGCTGGGCACATGATGGCCGCGCGGCCGGCGGCGCGCACGAGCAGCACTGCCGCAGGGCCGGAGGCGGCCAGGATGACGAATGCGGGCATCGATCCCGCATTGCATCTGGAAAAGCTGGCGCTGAGCGAGGACGTGGTGTACGCGGGCACGGGCCGCAACATTTTTTCGGCGGATTCGGCGCCGGTGGCGATTCCCTCGCCGGTGAAGAGCGCGCGGATTGACCCGGCGAAGGCGGCAGCACCGGCCCAGCCGGCTGTGCCGCAGCCGCCGGCGATCGATCTGAAGTATTTTGGATACACTCAGGCGCGGGACAAGACTCTGCAGGCGTTTCTGGTGCATGGGGACGATGTGTTCATCGCGCGGCCGGGCGATGTGGTGGATCACCGCTACAAGATCGGGGCGGTGCTGCCGGGCAGCGTGCAGGTGACGGACCTGGGCTACAACAACACGCAGACGCTGCCTCTGGTACTGAATTAGGAATCTGCGATGAAAATGACGAGCCAATCCGCGCGGCGCGCGCCGGGGAAACCGGGCGAAGAAGGCTTTGTGCTGGTGGCGGTGATCTTTCTGCTGGCGATTCTGGTGCTGTCCCTGTCGATTGCGATTCCCAAGGTGAAGGCCAGCATTCAGCGCGACCGCGAGATTGAGACGATGCACCGCGGGCTGCAGTATGCGCGGGCGGTGAAGCTCTACTACAAGAAGTTCAACGCCTATCCGCCCAGCGTGGATGCGCTGGTGAAGACCAACGAGATTCGTTTTCTGCGCAAGCGGTACACGGACCCGATGACGGGCAAGGACGACTGGCGTCCGGTGAAGTTTGGCGAGAACAAGACGCCACTGGCGCTGGGGTTCTTTGGGGAGCCGCTGGGGCTGGGCGGCAGCCCGCTGGCGGGCACCGGGCCGAGCGGCGGCAACGGCATTGCCGGGGCCAGCCCGATTGGCGGAAGCGGCGCTGGCGGATCTGGATTTGGCGGCGGCGGAGCTTTTTCCGGCGGCAGCAGCTTTGGCGGAACAGGAACCGGCGGGACGGCGGCGGGCGGATTCGGAAGCTCGGGGTTTGGAGCAACGGGAACCGGGACTGGGAGCGGAACGGGTTCGGGCAGTGACTCCGGGACGGGAGCTGGCGGCAGTACCGGATCGGGATCAGGTACGGGGTCGGGATTGGGATCGGGATCGGGGCCGAGTTTTGGCGGGGTGGGGATTGTGGGATTTGTGCCCGGGGCGCCGGCGCAGTCGATCCTGCTCTACAAGAAGAAGAACCACTACAACGAGTGGGAGTTTCTCTACAGCCCGCTGGCGGACCAGCAGGGCGCAAGCGGCGGGAATTTGGGGACGATTGGCTCGCCGGTGGCTGCGCCACAGGGTGGGACGACGGGCGGAACGGGTTTGTTTGGCGGAACGGGCTCGGGAACGGGTTCAGGTTTCGGGTCTGGATTCGGGTCCGGATCGGGCGGGACGGGTTCTACGCCGCCGGGCGGGAGCACTCCTCCGCCGTCTCAGCCGCAATAGGAGCTGACAGTCACAACGCGCAAAAAAGCCCGTCCTCGCGGACGGGCTTTTTGCTTGGAGCGAAAGATCGCTACGAGGATGCCCTTGCTCGCTGCCGTTAGACGCTGAAGGAGGAGCCGCAGCCGCAGGTGGACTTGACCTGGGGGTTCTCGAACTTGAAGCCGGCGGCTTCGAGGGTCTCGACGTAGTCGACGATGCAGCCGTTGAGGTACATGAGCGAGGTGGCATCGACGAAGACCTTGAGGTCGTCGAAGCCGAAGACCTTGTCCATCATGCCGCTCTGGTTCTCGAAGGCCATGGAGTACTGGAAGCCGGAGCAGCCGCCACCGACGACGCCGATGCGCAGGCCGGCGGGGATGGGGTCCTGGGTGGCCATGATTTCGCGCACCTTGGTGATCGCCTGAGGGGTCAGGATCAGCGGAGCCTGCTTGACGGTTTCCGGGGGTGCGATGGCTGTAGTGGACATGGTATCTCCTGAATGAATCGCCTAATTGGCTTGGCGATGAGTTGCTCTAGCCCTGTTGGTACTGTACTGCGCCGGGGGCGGGGTTTCAAGCCTCCCCGGCTGCTTTCCTGTTGGATGGTCACCGGCTGGGAAAGGTCGCAAAGCCTGGGGACCGGCTGCCAAACCTAACAAATTATCTAGGCGGCAGAAAATAAAGCACTTGATTGGCGGAAGTGGCTGAAGCGGGATAACTGGCCGAGGCACCGGCGGCCCGCACTGTGATTTTTGTCGTGCCGGGCGACCCGAAACGGCGCTAATATGGTCAACCGTACGGCCCCTCTACCCGCGAGGCGCGGCTACCAAGCTGGTTGGCGGCCGGGTGGGTATCCGGGACCCAAGTGTCGCGGAGGTGTTGTATGAATCTCGTTCCTGTCATGTGGATGGTCTGGTCTGCTCTGGTGGTGCTGACCGTTGCGCTGTATATTTATCGCGCCAACCTGACCAAGGACGAGGAGGACCAGATATTTCTGGACGACTCGTTCCAAAGCCACCGGGACAGCCAGGCGGCGATTGTGGCCAAGGTGCAGAAGCTGCAACCGCTGCTGCGCGCCACGCTGGCCCTGACGTGTGTAGCCACGCTGCTGGTGGTGGGCTACTACATCACGGACTTCATGCGGCAGTTTCAGTAGTTCACGGTTCTGTGTGGCCTGTGGGCGCGGCGAGAATGCTGCGCCCCGGGCCGGACTGTTCTCTCGGCTTGCCTGAAGCGGAGCTTCCTTACTCGACTTCCTGGTGTGCCTTGTAGCCGTCGCGGGTGATGAGGTCGTACTTGAGCGGCTTGTTCTTCTGATCGGCGATGCGCAGGGGCTTGCCCTCGGAATCGACGAGCTCCACGCGGAGCTTGCGGAAGGTGCCGTCCTGTTTGGCGTTGGTGGGGTGGTAGATCAGCTCGTATTTGGAGCGGATGGCGGTGTTGATTTCGGAGAAGATGTCGGGCATCTCGCCGACGAAGCGCGGGCTGTACCACATACCGCCGGTCAGCTTGGCAAAGGTCTTCATCTGGTTGTCGGCCTGCAGGTAGTCGAGATCGCGCAACTGGCTGTTGAAACCCCCGCGGCCCTCGGTGATGGCGCGCAGCGCGCCGCCGGTGGAGACGGCGAAGATGGTGACGTCGGGCGAGTTCTTGATCTTCTGCAGGATTTTGTCGAGGGTGATCTTGGAGAAGGTGTCGCGGCCGGAGGCGATGAGGATGATGTATTTGCGGCCTTCGATGCGGCTGAGCCGGTCCTCGGCCTCGTAGAGGGCGTCGAAGAGATTGCGGTCGCTGAAGCCGGGGATGGTGAGGGACTGAATGGCGTTGTAGAGCTGGCGCTTGTCCTGGGTGAAGTCGGTGACGATCTGGGTGCGCAGATCGAAGGTCATCATGGCCACGTAGTCCTGGGGGCGGAGTTGCTGCGCGAAGGCAAATGCGGCGTTGCGCATGTCGTAAACGAAGTTGTAGTTGATGGAGGCGAACTCGGTGAGCAGGAGCGCGGTGATGGGAGCCTCGACGCGCTTGAAGCCGATGACTTTCTGCTCGACGCCGTCCTCGTAGACGCGGAAGTTCTCCGGCTTGAGGCCGGGCACGAACTGGCCGGTCTTTTCGAGCAGCACGCCTACGTCGACGGAGACTTCGGGAACCTCGACACGGAGAGAGTAATTATCAAGACCCGGAGGGTTGACGATCTTGGGCTTGGCGGGAGCGGGCGGCGGCGCGTCTTCGGCTTCCTTTTTCTTGGGCAGTGCGATAACGCCGTTGTCGCCGCCGGGGCCTCCGGCGTCCGGAGCGGTCTGGTCTGGTGCTGGGGATGTCGCGGGTGGCGTGGCAGGCGGAGGCGCGGGCGGCGGGGTCTGCTGGGCGCGCGCCAGCGGTGCGGCGGCGAGGGCGACGAGCAGGAGCGCCGAGAATAGGCGGCGACTAGCCGAAACAGGCAAGCACATCATGGA
>DASQSP010000083.1:0-14436 GCA_035642355.1 Occallatibacter sp.
CGGCCCGGCAAGCCGAAAACATAGACCTGAAACGGGAAATTGGGGATGGGCTCATGTGTTCCTGGCTCCCGTGGTCCGCTCTCCCTGTTTTCCCTAGCCCTGCCCCTGCCGAGAAAAACGCTATGAGCGACACACTCCTAGGAACATGGATATTGCCCTCATCGAGCTCAGATTTGAGGAAGATTCGATCCCAATGCTAGCAGACGGTGAGGTGACTAAGTTGTGACCAAAAGGGAAGGAACTGCGGGCGCCCCATTCCTCGCGCGTCCTGCGCGCGAAGGGAACTCGGCTTTCACGTAGAATTTGTCCCAATTCCACGGAGGGCGAAAACCATGCGCCGTTACCATCACATCGGCATTCCCACCACGGAAGCGAAGCCCAGCGAGACCCATTTGGCGGGTGGCCCGGGTCCCAAGGGGAGCGCGTTCGACCAATGACGATGGGTGCCCCGGGTCCGTGTGTCCGGACCCGGGAAAGCACACTACGGCCACCGGCGACGAAGCCCAGTGTATGATTCCGCGATGAGAGAAATTCGCTTACAAACCTGCGTGATGGCAATCGCCGCTATGCTGTCGCTTCTTCCAGCCTGCGCACAGCAGAGCCACTGGGCCTCTGCTGACGACAAGACCGCGAAGTACATCATCGACATGGAACGCAAGTGGGCCGAGGGAGCATGCGTCAACAACGGCGTCGTCGCAGGCCTGCTCGCCGACGACTTCCAGGGCACATCCGTGAGAGGTGCGCGCTTCACCAAAGCCGATGAGCTGAAAGACGAGAAGGGCCCACGCTCGGCCCGCGATTGCGGACTCGATGAGACAAAAGTCCGCTTCTTCTCGGACAGCATCGCTCTTGTTTACGGCAGCGAACACGCCGTCGGCAAAGACAAGTCCCAGCCCAACGCCAAGGTCTGCCAGGTGTGGACCGATACGTGGCTGAAACGCAGCGACAAGTGGCAGATCGTCGCCTCGCAAGATAACCGCATGGACTGCAAGTAGCCGGTTGGCCCCGGTCCCGGTGACCTTTCCAGACCACGATGAGGGTGCCCCCGGTCCCTCGCTTTTGGGGACCGGGGACCAAAGCCATTCCCTGCGCCAAGCGCGCCCGCCGCACCGCAGGTGCTGTCAACCCCTCTAACCGTCACATCGCCCGCAACCCCCACATTCCATGCGCCAAATTCCCCGCGCACTTTTGCGTATTAATTCCCGCAATCCGCCACAATCAAGGAATGAAGCCATACCCTCAGCCCCAGCCGCAAGTCTCTTGTGTGCATTTTCCCCTTTTCTTCGCCAAAACCGGCAAGCCGCGCGACGCTACAAAGGAAACAAAGAGGTTAATCGCAAGAGAACAGCACCCCCCCACCCTCCTCTATCTACCGTTTCTTCGCCTTTTGCGCCGCGCCCCGTGCCCCGTCCATCGTCCGCCGCAACGGGCGATGGACGGGGCACCACATCCCCATCCCAGCCACCGGGGAAGCATCGATCCCCTATAAAGACGAGTGGCTCACCCCTAAAGACGAGTGGCTCACCCCCGTCCGGTTATCGCGGAGCCCCGGAAGGCGTGCCGATTTCAGCTATGCTGCGTCCATGCAATAGAATCTCTCGGGACTCACTGCACGTCCTTGGATCGAGGAGAAGATGATGCGCATGCATCGAATCGTCGCGCTGGCACTGGGCATGGGAGCGGCTGTGGCGGCCGCGCAGTCCGGCGCGCCGTGGGAGTACACCGGAAAGTCCGGCCCGCTCAACTGGCATAAGCTCGACCCCGCCTACAAGGCCTGCGGCAGCGGCCACCAGCAGTCGCCCATCGACATTCGCGGCGCGCGGCTCGACAGGAAGCTCGCTCCGATCGAGTTTCACTATCTGGCCGGGCTCATTACGCTCACCAACGACGGGCACACCATCCGCGCCAGCATGGCGCATGGCGGCTACATGGTGGCCAACGGCGTGCGCTATGAGCTTGAGTCCTTCGAGTTCCACCACCCCAGCGAGCACCCCGTGAAGGGCAAGCTGTCCGACATGGATGTGCATCTGGTGCACAGGAGCGCCGGCGGCAAAATCGCCGTCATCGCCATTCGCTTCACCGTGGAGCGCGGCGACCCCAACGCCGTGATGGCGGCGCTATGGCCGCACCTGCCAGCCACCGCGGGCGCAACCGAGAAGGTCACCGACTACGTCAGCGCCGGCGGCTTTCTGCCCCAGGACCGCGGCTACTGGACCTACACCGGTTCGCTCACCACGCCGCCCTGCACCGAAGGCGTGCAATGGTTCGTAATGCAGCAGCCGCTCACCATGAATCCCGATCAGTTGCACGCATTTCAGTCCATCTTCAAGGTGAACTCGCGCCCTATCCAGGACACGCACGGCCGTCGCATCGAGGCCAGCGAGTAAGCATCTAAGCAAACGGGAGTTCCCCCGCTCTGCCGGGCGTATTTTCACCAGGCCTGCATTTGAACCGGGCTCTGCCTCCGCATGCGCACCAGACTTATAGCCGGCGACGACCAGCCGGCAGAACCAGTCCACCCGCTTGAGCCCGCGCAACTTCACCTGGCGCCGCAGCCCGGCCGGCTTGCCCCAGCCAAACACGCGCTCATCGGCCTGCTCTTCCGGCTCAGACTGTTCTTGTCCATGTTGCGCTCGCCTTTGCCGTACTCGCTTTCAACAAGTTCCTGGCGGCTCTACACTGGAAGTCGAACTTCTCGCGACCTGCGGGTTGTGATCAAAAGGAAACATGGCAAAAAAACTGCGCGTAGGCATTCTCTTCGGCGGGCGCAGCGGCGAGCATGAGGTCTCGCTGCTGTCGGCCGCTTCGATTCTCAAAGCAATCGATCGCACGAAATTCGACGTGGTGCCCATCGGCATTACCAAACAGGGCCGCTGGCTGGGCGCGGGCGCCGCCAATCGTCTGCTTGAAAACGGCGGCGCCGCCGTCGCGCGGCAACTCCGCGCCGGCGACCCCCACTCCACGCCCGGCGCAAAGCTGCTCCAGGAGGGCATCCCCACCCTGCTCGCACCCGAGCCCAGATCTCAGTCCGGCCAGCAAGGTCCGCAAGGCAAGGCGCTCGACGTTGTCTTCCCCGTGCTTCACGGCACCTTCGGCGAAGACGGCACCATCCAGGGCCTCTTCGAGCTGGCCGGCATCGCCTACGTCGGCTCCGGCGTGCTCGGCTCCGCCGCCGGCATGGACAAGGACGCCATGAAGCGCCTCTTCGCGCAGGCGAAATTGCCCATCGTTAAACACGTCACGCTGCTGCGCTCGGAGTGGGAGAAATCCCCCCGCAAATCCGTTACGCTAATCGAGGCCGCGCTGCGCTATCCGCTCTTCGTCAAGCCCGCCAACCTCGGCTCCTCCGTCGGCATCAGCAAGGTCCACAACCGCAAGGAACTCGGCCCCGCTCTCGATCTCGCCGCGCAGTACGACCGCAAGCTTGTCGTCGAGCAGGGCGTCGTCGGCAAAACCCGCGGCGCGCGCGAGCTCGAGGTCGCCGTGCTCGGCAACGACGATCCCAAAGCCAGCGTCGTCGGCGAAATCATCCCCGGCAAAGAGTTCTACGACTACGAAGCGAAATATCTCTCCGAGGGCTCGGTGCCGGTCATTCCCGCCAAGCTCACCAAGGCAGAAGAAAAGCAGATTCGCGCCATGGCCGTCGCCGCCTTCCGCGCCTGCGATCTCGCCGGCCTCGCCCGCGTCGACTTCCTCATGGAGCCCGACGGCAAGCGCCGCATCTACCTCAACGAAGTCAACACACTGCCCGGCTTCACTAGGATCAGCATGTACCCCAAGCTCTGGGAAGCCACCGGCATCAGTTACCGCGACCTCATAACCCGCCTCATCGAGCTCGCCATCGAGCGCCACGCAGAGAAGACGCGGACAAAGTACACGAGGGACTAAGAGATCGCGGACTAAGGGACTGGGGACTAGGGACTGAGACACGAGGGCCTCAAGGAACAACAAAGGCATGGCCGGTGTCTAAGTACATAGCGCCGCACAGCTGAGGCCAGCGGCCAATAGGGCCAGTTCTAGTCCCTAGTCCCTGAGTCCCTGCTCTTCTGCCGTATGCTTACACCCAAGGATGAAACCCGATGACACTACTCGATGCGCCCAAGTTCGATGCCGCTCGCGATCGCCGCAATCAAATCATTATCTTTGGTTCCGCGGGGCTTTTTGTGGTGCTGTTCGTCGCCAGTTGGTTCGTTGCGGGCATGCCCGTGGACTTCCCCTGGAACTGGTGGGCGCACTTCATCGGCCGCTCCACGGCCAGCCACTTTCTCAGCGCCGTGGAGCAGAACGACCTCGGCAAGGCCTACGGCATCTGGACCCACGACCCGGATTGGAAGAGCCATCCTCAGCAGCACGCCGCGTATCCCTTCGCCCGCTTCCAGCAGGACTGGAGCCCCACCAGCTCCGGCAACGACTACGGCGCCATCAAGTCGCACAAGATACTCGCCGCGCGCCTCTCCGGAAACGTGCTTATCATGGGCATCCGCGTCAACGACCTCAAGAGCAACGCCCTGTTTCTCAACTACGAGCCCAGGACGCATCAGCTTGGCTTCTCGCCTGTGCAACTGTATCTAGGTCCTTAGAGCGATTTCGATTCAAGTATGAACAAGACTCTGGGTGCCCCATCCTTTGTGCGTCCTTTGCACAAAGGGTGGGAGACCACAAATGCCCGCCTCGACCGTAAACACTTAAACAAAAACGCTCTAATCGCACTCAGGCCGCGGGCGTTTCTAACTCGGCGAGCGTCTTCTCCAGGCTCGCCGCGTCTTCCACACTCAGCGCTTTCCGCGCCGCATCAATCTGCCGCAGCAGCCCGCCCAGCACCTTGCCCGGTCCCACCTCGATAAACATCGAGGCCCCTGCGCCAATCAGCGCCTGAGTGCAGCCCACCCAGCGCACCGCGCCCGTCACCTGACGGATCAGCGCATCCTGCGCGGCCGCCGCCGTTGTAACCAGATCGCCGGTCACATTGGCCGCCACCGGAATCGCAGGCTCTCGCAGAGTGAGCCCGCCCAGCACGCGCGCCACTTCTTCCTGCGCCGGCTGCATCAGCGCGCAATGGAAAGGCGCGCTCACCGGAAGCATCACGGCGCGCCGCGCGCCTTTGGCTTTCGCAATCGCGGCAGCTTTTTCAACCGCCGCCAGCGCGCCTGAGATCACGGTCTGCCCCGGCGAGTTCAGATTCGCCGCGGCAACCACCAGACCCGTTTCCGCCGCGGCCTCCGCGCAGGCCTCGGCCACCTGTGCCGCGTCCAGTGAAAGAATTGCCGCCATGCCGCCCTGCCCCGCGGGCACGGCCTGCTGCATGGCGCGTCCGCGGGCCTTCACCGCGCGCACCGCATCAGAGAAAGAGAGTGTGCCCGCGGCCACATGCGCCGACCACTCGCCCAGCGAGTGCCCGGCCGCCAGTGCCGGCCTCACGCCGTGTTCCGACAGCACGCGCAGCGCCGCCACGCTCGCCGTCAGGATGGCCGGCTGCGTGTTTTCCGTCAGCTTTAGATCCTCTTCCGGCCCATCGAAGCAGAGACGCGAAAGCGCGAAGCCGCAGGCCTCATCGGCCTCGGCAAAGGTCCGCGCGGCAACAGGGAAGCGCTCGGCAAGTTCGCGGCCCATGCCAACGGCCTGCGAGCCCTGCCCCGGAAACAGGAAGGCGATCGAAGTAGTCATTCACCGAGGATTTTATCGCGGCGGAGCGGTGGTGCTGTGATCGGCTTGCGAGACGCGCGCGTATGCGTCGCCCGACCGAGCGTAGCCGGGCCCAACTTACGCAACCGCGCGGCTGCCCTCGAGGACAAGGGATGATGAATTGGCGAACCGTGTGGTGCGGCTGGCCTTGAGGCAGTCTTCGGCTTCCTCCGGCGGCATGGGACGCGCGAAAAGATAGCCCTGGTAGCCGTGGCAGCCGGCCTTCTCCAGAATGTTTCGCTGCTCCACGGTTTCCACGCCTTCGGCAACCACCTTCAGGTCGAGTCGCTGCGCCATCGAGATGACAGCCTCGACGATGGGGCGGGTGCCTTCGGGTTCCGTCAGCTTTTCGATGAAAGAGCGGTCGATCTTGAGCACGCTCACCGGAATGCGATGCAGATAGCTCAGCGACGAGTAGCCTGTCCCAAAGTCATCCATGGCAATCTGTACGCCGCACTGGCGCAGCAGATTCATCTGCCGCACCACGGCAACATAGTCGTTCATTACCGCCGACTCGGTGAGCTCCAGCATCAACATGCTGGGCGGAATGTTGAACTCGTTCAGCACCGAGGCCACAGTGTCGGAGAAGTCGTCGCGCCCGAACTGCAATGCGGAGATATTCACCGACATATGCACTTCGGGGAGCCCGGCCAACTGCCAGGCCGCCAGTTGGCTGCACGCCTCGCGCAGAACCCAGTTGCCGATGGGCACGATCAGCCGCGACTCCTCGGCAATGGGAATAAACCGCGTCGGCGGAACGTTGCCCATGCGCGGATGGTGGAAGCGCAGCAGAGCCTCGAAGCCGCACAGGGTGCCATTGCTGGCGTAGAGCGGCTGATAAACCACGCGCAGATAGTTTTTTTCGATAGCCACGGCCAGCGATTCCTCGATCTCCATCGCTTCGTGCGCCTCATCGCTCAAGGTTGGCGAAAACACGCAGAACTCGTGGCCGCCTGACTGGGCGCGGCCCATGGCAAATTCGGCACTGCGCATCAGGGTCTGCACGGTCGTCCCGTCCTGGGGATACACGCACGCGCCGATGCTGGTGGAGGCGGCGATGCGCGTGTGCCCGGCATAAATTGGCTTGGCGATGGCCGCGCTCAGGCGCCGCGCGATCTCGACCGGGTCCAGCGAGTCCGCGGTGCCGGGAATCAGAACCAGGAATTCGTTTGAACCCATGCGCGCCACGCTGCCCGTGCATAGCGGGTTGCGGCGCAGCCGCTCCGCGATGGTGCGCAGAATCAGATCGCCGGCCTCGCGGCCATACTGGTCGTTGATGCGCTTGAAGCGGTTGATGTAGACCCACAGAACGGCGAGCCCTTCGTCGCGGCGGCCCGCGTTCTGGATTGCCGCCTCCATGGCCTGCTCGCCGGCGCGGCGGTTCGGCAGTCCTGTTACAGGATCCTGATAGGCATTCTGCATCAGCTCGCCGTGGATGCGGCGATGATCGATCACCAGCCCGGCCAGCCGGGCCGCGCTTTCGGCCATTTCCAGCTCGCGAGGCTCGGGCTTGGTGCGGGTCCGCGAATAAATGTTCAGCACGCCGCTCAGGCGGTCCGAGCCATTGGCGCAGAATGGAACCGACCAAACCGAGAAAATGCCGTTGGCGGCCAGCAACTGGCTCCACGGCAGGCCCACTTCGTTCATCCGCTCCACGATGTGCAACTCACCCGACAGCGCGGCCTGACATTCGGACGTATCGGGATAGTCGCCGCCTACGTCGCGCAGGTAGCCGGCAAGCGCTTCATTCACATCGGAGCTGGCGGCCAGGTTGATCTGCCGTCCGCGCTGCTCCACCAGGAAGATGGAGCACTCCCAGCCATGATCGCGCGAGGCCACCGTGGCGGCCAGCGCGTGCAGAATTTCTTCCGTGGTCAGGTCGCCGGGGTCGGCCAGCATTTCCAGAATGCGCTTCTGGCCGCGATTCAGATGCTCGGCTTGGAGGCGTTCATCGATCTCCTGACGCAGTTCCCGTGTCCGCTGCTCCACGCGGCGTTCCAGGGCCAACTCCGTCGAAAGCTGGCCGTCAGCCTCGCGCGCGGCGCGGCGGCTCAGCGACAGGCTGAAAAGAAACAGAGCGCCGCATGTCAGAAAAGCCATGCCGTTGGCGGCCGTCTGCCAGGATTGCGCCGGGGTGTGATTGAAGATGTGGGTGCGAAGGACCGTCACGCCGGCAGCCACGGGCGCGGGAGCATGAGTCAAATCCACGGAGGTAGCGAAGCTCAACCCTTGCAGAGCAAAGAGAGACAGCAGGAGTGCTGAGGAAAGACGGGTTAAAGATGGCACTGGACAGCCTCGCAAACCAGGAATCGAGTTTTGTGCCGCGCAAACGCGGCGCCCAAGTCATACGGCCGATAGAGGTCATCGACCCTGACTTGTACAACTCGGACCGACTTCAGTCTGCGGATGTTCTTAGGATGGCTTCAATGCGTCTTTTGGGGAGGGGCATGCCACCTTGCTGTTACTCGGAGGCAAAAGACAGGAGAAACGACGAGAAACTAAGTGGTCTCTAACACTTCGGTAATGAGAGTTCCCAAAAAAATGAGAGTCGATGAGCCGTCAATTCCAGCGCGACTTATCGTCCCGGTCTTCGTCGAGGCTGCGGCCCTGGCCGTCAAACCGCACGGTGCGGCCCTGCGAGCGCATGTAGACCTCGAATTTGCGCGCGGCGCGGCGGCGCTTCCACCGGTAGTAGCGGTTGCGCATGCCATACCAATGCTCGCTGAACAGAAATGTGACGCCGCGGCGGGGCATGGAGCGGAGGTAAATCCACCCGCACAGTGCCCCGCCCAACTCCGCGAACGCATACAGGCGCATCTGGCCAAACAGCATGGCCAGCGACACCAGCGCATAGATGATGGCCAGGTAGCGCGCCTTGATGCTGATAGGCAGCGGAAAGAGCATGAACTCCGCGTCGCCATAGAGAACGCCGATTGCCACCAGCATCCCGAAGATCCCGCCGAAGCAGCCGTTCAGAGGAACCGGCTCGAGCGACGCATGCAGCGCCGCGCTGCCGAGATAGATCACCAGCGCCGTGAGCGCCGCGCCGAGCACCGAGACTGCGTAAAGACCCAGCACCCAGTTGCGGGTGTGAAAATTCTCAAGAAAGCCTGACAGGAACCACAACGACAGCAGCGACAGCAGCGTGCCCAGAATGCCCGCCTGCATCAGGCTGTAGGTGAAAGGTTGCCACAGCCACCCGTGCAGAAAATACTCCGGGTAAAACACGCCACGTTCAAAGAGCCAGTTGTAGATCCCGTTCCCGGCAAGCCCCGCCACGGCAAGTACAAAATATGCGGCAAGGTTCACCACCACCAGCAGGCGTGTAGCGCCGCGGAACGGCGGAAAGGCGAGCGGACTGGCGCTGAGACGGCGCATGGCAGCCTTCAGGGTAACCCCTCGCGCATCGTGGTGTCATGCCGCTCCGCCTTGTTCCGCGAAAAGTGCATCCGAGGACCAACCCACGCCCCGTTCCTTCGTCTCTTTGGAGTGTGGGGTCAGCCGGGAGAAGCGTCGCGGAGTCGGGAAGCCGTGCCCGGCGCCGTGGAATATCCAGTGGGGATGCGGGGTTTTCATCGCATTTCTTCCGCCGCGAACCATTCCGCCTGAGATGCACGGCCTGCCCACTTGACCTAAGGCCGTGTCCTCTCTAAAACTAGCGGAGTCGCTCCACGAAATCCCGTCGTCTTAACCACCTGAATTGCCTTGTGAGAGGAGGCCGCGATGCCAAGCTGCCCGGAATGCGAAAATAATCTTGACGTTGATGTAGCGGAACTGGAAGAGGGCGACGTGGTCGCCTGTGAAGAATGTGGTTCCGAGTATGAGGTAGTCGGCGTTGAACCGCTCGAACTGGCGCGGGTGGACGAGGGCTACGACGACGAAGAGCCGTTTGAAGGGGAAGAGGAGGAAGAGTGAGGCTGAACGCGGCACGTTGGACCGCCTGCGCACTGTTTGTCCTGTGCCTGGCGGGCGCTTTGCCGCTTACCCGGCACGCCAGCCCGTTTGTGTCCGAGGCCCAGAACCTGGGCCAGCGCACTGTCTCCGGCGCCGTTGTGGAGGGCGATGCGCGGCCCGTTCCCAATGCAACCGTCTTCCTCGAGAATCAGAAGACCAAGTCCATCCGCAGCTACACCTCGGACAAGGATGGCCGCTTCTCCTTCGTGCAGGTCAATAAGGATCAGGACTTCGACCTCTGGGCGGAAAAAGACGGCCGCAAAACCGCCGTCAAGACCGTCAGTTCCTGGGACGCGCGCAAGGAGTTCGAAACCGAACTCCACATGAAGTGGCCGCGCAGACCGCAGCCTGTCTGTTCGGCTTTCCAGCTCAGCCTTCCAGCTTCTTCGTCACCAGCTCGTTCAGCAGCGCCGGGTTGGCCTGTCCCTTTGAAGCCCGCATCACCTGGCCCACAAAAAATCCCGCCACGGTCGTTTTCCCGGCGCGATACTGCTCCACCTGCCTGGGGTTGGCGGCAATCACCTCGTCGACCATCGCCTCCAGCGCCGAGGAATCCGTGATCTGCTCCGGCTTCTCGCGCTCATACACGGCAGGGAAGTCCTCGCCCTTCTCAAACGCCGCGTCCAGCAGTTGCTTCAGTTGTTTGGAACTGATCGTCCCCGCCTCCAGCAAATCGGCGGCAAGCACAACGCCCGCCATCGACACCGGCGACTGTTCCCGCTCAAGACCGAGCGCATTCAGGCGTCCGCCCAACTCGCTCAGCAGCAAGTTCGCTACCCGTCGGGGATTCTTCGCCGTCTTGGCCGCAGCCTCAAACCGGTCCGCAAACTCACGCGAACCAGTCAGCGCGTGCGCGTCCTTCTCGCTCAGCATATAGGCTGCAATCATCCGCGCCCGCCGCGCCTCCGGTAGCTCCGGCATGTTTTTCTTCGTCTCGGCAATAAACTCGGGTGACACAATCAGAGGCGGCAAATCCGGCTCAGGAAAATACCGGTAATCGTGCGCCTGCTCCTTTGACCGCATCGAATACGTCCGCCCCTCGTGTGCGTTCCAAAGCCGCGTCTCCTGCGCCACGCGCCGACCCGCCTCAATCACTTCAACCTGCCGCTCAATCTCGTAGTCGATTGCCGTGCGGATAAATCTGAAGCTGTTCACGTTCTTCACTTCGGCTTTGGTTCCGAACTTCGGCGCGCCCTTCAGCCGCACGCTCACATTGGCATCGCAGCGCAGCGAACCCTCTTCCATGTTGCAGTCGGAGACCGCCGTGTACAGCAATATCTCCTTCAGCCGCGTCAGATACTCGAACGCCTCGTCCGCCGTACGGATGTCCGGCTCGGAGACGATCTCCACCAGCGGCGTCCCGCAGCGGTTCAAATCGAGCGACGTGTACTTCGCCGAGTCCGGCAGACCGTCGTGGATGCTCTTGCCCGCGTCTTCTTCGATATGCAGCCGCGTAATGCCGATGCGCTTCCGACCCGGAGGCAAGAGATCGTCGCTGGGAACCCCAGTCCGAACGCCGTCCGCCGTGGGCACATCGATCCATCCATGCTCGGCCAGCGGCTTGTCGAACTGCGAAATCTGGTAGCCCTTGGGCAGGTCGGGATAGAAGTAGTTCTTGCGCGCAAAAATCGACCGCTCGTTCACCACGCAGTTCAGCGCCAGCGCCGCGCGCGTGGCAAACTCCACCGCCCGCGCATTCAGCACCGGCAGCGCCCCCGGCAGCCCCAGGCACACCGGGCAGATGTTGGTGTTGGGCGCGGAACCAAACTGATTTGCGCAGCCGCAAAAGATCTTGCTGGCCGTCAAAAGCTGCACATGAACTTCAAGCCCGATCACAGGCTCGTACTTGGCCAGAACATCCGGAGAAAGCGCCGCGGCAGGCATGATTACTTACGATTCTAGCGTGAAAAGCGAAAGGAAAGCCCAGTGATCGGGCTGCCCCTTCACCATGAAAGCCGCGCCTTATCGAAGAACGAGGCCGCTCTTCGCTATTCAGTAATACCCGTGACAACGCCGCGCCAGGCGATCCCGCCGGGCAAGACTATCTCATATTGTTGACCAATCGGGGGGGCGCTAGTCTTTGGCGTGTCTTTTACGAGGCGAGCTTGAAAGTCTCCGGTAGACAACGGCGTTTGGTAGCTGCCCGAGATCCATGTCCATGGGCCGAGCAACTCAATCTTCCTGCCGTCAATTTCCGCATCTACGTAAACTATGTCTTGGTTCCGCTCGGAAGGAAGGAAATCCGGGCCAATCCAGCTAGGACTCACATAAATCGTCCGGATATGGATTCCGGAGACATGCATCTTGAGTGGGTAATCGACCCCCGCTTTGACCCGCGGCGCCTGGCCAAATCGCGTCTTCTGGCCAGTCACCGCCAACGAGCAGAAACACAGCAGCAAAGCTACAAAGAGCCTTCTCATCGATTACCTCGCGGCACGAACTATCTTGAAGCTCCTTATAAGCGACGGTGTAACCAACCGCTTAGTTTCGGGTGCGATAAACGATTGCGAGTTTGCGCTCTTCGTCCGGTATAGCAGATTCGTGTCGCATGACTACTCCGCCGGGTCCGCCGCCGTGAACGGCGAGCAGCGCGGCTTCTGCGTCGCGTGCAGATTCATCAGCTCCAGCCGCGTTCCGTCCGGCGCATACATGTTGAACTGCCACTTGCCGTCCAGGCCCATCTCCGGCTTGTCATCATGGTGCGCTCCCAGCCGGTGCTCCGCCGTCAGCTTCTTATGGGTTTCCTTCACGGAGTCCTCGCCAATCGACAGATGATCCAGCACGCCCAGCGTCTCCTGCGTCATGTCCGCCGGAATCAGCGGCCGCGAAGGCCCGTCCGTCACCATGTACTCCAGCCAGTCGTGCCCATCGGGAACCTGCTGGCTCACCCATTCGGTCTTGCCGTGCTCCTCGCCGCCATACCAATACGGCCGAAAGCCCAGCAGCCCGCGGTAGAACGTGTCTTCCTTGGCCCGGTCATGCACCACGTAGCCCACGTGAATAATGTGGTGCCCCAGCGCACGCGGCGCATCCACCTTCGCGCCCGCCACCGGCCGCACAAACTCAATCGTGTTGCCCTCGGGATCGTGGACCGCAAACCACAGGCTCCCATCGGTGCCCTTGTTCACCTTCGCCGGCGTCTTCCAGCCCTTGCCGGCCAGATACGTGCGCAGGCCTTCGGCGCTCACCGTGTTATACGCCGCGTGATCCATGCGATTGATGCCCGCGCCGGCCGGCAGCGGCAGCACTTCAACATACTGCGTCGCGCTCAGCGCATACTTCACGCCCCGCGCATTCTCCGGATCCGGCATCTTCACCGCGCCCACTATCTGGACAAAGTAGCGATCCGTCGCCGCCATGTCCTTGGCGTAGATGGCCAGGTGTGACACGCCGGTAATCCTGGGGCGCGCGGGAACCGATTGCGCTGCCAGTGTTGTGACAGCCGTAGAGACAGCAAGCAGAGCGGCGGAAACTTTCCAGTGCATCGATAACCTCGCGAGAACAGTGAACCCACAATAAAATAAATAGATTTCAAGCTCGGCGCAAAAATAAAGCGCGCTCCAAGATTCAAGAAATGATTCGACGCATGATTCGCGGGTTCCGTAGTGCCGTGCCCGCCGTACAATGCGCACATGCGTTCTTTCTCGCTTTCCTCACTGCGCGCCCTCGCCGCCGTCCCGCTCTGCCTTGGCCTCACCCTCGTCGCCCAGTCGCTGCCCACCGCCTCGCCTGCCGAGCGCGCCGAGGCCCGCGCCATTTTCAAAGAGCTAATCGAGATCAACACCACGGACACGCCCCGCGGCAACGTCACCACCGCCACCGCCGCCATGCAGAAGCTCTTCCTCGACGCCGGCTTTGCCTCCGCGGACGTCCATCTGCTCGGTCCCGATCCGCGCAAGCAAAATCTAGTCGTCCGCATGCGTGCCGCGGGCTCGCCGACAGAAAAGCCGGTTCTCTTCCTCTGCCACATGGATGTCGTCGAAGCCCTGCGCTCCGACTGGACCACCGATCCCTTTGAATTCGTCGAGAAGGACGGCTATTACTACGGGCGCGGCACCCTGGATATGAAGTTCGGAGACGCGGTCATGGTCGAGAATCTCCTTCGCCTGCATCGCGCCGGCTACAAGCCCAGGCGCGACATCATCCTCGCCCTTACTGCCGACGAAGAAGGCGGCAAGTTCAACGGCGCGGAGTGGCTCGTCCGAAATCACCGCGATCTCGTCGACGCGGCCTTCGTCATCAATCTCGATGCGGGCGGCATCGACCTCGATCACGGTCGCCCCATCGCCGCCGATGTTGAAGCCACCGAGAAGGTCTACTCCGATTTTCAGGTCGTCGCCACCAATCGCGGCGGCCACAGCTCGCTGCCCCGGCCGGACAACGCCATCTATGAGCTAACTACCGCGCTCGACAAACTCGCCGCGTACTCGTTTCCCTTTGAGCTGAACGCGGTCACGCGCACCTACTTTCAAAACATGGCGAAACGCGAGACCGGCCAGACCGCCGCCGACATGCGCGCCATCCTCGCCACCCCGCCGAACAGGGCCGCAGCTGCGCGACTCAGCGCCGAGCCCAGTTACAACTCCAACTTCCGCACCACCTGCGTCGCTACGCGTCTCAGTGCCGGCCACGCCAACAACGCTTTGCCCCAAACCGCAGAGGCCAACGTCAACTGCCGCATCTTCCCCGGCCACTCCCCGGAGGAAATTCGTCAGCAGCTCATCGCCCTCTTCGCCGACCCCAAGCTCACCGTCAACTACGTCTCCGACGGCGGCGTGGTCTCCGCCATCGCCCCCGAGC
>DASQSP010000084.1:0-10551 GCA_035642355.1 Occallatibacter sp.
TGCTACTTTCCCGGCTTCGTCGACTGGCCCATGGGCCGCTGCCGCGATGATTGCGGCGATCGTGCTGACCTCGACCGCGGGCGAAGTGCTGATCGCTGCGGCGATGAAGTCGATTGGCGACCTGGATGCGATTCGCGCGAAGTCTGGATTGAAGGGCGCGATTGGCGCGGTGGTGACCCGCCCACTTTTTTTTGCGGGCGTCGGCTTTCTGGCGCTGGGATTTTTCTCTCTTCTGTTCGCGCTCAACCATATGGACCTGAGCCTGGTGGCTCCGGCATCGGCCTCACTCACACTCGTGACGAACGCCATTGCGGCGAAGCTATTTCTGCATGAGAATGTAGACCACCGGCGATGGACCTCCGCGGCGCTGGTGTGCGTGGGCGTGTATTTCCTGGCGCACTGAGACAGTTGCTCTCGAAGCGCCTTTGAGGTGGTTGAGAAGCAAATCGACCACCGATACCTCAACGAATTCAAGGCATCGAGAGCCCGGCGAACACAGGGTAGATGTAAGCGGGTCTGAAGATGAACAGGTGCGGGAACCGCGACGACAGGAGAGCCTTCTCTGCTTCTCCCTTGTAACGGGCGAAGGCC
Source organism: Occallatibacter sp. (assembly GCA_035642355.1). Taxonomy (GTDB): domain Bacteria; phylum Acidobacteriota; class Terriglobia; order Terriglobales; family Acidobacteriaceae; genus Telmatobacter. The sequence goes on from DASQSP010000084.1 coordinate 592, forward strand.
ATTCTGCTTCGCCCCGTGGGATCGGCGCCGCTTCCGCTCAAGAATGAGAAGTCGGCCTCGGGGCTGCTCTCACGCAGTACCCGTGCAAACTCTATCGTGTAATCCACGGTTTCCAGCACCGGGCAGACCGTAGGCAAGTGGCGCAAGCGTTTCCTGAGCACGGGTAGCGACGGTCTTTGGGACCAACCGCGCCCGGGAACTCCGCGCAAGCTCAGCGACCGGCAGGTGGAAAAAGTCATCGCTCGCACGCTGGAGAGTCAGCCCGAGGCGGCTACGCACTGGTCCACGCGCGATATGGCCAAGGCATGCGGCCTGAGTCAGTCCAGCATCGGCCGCATCTGGCGCGCCTTTTCGCTGGCTCCGCATCGCGCGGAGACATTCAAGTTATCCAAAGACCCGCTGTTCATCGAGAAGGTTCGAGATATTGCCGGGCTGTATCTGGCGCCGCCGGACCGGGCTCTGGTGTTGTGCGTGGACGAGAAGAGCCAGATACAAGCCCTGGACCGGACCGCGCCACTGCCGCCCATGCGTCCAGGCCAGATCGAACCCCGCACCCACGACTACGCGCGTCATGGCACCACCAGCCTCTTTGCCGCCCTCGACACCAGAACCGGAAAGGTGATCGGCCAGACCCAGCAACGTCATCGCTCCGAGGAATTTCGCAACTTCCTCGATTCTATCGAGAAGAACGTGCCCGCTGAGTTAGAGGTGCATATAATCCTGGATAACTACGGAACCCACAAGACCCAGTTGATTCGCAACTGGCTGGCAAAGAGACCCCGCTTTCACCCGCACTTCACGCCTACTTCCGCCCCCTGGATCAACCTCGTCGAGCGATGGTTCGCGGCCCTGACAGAAAAACAACTCAGACGAGGCGTACATCGCTCAACCAAAGAACTGGAACAAGCCATCCGCAGCTTCATCCAACACCACAACCACGATCCAAAACCCTTCGTCTGGCACAAATCCGCAGACCAAATCCTCGATGCCGTCGCCCGATTTTGTACGCGCACTTTAGACTCTGGACACTAGGTACTAGAACGTCATGGTCTGTGCCCCGTTCATCGCGGCTCCATCGCGATGAGCGGGTGATCCGCCGAGCGGAGGGACCAGGGCTAGTACAAAGCTGGATGCACCCACACTGAAACCGCTCTAAAACGCGCCGTCCCCGCTACCAATTTCCGTCCACCGGCTCCAGACACCCATACCAGCTCACAATCGTGCCATCCGGCGCAACCCGCGGCGAGCCCCGCGCCCGCACCCACTTCCAGGGCGCCCTGGCTGAGCGCCGGACCCGATAGCTCAGGTCGATCGGCTCTCCGCTGGCAAAGCTCTGCCGCATTCTCTCCTGGGTCGGCTGCACGTCGTCGGGATGCAGAGACTTCAGCCAGCCCAATCCCTGCCAGTCCTCGTCCGAAGTACCGGTGATCTCCATCCATCGCCGGCTTACCGCCAGCGCCCGTCCCTCCGGGTCAATGATCCACGGAATCGTCGGCAGCAGCTCCAGCATGAACCGGAAATGCTCTTCGCTCTCGCTTAGCGCAAGCTGCATCTGCTTGATGGACGTAATATCCATCACCGCCACCGACACGCCCACCACTTCGCCCGCCTCATCCCGCGCCGGTTCATACGACACCAGAAGCGTCGCCCCCGCGTTGGGCGCGGAACTCGGCTTGGTGAATTCCACGCCCGCAATCGACTCCCCCCGCAGCGCTCTCCGTATCGACGGCTCCACCTGCGGAAAGACTTCGGGAATCACCTCCGCCACGGTCCTGCCCAGGTGCTCGGTCATGGGCCGCCCGTTGATGTTCGCCAGCCGCTTGTTCACCTGCACATAGCGCATCTCGCTATCCAGAAATGCCAGCCCCACCGGCGCGCCGTCATACACCGCCCGCAGTTGCGCCAGCCGCTGCGAAGGCAGCCACTCCAGGCTGCCGGAAGAGGCCTTTCCCAGAGGGTCCGCCGGAGGGCTCGGCGCCACGCCGGTCTCCATCCGGCTGATCGCCGCGGCAAGTTCCTCCGCCGGCATCGGCCTTCCAAACAGATACCCCTGGCCCTGTTCGCAGCCCATCCAGCGCAGCATCTCCGCCTGCTCGCCGGTCTCCACGCCCTCGGCAACCGTATTGAGTCCCAGGCTCAGGCCCAGCCCCACCACCGCGGCCACAATCTTGCGGCTGTCGCGCCGCTCCGTCATGGCCCCCACAAAGCTGCGGTCCACTTTCAACTTGTCGAACGGCAGAGACTGCAGTTGCGCCAGGCTCGAGTAGCCCGTGCCAAAGTCGTCCAGCGACAGCTTGCAGCCCAGCTCCTTCAGCACCGAGACCGTTCTCCGCGCGCTCACCAGATCCTGGGTCAGAGCGCTCTCCGTGATTTCAATCGTCAGCCGGCCCATCGGAAAGCCCGACCTTTCCGACAGCACCCGAATCTGCTCCGGCAGCTTCCCATCCTGCAATTGCACCGGCGATATATTCACCGCGAGCTGAGGCTCGCCGGGCGCGCTCAGCAGTGCGCAAAAACCCTGCCGCAGCAAAGACTGCGTCAGCACTCCGATCCATCCGTCTTTCTCGGCTAAAGGAATAAACTCGCCCGGCGGAATCAACCCATGCTCCGGATGCCGCCACCGCGCCAGCAGTTCGAAACCCTGCAACTCTCCCGTGCGCAGATAAACGATGGGTTGAAAAAAGGGCAGGAACTCCCCGCGGTCAATGGCCTTGTCGATCTGATGACGTTCGAATACCATAGCCGATCACCATCGCGGGAATTGAGTCGGATTATACCCCAGAGAAAATTCGCCCGGGATCAACACCCTGCTCAATCGTGCAACTTGTATACCTCAGCGTTACTCCCGCCGCAACCTGACCTGCGCGCGGAGGAACGATGAGTGCTTGATTCCGGGCGCACTTTATCTATCAAATAGGTCAGAGTTAGGCCCTGTTCATGCCACTGGGCAGTGGGGCAGTTTGAAACCGTTTTGAAAGGGCAGACATTACAGGCTGCGAAAAAACTCCGCAGCAGTGTTGTTTTGTAACAGGGCACGAGTTTACTCGTGCCGCAAATGCCGTAAATACAAGGGCGGGCTTCAGCCCCTGCTGTACTTCCCACACCGGAAATGCATTTTCCCGCAGCCTGTTCAGTCGTGCCGTAAGGTCGCCAAGCTCAATGTCCCGGAATCATCCCCCACAGCATCGCCCCGGTCATCCCGATCACGATCACGCTCGTCGACCACGCAATCGCATTCCACAGCCGCGAGTTCTTGTGCTCGCCCATCAGGTCCTTGCGGTTGATCAGCAGCAGCATCAGGATAATCACCACCGGCAGCAGCACGCCGTTCAGCACCTGCGACAGGATCGCCACATTGATCAGTTGCGCGTCCGGCAGAATCAGCACCGTCACCGCGCCCCCCGCAATCAGCAGCGTGTAGAGCCAGTAGAAAAACGGCGCTTCCTTGAAGCTCTTGTCCACGCCCGACTCGAGGCCCAGCCCCTCGCAAACGGTATACGCCGTCGAGAGCGGCAGAATCGATGCCGCGAACAGCGACGCATTGAACAGCCCGAAGGCGAAAAGGATGTACGCGTACTCGCCGGCGAACGGCCGCATCGCTTCAGCCGCGTCGCTCGCCACTTGAATCGCGCCCATCCCATGCACATAGAGCGTGGCCGCGCAGGCCACCACAATGAACCACGCCACCACATCCGTAAAAATGCTGCCCACCACCACGTCGATGCGCGAGGCCGCGTAATCCTTCACGCGAATCCCCTTCTCCACAATCGACGATTGCAGATAGAACTGCATCCACGGCGCGATGGTAGTACCCACAATGCCGATGGCCATGTAGATATACGCCTTGTCGCGCCACACCTTCTCATCGGGCAGCTTGATGGTGGCGCTCAGCGCCGCGCTCCAGCTCGGCTGCGACAGCACGCCGGCGAAGATATACGCGATATACACCACCGACGCGATGAGAAATATCTTCTCCGTGCTCTTGTAGTCCCCGCGAAACACCAGCGCCCACACCAGCGCCGCGCAAATCGGCACCGAGATGAACTTCGACAGATGGAACAGATGCAGAGAGCCCGCAATGCCGATGAACTCCGTCACCACGTTGGTGTAGTTCACAATGACCAGCAGCACCATCAGCACAAACGTCAGCCGCAGCCCGAACTCCTCGCGGATCAGGTCGCTCAGCCCCTTGCCGGTCACCACGCCCATGCGGGCGCACATCTCCTGCACCACAATCAGCGCCAGAGTGATGGGAATCATGGTCCACAGCAGGCCGTAGCCGTACTGCGCGCCCGCCTGCGAGTAGGTAAAAATCCCGCCGGAGTCGTTATCCACGTTGGCGGTAATAAATCCAGGGCCGAGCACGGCAAAAAACAGCAGTATCCGGATTCGCCAGCGCTTCCACATCCGTGCGGGTTCCTAAGGTGGGTTCATGTGCGTCTGTTTCACACTGAACATAACAGGCCGAGCGCGTATACGCGAAACCCTCCGCGGGGCGGGGTAATTGGCCGGTTTGAAACCGTCGTGAAGGGCCACGATCCACCGCAGTGGATCGTGCCAATAAAACCAATCAAATGGATGGGCCCCGGAGGGAATCTTCAACGGCTATCGAAGCCGCCACGCGGCGCAACTTTCTTGACGCACCCCCCGCTCCTCTGCTGTACTCGAATCATCGTCATGCACACACACAGCGCATCCCTCTGTCCTCACCATTCCGTGAGGATCGCTGCGCCGATGATTCCCATGCGAATTTGCATCGAACCCACCCCTGCGGGAAGCTGAGCCTGACTATACGGATTAACGGATCAAGATACTAAATCATCCTCCAGGCCACCTTCCGCAAACGCGGCTGGTGGCTTTCACATTCATGGCGCACCATTCTTATCTTTAGGAGACTGCCTTGCACTCCGTGACCCTTTCCGATATTCAGGCCGCGCGCGCCCGCATCGGCGAAGCCATCCACGTCTCGCCCTGCCAGCTCTCCCACCATCTCTCCGAATTGGCCGGCCTGCCTCTGCACCTCAAACTGGAAAACCTGCAGCGGACAGGCTCCTTCAAAGAGCGCGGCGCACTCAACAAGCTCCTCACTCTCTCCGAGTCCGAGCGCAACAGCGGCGTCATCGCCGCCAGCGCCGGCAACCACGCCCAGGGCGTTGCATTCCATGCCACCGCTCGCGGCATCCGCGCGCAAATCGTCATGCCCCTCGCCACGCCGCAGGTCAAAGTCGCCGCCACGCGCGGCTACGGAGCGGAAGTCATTCTCCACGGCTCCAGCTATGACGAGGCCTGCGAAGAGGCCCTGCGCCGCCGCCTCGAAGAGGGCTGCGCCTTCATCCATCCCTTCGACGACCCCGAAGTCATCGCCGGCCAGGGCACCATCGGCCTCGAGCTCCTCGAGCAGGTTCCCGACATCGAAGCGGTCGTCGTGCCCATCGGCGGCGGCGGCCTCATCAGCGGCATCGCATGCGCCTTGAAAGAAACCAACCCCAAAATCCGAGTGATTGGCGTCGAGCCGGAAAAGCTCCCCTCCATGCTCCGCGCCCGCGAGGCCGGCAAGCCCGTCACCATCGGCCCGGAGGCCACCATCGCCGACGGCATCGCCGTTCGCCGCGCCGGCGACCTCACCCTCCCGCTCGTCTCCCGCTATGTCGATGAGATCGTCACCGTCGACGACGAGGAGATCGCCAGCGCCATTCTCCTTCTTTTGGAACAGGAGAAAACCCTCGCCGAGGGCGCCGGAGCCGCAGCCCTGGCCGCCGTTGTGCAGGCCAAGACCAACCTCCGCCAGCGCCGCACCGTCGTGCTCGTCTGCGGCGGCAACATCGACGTCACCCTGCTGGCCAAAATCATCGAGCGCGGCCTCGTCAAAGACGGCCGCCTCCTCCGCGTCCGCGTTTACTTGCAGGACCGCCCCGGCGCGCTGCTGCAACTCACCGAAATCCTCGCCCGCGAACGCGCCAACATCGTCGAGACCGTCCACAACCGCGCCTACTACGGCGTCAGCCTCGGCGAAACCGTCATCGACGTCACCCTCGAAACCCGCGGCGCCACTCACATCACCGCCATCAGCCACGCCCTGCGCGAAACCGGCTTCCGCTTCGAGCGCATTCAGTAGACCGCGCCTCCGGATGCCCAGGTCCTAGCAGCGGGCGCCCCACCTTCGCGACGTCTTTGTTCTTGTCGCTAAGGTGGGAGACCATGACCACGAGTGCCCCATCCATCGCGCATGGTGTGCGCGATGGGTGGGAAAGCACAAGCCAAAACAGCCGACGTCATCCGGAGCGACCGCGTCTCGCCATCACATCACCAGCATGAATCCGCACACCTCACGGGCATGCGCACCCTCATCGCCTTTGCTATACTCGTAAAGGTTCCCCTCATGCGGAGGTGGCGAAATTGGCAGACGCACTAGCTTGAGGTGCTAGCGCCGCAAGGCATAGGGGTTCAAGTCCCCTCCTCCGCACCAAACGAATTCTCCCGTCCCTCAAGGACCGCGAAAGCAGCCCCGGCAATGCAGATTCTTTTCTACTTCGTCGTCGCAATTCACATCATCGTGAGCCTCTTCCTCATCGGCGTCGTCCTGCTCCAGCAGGGCCGCTCGGCCGATCTCGCCGGCGCCTTCGGCGGCCAGGGCTCGCAGACCGCCTTCGGACCCCGCGCCGCCGCCAACGTGCTCACCCGCCTCACCACCTGGTCGGCCATCATCTTCATGCTCACCTCCATCAGCCTCACCGTGCTCTACGTCCGCGGCGCCAACAGCAACCACTCAGTCTTCGGCGACACGCCGTCCTCTTCGGCTCCAGCCAAATCCGGCAAGTAAGTCCGCACATCTGGGCAGACATCGACGGCAGGCCAGTCGGCCCGCCGTTTCTCTTCTTATCAGGCCCTAGAATTACTCCATGATCCTCGAAACCTTCCCCGTCGGCCCGCTGCAATGCAACTGCACCCTCCTCGGCGACCCAGCCTCCGGCGAAGCCATCGTCATCGACCCCGGCGACGAGATCACCCGCATCCACCAGCGCCTCACTGAGCAGGGCCTCAAGCTCAAGCAAATCCTCATCACCCACGCGCACATCGACCACATCGGCGGCGCGCTCCAGCTCAAGCGCCTCACCGGCGCACCCATTCTGCTCAATGAGAACGACCTGCCCCTGCTCGCCATGATGGACCAGCAGGCCGCCTGGCTCGGCATCCAGACCCCGGAGATCGCTCCGCCCGACGAAGGCCTCGCCGACGGCCAGCGCGTAGGCCTCGACGCGCACCCAGCCCAGGTCCTGCACACCCCCGGCCACACCCAGGGCTCCATCTGCCTGCACTTCGTCCCGCTCAACCTGCTCCTCGCCGGAGACACTCTCTTCGCCGGCAGCATCGGCCGCACCGACCTGCCCGGCGGAGACACAGATCAGCTCCTCGACTCCATCCACGCCCGCCTGCTCACCCTGCCCGGCGAAACCTGCGTCATCCCCGGCCACGGCCCCGCCACCACCATCGCCCGCGAACGCCGCGGAAACCCCTTCCTCCAGCCGTAGCCCCGGCGGACCTTACGCCGGCAACAATCAAACACAACAAGAATTTACAGAACATACCTAATCCATCACATCCTGTGGAAATCAGCTTTTGTTACCACCCTGATGCGTGCCCAGATAGGCAATCAGTCCGGTTACTCCCGTCTTAAACTCGTCAACCCTCGCCAGCAAACTCACCACCAGCCAACCAGCCTCCGCCATCCCGAAAAAATATCCCGGATGCACCCACACGCCCCTCTCCAGCAGCTCCAGAACCGTCTGCTCGTCCGGCTGCATCGCCGGAATCCGCACCACCGCGTACCATCCGCCCTCGACCTCCAGCCGCGTCACCGCCGCCAGGCCAGCAAGCTGCCGGTCGAGCTCCGCCAGATTCGCCGCCACCCGCTCCCGAATCTGCCCCTGAATTTCGGCCCGTCCGCCCAGCCACGCCGGAATCGCTCCCTGCACCGGCGCATTCATCGAGAGAAACGTGTCGGCAATCACCTCCAGCCGCTCCAGCGCTTCGGCCTGCGCCGGCCCGGTCGCCACAATCCACGCCGCCTTCATCTGCGGCAGCCCGGCAATCTTGCTCAGCCCGCTCACCACATAAATCGAGACACCATCAATACCTCGCGCAAAAGTTGAAAAAATGCCACTAAAGCCATAATCTAAAAACACTTCATCGACAATCAAAGCTGAGTCATTTGAGCGGCACAGCATTGCCAGCTCCTCAATCTCCCATGCCTTGGTAAAGTGCCCCGTCGGGTTGTTCGGATGGACCAGCACGATGGCCCGCGTCGCCGGCGTAATCGCCCGCCGGAAACCCTCCGGCTCCATCTGCCAGCCGTGGTCATACACCAGCGGCGCAGCCTTCAACCGCACGTCATCGAGCCCGGCGAGGAAATCAAACAGCGGATACCCCGGCTGCGGCGCCAGAATCTCGCTCCCCGGATCGCACAGCAGCCGAAACAGAAAGCTGTAAGCCTCGCTCGTGCTCGTTGTCAGCACCACCTGCTCCGGCCCAACGGCCACACCATGATCCGCGTAGTACGCGCATACCGCCTGCCGCGCGCGCAGCAATCCCCGAGGCTGCGGATCGTATTCCAGCGCCCGCTCATCCGCCAGCGCCGTCAGCAAATCCGCGTCATACGCAAACCCGCATCGCGTCGGATTCGACGCCGTCAAATCCGAAATCGGCAACCCCGCCGCCACGCGCTCACGATGCGCCCGCGCCAGCGCGCTCTCCTCCGTGTTCCACTCCGTGCGCTTCGAAAACCGCATACTCTCCCGCCAAATGTTCGCATTCCAGCCAGCGGCTGAATGCATCATTCCATCCGTCTGCTGCAACGTCGCGTGAAAGGGCACGACTTCAGTCGTGCCAATAGCGCCTGATAAATCAGCGGGGCTTTAGCCCCTGAGGCAATGTCCTTGGGCAAGTCAACCTGCACTCCCACCAGACCAATCAAGTGCAATCATGCACAATACAGACAGAGACGCCTTCCTCACCATACAGCGGCGTCCTTGGAGATAGAGTGGCTCTGCGCGCAGTGGTTTTCGACTACGGAATGGTGCTCACCGGACTCCCCGACCCCGCCGCTCACGCCGAGATGCTCCGCATCACCGGCCTGCCGGTCGATCAGTTCGAGACCCTCTACTGGGCCGACCGTCACGCCTACGACGAAGGCAAGTTGAGCGGCATCACCTTCTGGCAGAAATTCCTCCGCGACAGCGGTCTCCAACTCCCCGCCGACGCGCTCCATCAACTCAACAGCGCCGACGTCCGCATGTGGAGCACCGTCAACCCCGCCATGGTCGCCTGGCAGGCCCGGCTCAAACAGCACGGCCTCCTCACCGGCGTCCTCTCCAACATGGGCGACTCCGTTCACGAGAACATCACCCGCATCCATCCCTGGATCGCCAACTTCGATGTCCTCGTCTGGAGCTACGAGCATCTTGTCGCCAAGCCCGACCCCGCCATCTATCTCTACACGTTGCAGCAGCTCGGCACCGCGCCCGAGGAAACCCTCTTCCTCGACGACAAGCTCGAAAACATTGAAGCGGCGCGCGCCCTCGGCATCCGCGGCATTCAGTTCTCGACAGTTGACCGCCTCCGCGCCGACCTGATCGCATCCGGCCTCGACTCCGAGCTGCCCCTCCCGGCCTGGTAGTGGGTCCGTTTGCGACAACCCATCCCTCAGGGGCTAAAGCCCATTTCATTTTGCTACGTTTACGGCACGACTGAAGTCGTGCCCTTTCACGACGGTCTTAAACTGACCCACCAACCCCCCGGCCTGAGCCACTACAAAGCAGCGCATCTTGCCGTTACACTTTCCTTATGGCCCTCCGCCTGTTCGCCGCCACCACCAGCCAGGGGAAACTCCGTGACTTCCGCACCGCCGCCGTCGCCCATGAGATCGACATCCAGCCGCTACCCGGCATCGCCGCCATCGACGCG
>DASQSP010000085.1:0-15259 GCA_035642355.1 Occallatibacter sp.
AGCAGCGATCGACACTGCTTGAAGGCCTGACGTTTGTGCTGACCGGAACGCTGCCCACGCTGACCCGCGATGAGGCCAAGGCGCGGATTGAAGCGGCCGGCGGCAAGGTTTCGGGCTCCGTGAGCAAGAAGACCAGCTACGTGGTGGCGGGTGAAGAAGCCGGATCAAAGCTCGAAAAAGCGCAGGCGCTGGGCGTGCCCGTGCTCGACGAGGCCGGGCTGCTGAAGATGCTAGCGGGCGAGGCTTCTTGATCCAGCAAGTAAATAGTGTTGTGCTCTCCCACCCTAGTGCCCTGGCCGCGAAGATTCGTTTCCCAGGTCTTCCGCCGCGGCGGACGAGACCTAGGGCACCCAGATCACAGTACTTAATTGGCGGATGTATAGTGCATCGAACTCCGCTACGCGATGGAGCGGCGGGTAGCGGTGCGCTGTTCGCGCTCGCGCTCGCGCTTCCATGCTTCCGCGCGCCCATTTCTGCTGTTCAATGCCGGTGTGGCCGGGGCAAAGAGCCGGCGCAAAGGCCGGCTCCGTATCGACTTGCATGGATGCGCTGCTCACTCGCGCGGGGCAAAGTAGCCCTTGCGGGCGCGCACCTGGTAGCGGCGGTCGTTGCAATAGAGATAAATGGGCCGGAAGGCGCCGTCGGCCTTGAAGTCCGCCGGAACATAGCTGAGCGCGTACTGCGAGCGCAGCTCTTCCTCGATGTCCTTGAAGCTGTTGGACATCTCCTCGACCGAAGGCGGGAAGAAGACTTCGCCTCCGGTGGCCTCCGCCATGTCGGTGAGCACTTTGTCGCCCTTGCCGCGGCTGGGGGTCCAGTTGGTGCTGATGGCGTAGATGATGGTCTCGGCGCGCTGGCACATCTTGATGGCTTCGTCGGGATGCACGCGGCTTTGGTTGTCGTCTCCGTCGGAGATGAGGATCATGGCCTTGCGCACCGGTTCCTGGCCGCGCGAAATATCGAGCAGCTTGTCGCGGCATGCGGTGTAGACCGCGTCAAAGAGCGCGGTACCGCCGCCGGGGCGCAGGCGGTTGATGCCGGTCTCGAGGCCGTCGAGGTTGTTGGTCCAGTCCTGGGTCACTGTGGGCGTAACGTCGAAGCCCATGACGAAGGCGCGGTCGGCGCGCGAGGTGAGGATGGAGAGCAGAAACTCGGTGGCCGCCTGCTGCTCGAATTGGAAGCGGGTGCGGATGGAGGTGCTGGCGTCGATGACGATGCCCACGCGCAGGGGCAGATTGATCTGCTGGTGGAAGTCGGTGACGTGCTCGGGCGCCTTCCGGTCATCGAGCAGTGCGAAGTCGCTCAACTTGAGATTGGGGATGTAGTGGCCGTGCTTGTCGGTCACGGTAAAGATGAGGTTGACCTCGTTGACGCCCACCTTGATGGTCGGTGTTGTCTGATCCTGCGAGACTTGGCCAGGCGATGCAGGCGCGGGCTGCTGGCCATTGGCTGCCGGCGAGGGCGCGGTTGCGGGCGGGGCGGGTTGTTGAGCATGCAGCGCAGCGGCGCACAATACCGAAGACAACACCGAAGCAAGTGCCAGTGCAAACAGCTTGGGATTCATATCGTCCTTATTTTAGCAATGCCGCATATTATTTCGATGCATTCCCGACGTACCGTGTCAGGTTCGCGGATTGTTCTCCATCCGCGCGAGAAACCCATCCAGTTCGGACGGCAACGGCGCTTTAAGTTGCAGCGGCTTGTTGGTGATCGGGTGGGTGAATTCAAGTTCGGCCGCATGCAGAAAGTTGCGTCCCAGGCGCAGTTTGTCCGGAGTGCTCTTGCGCCCGGACTGCGCGACAACCAGATCGGTGAGCTGGCCGGCGGCGCCGTAGAGCGAGTCGCCGACGACGGGGTGATTGATGGAGGCCATGTGCACGCGAATCTGGTGGGTGCGTCCGGTCTCAATGCGCACGCGCACCAGGGTGAACTTGCCGAAGCGGGTTGTGAGCCGGCGCACCACCTCATAGTGAGAGACGGCGGCGCGGGCATTTTCGGTAGGTCTGGTGGTCATGCGCGTGCGGCGCAGCGGGTCGCGGCCCACCGCGGCGGTGATGGTGCCCTTGGCGCGCTCCACCTCGCCGTGAACCAGTGCGATGTAGGTTTTGTGGATCTGCCGCGAGGAGAACAGTTCGGCCAGCGCGGCGTGAGCGCGGTCGTTCTTGGCGACGACGATGAGGCCGCTGGTGTCCTTGTCGAGCCGGTGGACGATGCCGGGGCGAAGGTCGCCGCCGGAGGACGAGAGCGCGCGGAAGCGATGGAGCAGCGCGTTGACCAGCGTGCCGCGGCCGCGGGCATCCTCGTTCTGGCCGCTGCCGGCGTGCACCATCATCCCGGCGGGCTTGTCGATGACGGCGAGGTCCTTGTCCTCGTAGACCACGTCGAGGGGAATATCCTCGGCGACGGCCTTGAGCGGGGCGGGATGCGGCTCGCCGGTGACGGCGATCTGCTCGCCGCCGCGCAGCTTGAGCGAGGGTTTGGCCGGCGCGCCGTTGACGAGGACATCGCCCTGCTCGAGGAGCAGTTGCACGCGCGAGCGGCTGACGCCCTCAATCTGCGTGGTGAGAAAGTGATCGAGGCGCTGGCCGGCGGCCTCGGGCGGTGCGGTGAGGTGGAGCGGCGTGGTCATGCGGCAACTCCTGTGGCACTGCGATCACGCAGGATCAGGCCGCCCGCGAGCACCAAGAGGATTGCCGCGATGCGGGGGCCATCGAGCGCACCGCAGGCGGGAATGACGAGAGAGCCGAAGCGGAAGAGGAGGGGATGCACTAGAGCAAGGATAACTGCTCAGCGCGGCGAAGGAGTAGAACCCGGCCCACGGGGCCGTGCGTGATGCGCTGGTGAACCCGTCCTAAGACGGCGGAGCTCCCCGCGGTTCGTTAGGCATTCCGGACTGGCGGACACGGCACACGGAACCGTTTAGACGAGTAGAGCCCCTGTTCAATGAATGTTGGTTCAACCAGCGTTAACCACCCACCTGCTTTGCAGGCCGGTTTCTATTGCGGATAGTAGGGGCAAGCGCGAGGAATTGCAAGTCTTGTGCGGCGGGCCGCAGGTGTGATAGGCGAGAGGGACGCCGATTGGAGAACGGTTGCGCGTGGGTTTTGCCGCAGAAAAAGTCGAATGCAGCAACGCAGCGGGGCGTACTAGTACCGGGCCGTGAAGATTTGTGGTTTCCCAGGTCTCAAAAGCGAGACCTGGGGCACCCGGCCGCGACGCTCGCGCACCTGGTTAGGAAGCGGACCTGCGATCTTCCTCGAGGACTTCGTCGAGCAGGCCGCGCAGCGAGAGGGCTTTGGCGTGGCCGTCGCGCACTTCGGCGCCCGCGGCATCGCCGCCGGCGGACTGCGAAAGCTCATCGGCGAGGTTGAGCGCGGCCAGCACGGCGACGCGCAGCGAATCCACGGTGCGGCCTTGGGCCGCGACGGCGCGCATCTTCGCGTCCACCAGCTCGGCGAGCTGGCGGATGTGCTCCGGATCCTGGCCGGTGAGGTGATAGGCCTGGTCGTAGATGCGGACGGTGGTGTAGCCGGGCGGCGGAGTGGACTGCTGAGCCATCGGACTCCTTAGACTTCGAGCGCGTCAGATTTCGAGCGCGTCAAATTTCTAGTGCGTCGAGCTGCGCAAGGAGGCGCTCCACGCGCACGCGCACCTGATCGCGCTCGGCGCGCAGGCTGTGAATCTCCTGCCGGAGCTGATCGACGACGGGCGACTGCTCGCCAAGCTGCGCTTCGGCCCTGGCGGCGCGCTCCTCGGCGGCGGCGCGGGCGTGGCGCTCGCGCTTGACCAGCTCGACGGCGCGAAGGATGCGCTCTTCAAGCGCGGCGAAGTCGTTGGCGCTGAGCGCGACGGCGGCGGGCTCGGGCTGAAGGTCGGCCTGGGGGGCAAACGAAACCTGCTCCTTGACCTGCTCGTCGACTTGCTCGTCGGTGACTTCCGATTCCCAGAATGTGGGCGTCATGCGGTGTGACCTCCGGCGTTGCACGCTTCGCTTGAGTATAGTCCCGCGCGGGTTTTGGGTTAAGGCCGGCGCATGTTGAAATCGAGGCCATTACCAACTAAGGAAGCTCTGATCAAATCTATCGAAGATATTTCAGGGGCTAAAGCCCCAGCGATTTTGGGCAATTTTCGGCACGACTGAAGTCGTGCCCTGTTACAAGGCGGACTTGTTCAGAGATTTCCTAAGTCGCGCTTGCGGGGACTACGCCCGGAGGCGCGCACCGGCCTTGCCAACGGCCTCAATGACCTGCGCCTGATAGCTCTGCAACTCCTCGTCGCGGAGGGTACGGTCGGCGGCCTGGAAGGTGACGCCGAGCAGCAGCGAGTAGTCCTGCGCGGTGCGTTTGGGATCGCGAAAGACTTCGCGGGCGCGCCAGTCGATGAGTTCGGGGAGAGCGAGCGCGGTGAGGGACCGATCGATTTTTTCCCACGCGATGCTCTCGTCCAGGACGAGCGAAAAATCGCGGCGGACGGGCTGGAAGCGGGAGAGCTCGCGGGCGGCGGCCTTGCGCAGAGGCAGCTTGTAGAGGCGGTCGAGATGGATTTCGCCGAGCAGGACTGCGTCCTTGAGCTTGCGCGCGGCGGCTTCCTTCGGGTGCAATTGGCCGAACCAGCCGACCGTCGTTCCGTCAGCCACAATGCGCGCGGAGCGCCAGGGATGAAGCCACGCGGGCGTGAGGCCGGCCTCGGGCGGGAAGCGGTCGAAGTAGATGGCGCGAACCTCGAAGCGCGCGAGCACCTGCTCGACTGCGCCTTTGAGGTCGTGGAAGTCCACGGGGCGAGCGGCGTGGAGCGCGGACTGCTGCGGCAGATTGCCGGCGGCGGCGAAGGCTACGGCGGGACGCTCTTCGACTTTTTCTGTGGTGCCGCTGAAGACGGTGCCGAGCTCGAAGAGGCGCACGTCGGCGACGTCGCGATGCAGATTGCCGGCGACGGCGGCGAGCATGCCGGGGATGAGCGAGGGGCGCAGGACGCCGGCTTCCTCGCTGAGCGGATTGCCGAGGGGAACGATGAGGCCGGGCTGCGGTGCGGTCTGCGCGGCCTCCTGCGCGGAGCAGAAGGTGCTGGCGATGGCC
Source organism: Occallatibacter sp. (assembly GCA_035642355.1). GTDB lineage: Bacteria > Acidobacteriota > Terriglobia > Terriglobales > Acidobacteriaceae > Telmatobacter. The sequence goes on from DASQSP010000085.1 coordinate 5,076, forward strand.
TCATGAAAGCCGGCGGCGAGCAGCGTGGTCCGCACCGCGGATTCGCTGCAGGCCCAGGGCAGTGCCCGCACGCCTGCGCCGAAGGCGGGCAGCGTGTTGGCGAAGCGGTTGTAGCCGTAGACGCGCGCGATCTCTTCGATGAGGTCAATCTCGCGGTCGATGTCGAGACGCCAGCTCGGGGCGTTCCACGCCTCTGGCGTTTTGGAAGGAGCCTGTGCGAGTGCGACCGGCGTGCAGCCGAGCGCGGTGAGGACGTTCTCGACGGTGGCGGCGGCGATGCCTGCCTTGTCGATGGTGGCGCCGAGCAGGCGATGGACTTCGCTCAGCGCGAGCGCGATGGGCTTGCGGTGCGCGGTGCGGCTCTCGAGCGCGGGCACGCGAACATCGACGAGGTCGCCCTCGATGTGGCCGCCCGAGGCGAGCAGAATGCCGGAGACGAGGTCGGAGGCGAGAGGAGCGGCGTTGAAGTCGGCGCCGCGTTCGAAGCGATGGCTGGCGTCGGTGTGGAGGCCGTGGCGGCGCGCGGTGCGGCGCACGGCCGTGGGCTCGAACCACGCGGCTTCGACGAGGATGTTGGTTGTTGCGGGCGTGATCATCGTGTCCCAGCCGCCCATGACGCCGGCGAGGGCGAGCGGCTTGGCGTGGTCGGCGACGATGAGGTCTTCGGGGTCGAGGGTGCGCTCGATGCCGTCGAGGGTTTTGAGCTTCTCGCCTTTGCGGGCGCGGCGCACGACGATGCCGCCCTCGATCTTGTCGAGGTCGAAGGCGTGGGTGGGCTGGCCCATGGCGAGCCAGGCGAAGTTGGTGGCGTCGACGGCGTTATTGATTTTTTTCTGGTCCAGGAGCTTGAAGTAGGTATCGACTTCAGCGCCGGGAAACCAGTCGCGGGTGCCGGCGATGGTGATGCCGCAGAGCACACGCGCGGTGAAACGGCCGCATGCATCTTCGGCTTCGATGCGTACGGAGAAGGGCGCAGACGCGGGCTTTGCGGCGGGCAGCGGGAAGCTAAGCGGCTTCAACTCGACGCCGTAGATGGCGGCGGCTTCACGAGCGACGCCGTAGTGGTTCATGGCGTCGACGCGGTTGGTGGTGATGTCCATTTCGAACAACGAGCCATTGCCTGCGCCGAGATCGTAGATGCCTTCGACGGCGATGCCGCGCAGGGTGAGATCTTCGGCGAGCTGGGTATCGTCGACGGGAAGCGCGGGCAAGAATGCACGCAGCCATTTGGTGAGGTTTTTCATCTTCTCGTTCGACTCTCTTAGCAAGTTAGCCGCGCTTGCGCGCGATAGCGAGTTAGCAAGTCAGCCGGGCTGCGCGCGATAGCGAGTTAGAAAGTCAGCCGGGCTGCGCGCGATAGCGAGTTAGAAAGTCAGCCAGGCTGCGCGCGATAGCGAGTTAGCAGGTTAGCCCGGCTGCGCGCGATAGTGAGTTAGCAAGTCAGCTCGGCTGCGGGTGCAGCACGCCGAGCAATCCATTGATCAGTTTCGCTACTTCGATTGATAGGTCGAGCAGCTTTTCCGCCGATTGCGGTTCGATGAAGCCGAGGCTGGCAGCTAGTTCGGCTTGTGTCTGTAGCTCGTTGAGCGCTCCTCGCGCGGCGCCGAGGGCTTTGCGGTTCTCCGCGTCATTGAGTCTGCCGTGGCCATCCGCGATATGGCTGGCGACGCTGACCGCGGAACGGCGAAGCTGCATGCGCAGCCCGAAGGTCTCTGATTTTGGAAACTCCTCCGTGAGTCCGTACATGGCGCGCGCCAAGTCCATGGCTTTCTGCCATGCAATCAGATCGCGGTAGTGGCGGGTTCTTGTCATCGGATTACACGAACTGGCTCAGGAAGCGCATGTCGCCCGAGTAGAACTGGCCGATTTCGCTGATGCCGTACTTCATCATGGCGATGCGCTCGACGCCCATGCCGAAGGCGAAGCCGGAGATCTTTTTCGGGTCATACGCGGGCTGCTTTTCCGCCGCGAAGGCGAAGACCGCGGGGTCGACCATGCCGCAGCCGAGCAGTTCGATCCAACCGGACTGCTTGCACTTGCGGCAGCCTTTGCCGCCGCAGAAGATGCAACTGATCTGCACGTCGGCGCTGGGCTCGGTGAATGGGAAGAAGGATGGAAAGAAGCGGGTTTTTACGCTGGAGCCGAAGAGCGCCTTCATGGCGTGGTCGAGCGTGCCCTTGAGATCGGAGAAGGTGATGTCGGTGTCGACGCAGAGGCCCTCGACTTGATGAAAGATCGGCGAATGCGTGGCGTCCTGCGCGTCATTGCGGTGCACTTTGCCGGGGATCACGATGCGCACCGGGGGCGGTTGCTGCTCCATGGTGCGCATTTGCACGGGTGAGGTGTGGGTGCGGAGGAGGAGGCGGTCGCGCAGAGGGCGGCGGTCCTGATTGGCGATGACGAGCGTGTCCTGCGTATCGCGCGCGGGGTGGCCGGGCGGGAAGTTCATGGACTCGAAGTTGTAGAAGTCGGTTTCGACTTCGGGGCCGACGCCGACGGAGTAGCCGAGGGCGGCGAAGACGGTGGTGATTTCGTTGAGGGTCTTGGTGATGGGGTGCTCGGCGCCGGTGAGACGGCGGGAGCCGGGCAGGGTGATGTCGATGGCTTCGGCGGCGAGGGCAGAATCGCTTGGACCTGCGCCGGCGGCGGCTTCGAGGAGGCTTTCAACGTGGGCCTTGAGGGCGTTGAAGCGCTGGCCGAGGGACTTTTTGGCCTCGGGCGGCGCGGCCTTGAGCCAAAGATCGGAGACTTCTTTGAGGCGGCCCTGCTTGCGGCCGAGCCAGTCGAGGCGGAAGGTTTCAACGGCGTCGGGGCCGGAGAGCGCGGCGGCGGCGTTGGTGGCCTGCTTCTCGAGGGCGGCGAAGGCCTGGTCGAGGGCGGTGTCGTCGAAGGCCGACAGGGTGGGAATGGCTTCAGTGGTCATTGCGTGTAAGGAACAGGATAAACCACGGTGCGAAGCGGCTGCGCGGCGGCTCGGCGGGGCTGTCTTCCGTTGTACGGGGCGCAGATAGAACGCAAAAAAGAGGGGGGTGGGGGGTATCTCACTTCTCCTATCTCTTTTGTTTGCTTCGTCGAGGTGCGGCGAGAGGTGAATTTGGCGAATATTCAGCGAAGACATTGCCTGTCCGCTCCTTTTCAACGGGGGTTAGGGAATGCGCTGTTGGCTGTCTCCCGTTGCTGTATTCCATTGTGCGCGTTCGCGGGAATTAATGCGCAAATGCGGGGATGGAGTTTGGCGCGCGGAATGAGGGAGATGGCGGAAGAGCTGGCGGCAGGGGGTTGACAGGTGGCCGGGCGGGCCGCGCCGCAAGTGAATTGATGGATTGGTGGTGACAAGGCTGGACTTCGGCGGTAGGATGGCGCGTATCACGCACGGAGGTTGTCTCGATGGCGGACATACTCGACAAGATTTCGAACACGATGCGCTGGGAGATTGCGACGCACGGCTTGACGGCGGCGTATATCGCCATCGCCAAAGAGCTGGACCTGACGGCGGGGCAGGACGGGTTCGATTTATTCAATGGGTCGCTGTGGTACGAGGCGGGCAAGGGGGCAAAGGAGTTTGCCAATGCCCTGGGCGAGCCGACGGACACGGCCGAGCAGATTGAAAAAGTGACCCATGTGCTGGCGCAGGCGTCGATGGGTCCGGAGTTCAAGTTCGAGGTTATCGAATCGACCGGCGACCGCTGCGTGGGCAGGACCACGGAATGCCCCTGGCACAAGCGATGGAAGGAACAGGGCATCGATTTCGATACGTGCAGTTCGGGGCACCAGGGCTGGGGAGATGGCGCGGTGGAAAGCATGAACCCGGATTTCCGGTTCAAGCTGCTGAAGAATATGGTGCGCGGCGACTCGCATTGCGAGTGGGTGGTGGAGCGGAAGAAGTAGGGGGGCGGGGCCATCGGGACGGTTTCAGCAGCCAAGTTTGAAGTTGCCGCTTTAGACAGCTCTCTCCCGTACAATCTCATCGAAGTATCAGGAGGAAATATGTCTCTATGGAAGGTGCTTGCTTTATCTGCCCTCACGGTTGCGCTTGTGAGCAGTGTTCCCTCAGCATCCGCCCAGGTGACCGTCGGCATTGGCGTGGCGCCGGATTGCCCGTATGGCTACTTCGACTACGCGCCGTATGACTGCGCTCCCTATGGCTACTATGGGCCGGATTGGTTTGTGGGCGGACTATTTATCGGAGCCGGTCCGTGGTTCCACGGCCCGCGCGGCTTCTATGGCCATGTGGATAACCGCTTCGATCCTCATCACGGATACGCGGGACCGCTGCCGGGACGCGGCGACCACGCGTTCAGCCACTTCCACGGGAACGAGGCGCGCGATGGACGCGGCCACGTAGGCAACGCCGGCCACGACGCAAGCCGTGAACACAGCGCCGGGTATTCGCACGCGCCAAGTCACGGCGGGGGCGGGGCTCACCGCCGCTAGTACCGTGACGATTCGTAGTTTCCCAGGTCTCAAAGACGAGACCTGGGGCACCCAAGGTTATTAGAACCGATTACGAAATCATGCGGTCGTAGTACCAGGACGAGGTCGCTGGTTTGACGGCGGCGGACATGCGAGGCGTGTCCGCCGTCGATTATTGGCGGGGCTTCGACGGGGGCGTGCGCGTTCTCTCCCACCCTTGCCGCGATGAGACTGCGGCAAGAATGGGGCACACGTCCTGATGCGGTGGCTAATTTGTGAGCAGCGATTGAACGGACTTTACCAAGTCTGCTCCAGCCTGGCCTGCTTCGGCGGTAGAAAAATCGGACGGTAGGTGAAGAACCTGGGTATTGGGCCGCTCGCGGAGCCACTCATCCAGCATAAGACCGGTGGGCAATGCTAAAATACCGGCCCCGCAGATCACCAATCTTGGACTCATGGCACAGACCAGCCTCTTCGCGTCAGCTATTGTCGAAGCCGTTTGGACCTCGTAACCCGAACTTGCCAAGAGCCCTCTCACGCAGGCCAACAGGTCCCTGGAGTTATCAATGCAAACGACTCCGGTTCGAGACCAAGTCTTGGACTCATGGGAAGATTTCGCGTGAAAAGCTTCTATTGCTTCTTTATCCGACGCATGGGCAGTAAGTATGCCGGACAACTTAGTGATCTCGAGCACTTCGAGAACTTTTGGCGACACTTGAGAGAGATTCAAACTGCCGCAGGCGGCTCGCATCACGCCGAAGGCGCGAACCAAAGCTCCCAACCCAGTGCTATCGATGAAATCCACTTCCGCCAAATTCAAAACGACCCATTTCACCTTGAAGTATTTTGTGCCGGCGACTTGGGTCTGCCGTTCCAACTCTGCCTGGAAGGCTGCAACCTCCGCCCCGGCGACTAGGCGGCCCTGGCATCGCATCACCACCACATCTCGTGTTGTCTGGCTTTCAAAAGTTAGTCGCATCGTGGCCTCCCGGAGATGAATCTGAATGGGATTTCCATTCTGGCATCCTGGCTCGGGGGCCGTCCACAGCAATCGCCTCGCTGGCTCCGAATCGCGCGAAATTTTGCATTTCGAGTGTGTTTGAGAGTCCGCGGATGGCCTTCCCGCCGATTTTCACCCGGTTCCGGTGGGCTGGTCGCCTACTGGGAAGATACACACCTTTAGATGGTTGTAAATCGTTGGAGCTTCCTCGCACTCTCCGTCAACTGCTTTAGGAGTTCTGATTTTTCGGGTGCCTCTCCCTCGCGAAGTGCTGTTTCAACGTCGTCCCAAAGTGTATGCACAACATTTGGAGACGTCATCTTGTAGCCGCCATCAAGCTGACGCTTGAATTCATATCCGAGCCAAGTCACCTCCCCATTATCGGCGGACTGAGGCTTCATGTTTGGAAGCTCTGAGAAGAATTCGCTATCAGTCGCAACAAAGAATCGCTTTCCCCAACGACGAAAAATAGGAACCTTAAGCGCAAGCTGAGGCATGAGTCGTTTTTGCGCGGAAGAACGGAAATCAGGCCTTCGCTTTCCATCGGTGGACAACTCTCCCGTCCGTATATATTGGTCGAACGCTGGGCGAATACTCGCGCCTGAGATGTAGACGGCCTGGACTTCGAGAGCGGCAAAATCCACAGCTTCGCTTCCCTCCAAATGTACAAGCAGAAAATCTACCTTCCCTATCTTCTTGCGCTTGCCATCCCTCATCACTTCTAAAACGCGGACCTCAGGAACCGCTACGCACTGCACGCCCAGCCCAAATGCTATCCGAGCCGCATCTTGAAACATGATTCCGCTTTCGATAAATCGAACGGGGCATACGACAGTGGCAACAGCACCATTTGTGAACGAGCAGATTCCCAGAGGGCTCTTCTTATTCCCTTTTGTGCATTCGGTTCCCTGAAAAGGGCAGGGATATAAATTCTGTCTCGGCCTGCTAGCCGAGAGCGCGGTATCATGACCAAAGACTTCACCGATCTGCAAGAGTGCCATGGCAACCCAAGTCTCCCAAGTTGAATCCGAATTCGATGCACGAATTGTAAATGTAGCCTCCGTGCGGCAGATCTCCCCTTTCCGCTACCCCGGCGGAAAAACCTGGTTAGTACCCACAATCTTGACTTGCCTTCAGCGCCACCCCGGCATCGTCAAGAAGCTCGTCGACCCCTTTACTGGCGGCGGAAGCGTCCCTTTGGGAGTGCTTTCTGAAGGACTTGTGGATAGCGTTGTACTTGGAGAATTGGACCCTGACGTAAGCGCTGTGTGGAAGTGCCTTCTCAGTCCGCAGCGGAAGCAGCTTAGCAGCAGAATCGCGGACTTCCAGATTTCGAGGGAAAATGTAATCCGTGAACTCGATAGGAGGCCACGGTCTGAGGTCGACCACGCATTCCAGGTCGTTTTGAGGAATAGAACATTTCGTGGCGGAATACTTGCGCCCGGCGCAAGCCTAATGAAGGTTGGCGAAAACGGTAACGGCGTTTCGTCTCGATGGTATCCGGAAACTCTCATAAAGAGGATTCGAGCTCTCGCCTCCCTTAGCCCGGCGATTTCGTTCATTGAAGGAGATGCCTTCTCGCTTATCGATAGATATATTGACTCGAAAGAAACCGCCTTTTTCATTGACCCACCTTATACTGCGGGCGGCGGAAAGCGCGCAGGGCGACGGCTATATAAACATAACGAACTCGATCATTCTTCCTTGTTTGAATTACTCAGCCGTGCAGCTGGGCTTGTGATGATGACCTACGACGATTGCCCTGAGGTCATAGAGATGGCGGATCAATACGGATTCCAAATAGAACGAATTCCGATGAAAAATACGCATCACGAAAAGAAGTTCGAGTTGCTGATCTCAAGATCGCAACTGGCATCCCAAAACGCCGCAGGCCCGAAGCTTGCGCTCCGGGCCTGAAGGTGACTTACCGATGCTGATGCGCCGTGTTTCTTAGGCGGCGGCTTGCTTTTCGGCGGCTAGGGCGGCTTTGGCCTGATCGGCCAGCCTGGTGAAGCCTGCAGCGTCGTGGATGGCGATGTCGGAGAGGATCTTGCGATCGAGCTCGACGCCGGCCTTCTTCAATCCGTTGATGAGCTGCGAGTAGCTGGTGCCGTTGAGCTTGGCGGCGGCGGAGATGCGCACGATCCAGAGCGAACGGAACTGGCGCTTCTTTTGGCGGCGGCCGGTGTAGGCGAACTTGAGTCCGCGCTCGACGGCTTCCTGCGCGGCCTGGTAGAGCCTGGATTTCGTGAGGAAGTAGCCGCTGGCTCGGTCGAGGATTTTTTTGCGGCGATCTTTGCGCTTGGTACTGCGTTTTACACGAGGCATGGTTGTTCTCCGTTTGTGTTGCGTAAGCTACGCGGCTGGAGGCAGGAGGCGAAACCCTTGCGGGTTGCGCGGTGAGCCTCTTCACTCGCTCAGTTCAAGCCTGAATCTCTCGGCAACATGCGCTAAAGCTCAGTTGCCGGGGGTCCGCTTCGCTTGCGGGCCCGGATGCGTCCCCCTCCTTTGCGGGAGAGGCGCAACGATCAGGCGTAGGGAATCATGCGCGCGACTTTCGCGTGGTCGCCGTCGGAAACGATCACGCTCTTGCCGAGCTTGCGCTTCACTTTGGGAGACTTGGACGAAAGGATGTGGCGCGTCTTGGTCTGGTGGCGGACGATTTTGCCGGTTCCAGTCTTCTTGAAGCGCTTGGCCGCGCCCTTATGGGTCTTCAACTTAGGCATCTTTTTTCTCGTTTTGGACTGACTTTGGAGGCGCTGCTAGCACACCCCAAAATGCCTGAAGACAGGGACTTCCCTGCCCTTCCGGGCTTGAAACAGTATACAGCAATGGGGATTATGGCGCCACGACAACCCGGCGACCTGTTTCGGCTTGCGGGAGGGTCGTGAGCCGGTTCAGTGCCGGCTGGTGGAGTCCGGCACCGCGGATTCTTCGCGGCTGCTGTACTTGTTCACATACATTGCGGCGTCGGCGGAGCTCAGCAGGCTGTCCCGGTTCGAGCCATCCTCGGGATAGAGCGCGATCCCGATGCTCGCCGAGCCGTGGATGACATAGCCGTCGCCGCGGAAGGGCTCGACCATGCAACTCTTCAGGCGTTCGGCAATCTCCTCGAGCTCTCCCCGGTTGCGTACCTCCGGCAGCAGCACGGCAAACTCGTCGCCTCCCAGCCTCGCCAGCATGTCGTGCGGGCGCAGTTGCTTCTTCATCCGCACCGTGACCTCGCGCAGATACAGGTCGCCGGCCTGGTGGCCGTAAAGATCGTTCACCTGCTTGAAGTGGTCGAGGTCCACGTAGACCAGCCCGAAGGTGCCCACCGCCCGCCGCGCCTCGCCGATCTGCTGCTCCAGCGCGCTCTCCAGCGAGAACCTGTTGTGGACGTCGGTGAGCAGATCGAACTTGGAGCGGTGCACGAGATCCGTGTAGAGCCGTCGCGTCTCAATCGCCAGGGCGCAAAGGCTCACCGCCCGCGTAAACACCTCGACTTCATGCTCCGTCGACTTCGACTGCCGGTCCAGAGCCGCATACAACACGCCCAGCGGTGGACCGGAACGCGCCGGGATGGCTTCTTTTATCACGCGAAAAGATGCGGTATTCGCCGGACAGTTGCCCAACAGGTCTCCATCGGTAATCTGGCACCAGCAGGCGAATCCCCGCAGCCGAAACGAAACCAGTTCCGTGATCTGCTCCAGCACCTCGGCCAGCGGCCGCGTGCCGTTGATGTCCTCCAGAATGCGGCTGCGGCGGCGCTCGCTGTAAGCTGCCTCGGCATTCTCGTACCGGATCTTGCGCTCCGTGACCCAGACCCAGATGCCGGCAGCGAGCAGAAGAACCACCAAAACGCCCACCAGAATCGTCAGATTGCGAATATTCAGCAGGGGCGGACCGGCAATCATCGCAATGTCGTCGAACGAGCGCAGCAGGATATTGAAAGGTACCTGCTGCACGTTTGGATCGACGGCGACCCCCTGTGCCGTGGTGCAGATGCCGGTGACGCGAATCGTGCTGCCCACCGGAATCTTTCGCAGCGGCGTAAGCAACCTGGCGCCCAGCGGATGACGGTAGATTGCGTTGAACAGCCGGCCATCCACCATCAGGTCGAATTCGTCCTGCGACTCCTCCCGCACCTCGGCAATCACCTTGCCTTCAATCGAGACCAGGTCGTTCTGATGGCCCCTCCCATCTCCGCTGTTCCAGTCAACCAGATCGCTCCAGGTGGCGGGTTGCGGGGCAACCGGCTTCAGGATGCGGGTGTCGCGCACCTCCCCGTCGTTGAGCGCAAGAAAGCCGGATTGCTCGTCTGGAAAGCCGGTTGCTTCCGCAAAATCTCCTATTTTGAGCGGTTGGGAGGCGTGGGTCGAGATCCAAAGGCTGGAGTTGCCGCTCTGCAGCACCACCGCATACCCCGGCTGGTAGTAGGTGACCGTACCCTGCACCCGCACCCGCTGCGTGAGATCGATGACCGAGTAGGCGGAAAGAATCTGGTCCATCGGCATCAGCGGAAGCGACGCGTAGCTGGTCTCGGCAGGCTTCACTACCTCGATCTGGGCGAGCGATGGCACTTCGAGCACCGCGCCGATGAGTTGCATCTTGCTGTCGAAGTTGCCCGACGACGCGCCCGTGATCTCAACCTCGGCATCCAGCAGACCGCTCTGCAGGCCCGGATCGATACCCGCCACGATGGCGTCGACATAGCCCCCGTTCATCAGCAGGCGGAGATAGAGATACTTGTCGCTGCCCGTGCCCGTGATGTCCACGCTGCGCACCCTGG
>DASQSP010000086.1:0-12345 GCA_035642355.1 Occallatibacter sp.
GTGGCGGCGGCCAATGCGGAGCGGATGACGAGCGAGGCGGCGCTGTTGAACAAGTCGCCGTTGCTCATCAACAAGATCGTGGCCGAGCGGCTGTCGGACAAGATCCAGGTGGTGATGGTGCCGTCCGACGGGAAGTTTTTCTTTGCCAACGATGTGTTCAAGAACATGGCGAACGCGCCGGTGGTGAAGCAGGAGATGGACAACGAGACCGAGCCGGACACGAAAGGCGGCGGGCAGAACTGAGCAGTTGTGCGGGGCGGGAGCCAACTCTCGCTCCGCGCATCTGCGTCATGCGGCGACAGGAGCGCAAGCGGCGAACGATATAATCCGCGCAAACGGCAGGCGCAGAAAGTTGACGGCGATGAGGCTGAGGCGGTGGGTCACGGCAGAGCTGACAGCAGGGCTGATGGCGTGGACGCTGTTGGCTGCGTGCGTTGGGCACGCACAGAGCCGGTGGGAGCAGCCCGCGAGCGCGCTGGCCGCGCGGATTGCCGCGACGATGGGGCCGGGGCAGGCGCAGATGACGGTGCGGAATCTTTCGTCAATTAACAACGATGAGCTGCCCGCGATTCGCAAGGCTCTGGAGCAGGATTTGAAGGCGAAAGGGATTACGATTTCCGGTGCCGAGAGCGCGAATGCGCTGCGCGTGACGCTGAGCGAGACGGCGCGCGAGCGGCTGTGGGTGGCGGAGATTGTGGAGGGCAGCGAGACGCAGGTGGCGATGGTGCGCACGGAGCTTGATGCAGTGCGCGCGGCTCCGGCGGCAGGCGGCGTGCTGCTGCGGAGCGAGACGATTCTTTCGCTGCGTGAGCCGGTGCTGAGCGCGGCGGAGACGGCGAACGGATGGATTGTGCTGGAGACGGAGCAGATTGTGGTGGAGCAGCGCACGACGACGGGCTGGCAACAGGTGCAGCGCGTCGCAATCGGACAGCGGCGGCCGCTGCCGCGCGACCCGCGCGGCGTGGTGACCGCGGACGATGCGCACTTTGATGCGCGCGTTGCGGGGATCGAATGCGCGGGAAGTTTTCTGGACGGGTGGACGGTGGCGTGCCATGAGAGCGACGATCCCTGGCCGATTCTGGGGCCACTATTGGGGCCGATCATCAGCCCGCTTGTTGCGCAATCCGGAACGACGGCGCTGGGAGCGTTCTACAACAGCGCGCGGAATTGGTTCACGGGCGTGGTGACGCCGAGCGTGAGCATCGATTTGCCCGCGTTTTATGCGGCGGCGCTGCTGCCGCGCGCGGCGGGAGGTGCGGCGCTGGTCGTCGGCGGCGTCGACGGCAGAGTTCAGATGGCGGAGAACGGCGTGCTCAGAGCGGTGAGCGGCACGCGCGACTGGGGCAGCGATTTTGCGGTGATCGAATCGGGGTGCGGCGCGGGAACGCAGGTGATTGCGTCGAGCTCCGGCGCGGCGGCGAGCGACAGTTTGCGCGCCTATGAACTGCCCGCGCTGGAGGCGGTGCCGGCGAGTGCGCCGCTGGCGGCGAACGGAACCGTGACGGCGTTGTGGGGCGCGCCGGATGGAAAGAGCGTTCTGGCCGTTACGCGTAGTACCAGTGGCACCTATGAGGTGAGTCGTGTTACGGCATTTTGTAACTAGCGGCACAACTCTTGCGTTGATGCTAGCGTTGGCGGCGCCCGGCGCGGCGCGCACGCGGCCTCATTATGGAGGCGTGCTGCATGTGGAGACGGAGGGAGACCCGTGGCAGCGGCCGGACGGATTGGCGCGGCGGCTGGTGCTGGATGGGCTTACGGCGATTGACGAGGATGGCGCGGTGCGGCCGGCGCTGGCTGTGGAGTGGAGCTCGGATGACAGCGATCATCGCTGGCTATTCAAGCTGCGGCCGGGGGTGCATTTTCACGATGGCACGCTGTTGACGTCAGTGAATGCGGTGGCGGCGCTGAATGCGGCGTGCGCGGCCAACTGCCCGTGGACGGCGGTGCGCGCGGTGGGCGCGTCGGTTGTGTTTGTGGGCGATGCGCCGATGCCGAACCTGCCCGCGCTGCTGGCAGGCGATGCGTATCGGCTGATGCTGACGATCACGTCGGACGGCAAGGCACCGGAGGGCAATGTTGGAACGGGGCCGTTTGCAGTCGCGGGCTTCAACAACGGCGTGTTGACGCTGACAGCAAACGAGACGTGCTGGCAGGGGCGGCCGTTTGTCGATTCCATTGAGCTGCGCGTGCATCGCGCGGTGCGCGACCAGTGGCTGGATTTGAGCGTGGGGCGCGCCGATGTTGTTGAAGTTCCGGCGGAGCAGATGCGGCAGGCGCTGCAGCAGCGCATGAACGTGGCAGCGCAGCCGGATGCGTCACTGCTGGTGTTGCAAATTTCCGATACCGGGCCGTTGGCGAATCCATTGCTGCGCGCGGCGATTGCTGCCGCGGTGGATCGCGCGGTGCTGGCGAATGTGATCTTTCAAAAACAGGCTGAGCCGGCGGCGAGTGTGCTGCCGGAGCGGGTGAGCGGGTATGCGTTTCTTTTTCCCGCCGAGCGCGATTTGAACAAGGCGCACGAGCTGCGCGGCGGGTTGAGCGTGCCTCCGCTCACCATGAGCGCGGAGGGCGGCGCGGCGATGCAGCTTGCGGCGCAGCGCATTGCGCTGGACCTGCGCGATGCCGGATTCGCGGTTCAGATGGTGGCGGGCAGCGTGCAACATACGAATCTGACGCTGCGTCGGCTGATGCTCGAAGGCGGCACGCCGGGCGCGATGCTGGAGGCGACGCTACGCGCGGCGGGAGAGCCTGCGGTCGCGGTGGGCGACGATCCGGGGGCGCTGTATAAAGCAGAACGCGAGGAGCTCGATCGGCACACGTTGATTCCGCTGCTCGATATGCCGCGCGCTTATGCAGTGGGCGCGCGGGTGCGCGATGTGCGGCTGAACGCGGATGGGATGCCGGACCTTGCCGATGCAGACCTTGCTGATACAAACCTTGCGGACGCGTCGCTCTCCGATGCGGCGCGGAAGGATGCGCCTTGAGCCTGCGGCAAAAGCTGCTTTTGCTTTTCTCGCTGACGGTGGCCGCGGCGGTGGCTGCGGTGGCGTGGACGGTGCTGGTGCGCATTCGGTTTGTGTTTGAGCAGCGCGACCAGGAAGAGACGGCGCTGTTTGTGAGCCAGTTCCAGCGCGAGTTCCAGCATCGCGCGGCGGATGTGGCGGCGGCCATTGACCGGCTGGCGGCGAGTGAGCATGCGCGGACAATGGCGTTTGAGATTGCGCAGTCCGGCGATGCGTCCCCTTATTTGACCGAGGCGCGGGCGATGGCGCAGGACGCTCAACTGGACTTTCTTGAGATTGTGGGGCCGGATGGCAACGTGGTGAGTTCGGCGCAATGGCCGGCGCGGTTCGGATATACGGAGCCGGCGGCGGGGCACGCGGGACAGCCGGCTTTCCTGAAAAATGAAGATCTGCCGGACGGCTCAACCGCGCTGGGGCTGTTTGCCGCGCGCGCGATTCGCGGCGCGGAGCCGGCGGTGACGCTGGTGGGCGGCGCGCGGCTGGATCAGAGCTTTCTTGCCAACCTGCCGGTTGCTCCGGGAATGACAGTCGCGCTTTACAGCGATCCGGTGGCGAGCGCAACCACTGCACCGGCCTTCGATGCGAAGCGGCTGGCAGGCGCGGGCGGCGATATTGCGGGCGCGGCGCGGTATGAGCCGCTGATCGATGCGGCGCGCAAGAGCGGGCAGCAGACGAACGCGTTGCTTTATCTGACGGAGCGGCGCGAGGAGAGCGTGAATGCGACCGCGATTCCGCTGAAGAATGAGACGGGCCATGTGGCCGCGGTGCTGGTGGTGAGCCTTTCACGGGCGGGCATGGTGGCAGCGCAGCAGCATATTCGCGCCATTGCGTATGGCGTGGCCGCAGGCGGAATTTTGCTGGCGATTGTGCTGAGCCTGTGGATTGCGGCGCGGGTGTCGCGGCCGATTGAAGAGCTGGCGCGCGCGGCGGAGCAGGTTGCGGCGGGCGAGTGGGATGCGCAGGTGCCGGTGCGCGGGCGCGACGAGGTAACCGTGCTGGCGCGGAGTTTCAATCACATGACGGCGCAGCTTGCAGCGCAGCGCGAGCAACTGGTACAGACCGAGCGCGTGGCGGCGTGGCGCGAGCTGGCGCGGCGGCTGGCGCACGAGCTGAAGAACCCGCTGTTTCCGCTACAACTGACGGTGGAGAACCTGGTGCGCGCGCGCCATCTCGATGCGGCCGAGTTCGACGAGGTGTTCCGCGAGAGCACGGCCACACTGGGCGCGGAGATTGCGAACCTGAAGACGATCATCGGGCGGTTCAGCGACTTCAGCAGGATGCCGAAGCCGGAGCTGGAGCGCATTGAAGCGAGGGATGTGCTGGAGCGGGTGCGGGCGCTGTACGAAACGGCGGCACAGAGAAGCGAGGGCGCGATTCGTTTTGAGATGGATGTGGCGGCGGAGCCGATGCCATTGATGGCGGATCCGGAGATGCTGCATCGGGCGCTGTCGAATCTGGTGCTGAACGCGATGGACGCGATGCCGAAGGGCGGCGTGCTGACGCTGGGCGCGCGGCCGCGGGGCGAGCAGATTGAGCTGCGCGTGGCGGACACCGGCGAAGGACTGACGCCGGAAGAGTGCGAGCGTCTGTTTACGCCCTACTACACGACGAAGCAGCACGGCACGGGGCTGGGCCTCGCGATTGTGCAATCGGTGGTGGCCGACCACGGCGGCACGATTGTTGTCGAGAGCTGCGCGGGTGGCGGAGCGGCATTTATTCTGACGTTGCAGAGGGCGCAGGCATGAGTGCGGAGGAATGAGTGCGAAGGCGCACATTCTGATTGTGGATGATGAGGCCAACACGCTGGCGTCGCTGGCGCGGGCGTTTCGCCTGGCGGGGCATGAGGCCACGGTGTGCGACAACGCGGCGCGCGCGCTGGAGCTGGCGCAGGCGCAGCCCTTCGATTTGATTTTGAGCGATGTGGTGATGCCCAGGCGCGATGGGCTGGCGCTGCTCGAAGACCTGAAGACGGCGGGCGTGGCCGCGCCGGTGGTGATGATGAGCGGGCAGGCGCACATCGAGATGGCGGTGAAGGCCACGCGGCTGGGGGCGCTCGATTTTCTGGAGAAGCCGCTGACCACGGAAAAATTGCTGGTCACGGTCGAGAATGCGCGCAAGCTTACGCACCTTGAAGCAGAGAACCGCGAGCTGCGCCGGCGCGTGGGCAAGCACACGCTGGTGTGGAGCGGGGAGACGATGCGCCGCGCCATGGCGCAACTGGAGCGCGTGGCCGCGAGCGAGACGCGGGTCTGCATCTACGGCGAGACGGGCACGGGCAAGGAGCTGGCGGCGCGCACGCTGCATGAGAAGAGCGGGCGCGCTTCCGGTCCGTTTGTCACGCTGAACTGCGCGGCGGTGCCGTCGGAGCTGATTGAGAGCGAGCTGTTCGGGCACGAGAAGGGATCGTTTACCGGCGCGGCACAGCGGCACACGGGCAAGTTCGAGCAGGCGCATCGCGGGACGCTCTTCCTGGACGAGATCGGCGACATGCCGCTGGCGATGCAGGCCAAGCTGCTGCGCGTGCTCGAAGAGGGAGAGGTCGAGCGCATTGGCGCGGACAAGCCTATCAGCGTGGATGTGCGCGTGATTGTCGCCACGCATCGCAATCTTGAAAAGCTGGTGGAGGAGGGCGGGTTCCGGCGAGATCTCTATCATCGCGTTGTTGTGTTTCCCGTGGAGCTGCCGCCGCTGCGCAAGCGATGCGAGGATTTGCCCGCGCTGGTGGAGCACTTTGCGCGGCAGGTGAGCGCGCAGAACGGATGGAAGCCTGTTCCCTTTACCGCGGAGGCGATTGAGGCTCTGAAACAGTATGCGTGGCCGGGAAATATTCGCGAGCTGCGCAACGTGGTGGAGCGTCTGCTGCTGCTGGCCGAGGGTGAAGTGAATGCCGACGCGGTAACGCTGGCGCTGCCCGCGCCGCGCGAGGCCACGCGGGCTGGGCGCGGCGCAGATGCGAGCGATTGCTCAGGGCCGCTGGCGGAGCGGGTAATGGGCTTTGAGCGGGCTACGCTGCTGGCGGAGCTGGCGCGGCACGGCGGCAACGTGACGCAGACGGCGAAGGCGCTGGGTCTGGAGCGGAGCCATTTCTACAAGAAGTGCCAGCAGGTTGGAATCGAATTGCAGAGCCTGCCATACGGGCGCGGCTGAGAGGCCGTGCCTGTCTCCCGATGCGCCAGGCTGAAGGCGTAGTCCACGCGATTGGCTTCGCGCCACGCCATCGGCTTTTTGCGGCAGAGGCCGGAGTCAGCCTTTGTGGTTCGGATTTCAGGATTCCTCAAATTTTTCCAACAAGTTCCTACTGCGGCGGCGGGCTATTCTCCGCGCCACGTTCGCCGTTCGCAGGCGGGCCCATCACGGCCACCGTCGTCGCCAAAAAGCTCCCGTCCTTCACCGCGCCTTCCACGCGCACCATATCGCCAATCTTCACGTCGGCCAGCGTAATCGGCTCGCGGCGCTTGCGAAACGTCGTATTCTCGTCGGCCACAAAGTCATGCGCGGCCTTGTCCGGGCCGCCTTCCAGCGTCACCCGCACTTCGTTGATCGCCGTCACGCGCCCCAGCAGCCAGGTCTTGCCGTAGTTGGCCTCGAGCGCCCGCATCTCCTTCGCGCGCTCCGGGTCAACCAGCATAATCATCACCGCGCCCACGGATTTGGCAGCGGCGTCCACCTCGCCTCCGGCCACAATCGCATCGCCAACCGTGATGTCGGTCGCCTTGATCGCCTGCGGAGGCGTTCGCTGGCCGCGGTTTTCGCCGCCCTGCCCTCCCGCTTGCCCGCCGGCCTGGCCGCCTTCACCACGGCGCTGTCCGGCCGCCTGTTTCAGTATCCGCGTATTCACGCTGAAGTGAATCGTGTAGCTCTCGCCCAATTCGGTCTTGATCACGAAGTGATCGGCAGCCACGGCCGTCACCGTGCCGATCGTGCCCCGGCCCAGGCCAAAGCCGCCACCGCCAAAGCCGCCGCCGCGTCCATCCCGCTGCCCTCCGCCCTGTTGTGGTCTGTCCTGTTGTCCCGGCGGAGCGGGCGCATCCTGCGCGTGCGCAGCGCCCAGCGTGAGGCAAAGCAATATCAGGGGAAGCAGGCGCAATCTCATAAGCAGCTCCAGGCAACAGCCAGATTCTATATCGATAGACGGATCCGGGCCCGCCGTGGACGACAGGAGCCGGGGGCCGGGTGCCGGGTGCCCCCGGTCTCGACTTTGAGACCGGGGAAACAAAGCCTGAAGGCCCCGGCTCCTCGCCCACGGCCGCTACCGGCTTACTGCTTTTCCTGCTCGGCGATTAGCTGCCGATAGGACGCCAGGCCGCGCAGCGCGGCAAAATCCTGGTCGGCAGCAATCTTCTTGGGGCTGATGTAGCCCTCGTTCAGTGCCGACCGCAGATATTCGATGGCGCGCTCGTTCATGCCCGCGCGCATGCATCCCCGCGCCATGAAGTAGTTCATCGCCCCCCGGTCCTGCGCCGACGACGGATTCTCCACCCGCAGTCCCGCATTACCGTCGAAGATCCGGGGGTCCGCCGCAAGCGCCGCCTGATAAGCCTCCCAGCCCTTCTTGTATTGGTGCTGGGCCAGCAGATCGGTCCCCAGGTTCTTCAGCACCACGGCCGACTTCGGCTCCACCTTCAGCGCTCTGCGGTACATCTTCACTGCCCGCTTGTAGTCCTTCTGCGAGTCGTAGACCGTGCCGAGATTGTTCAGCACGTTCGCGTCTTTCGGGGCCAGCTTCAGGCTGGCTTCATAGCAGCGCATCGCATCCGCCGCGTTGAACATCATCTGATAGGCAATGCCCATCTGGTTCCACTCGGTGGCCGAGGGCCGGGCATCGCGCTTATAGGCCTCGATGGCCGCCTGGTAGCGCCGATGCGCCATCAGCGCGTTGCCCATCTCCTCTGGCGTTGGCGGGGGTTGCGGCACTACTATGGCCAAGGAGCTATCCGCCGGCGCGGGTTTCGCGGCGGCTTCCACGGGGGGTTGCGCCAGAAGCGTTGCGGCGGTCAGGGCTGCCGCAGCGGCGGCCTGCAGGACGAGATAACGATCGAGACTGCTCATAATCCCCTCCTCGGACGGGAAATCGGGCGGATCGGAAATCGGGGCGGCAAACCTCGCCAATCGTCCGTGGGAATTAAACCACTTTTTGCGTTGACCTGCCACTCCGTCCGTGCAAGATTTGCGGCACGGTAACCAGGCGGGCCAAGACGGCGGGCCAAGACGGCGGGCCAGAACGGCGGGCGTCACGCCGATCCGGCCCACGCCGATTTTCGAGCATCCATGCGGCCTGTTCCCTCATCCGTATCACCGGAGACCTCTGTGACCACAATCACCCCGGCTGTTGCGGCGCTCGATCCCAAACTCAACCCAACACGCGATCTGGGCGCGCGCTTTCGCACCGCCCGCCGCCGCACCCTCGAGCTCGCCGCGCCCCTCACCCCGGAAGACATGATGGTCCAGTCCGCGCCCGAAACCTCGCCCGTCAAATGGCATCTGGCCCACACCGCCTGGTTCTTTGAGTCCTTCATTCTGCGCGAGTTTCTCCCCGGCTACCGGGTCTTCAACCCCGACTTCGCCTGGCTCTTCAACAGCTATTACCAGAGTTTCGCCGCGTTCCCCGAAAAAAAGCTGCGCGCCTCCTTCTCCCGCCCCGGAATCGAAGAGATCATCCGCTTCCGCGCACACGTCGACGCCGCCATCGAGCACCTGATTGAGAGCGGCGCCGAGCCCGAGGCCCTGCACCGCATCGAGCTCGGCGTCCACCACGAGGAGCAGCACCAGGAGCTACTCCTCACCGACATCCTCCACGCCTTCTTCACCAATCCACTGCGCCCTGCCTACCGCGAAGCCGCCGCGGAACCCGAAACCAGCACCGCCGCCCCCATCGAATTCCTGCCCTTCCCCGGCGGACTGCACGAAGTCGGCCACGCCGGCCCAGCCTTCAGCTTCGACAACGAGCTGCCCCGCCATCGCGTTTGGCTCGAGCCCTTCGCCCTCGCCTCGCGCCTCGTCACCTGCGCCGAGTTCGCCGCCTTCATCGCCGACGGCGGCTATCAGCGCCCCGAGCTCTGGCTCTCCGCCGGCTGGGATGCCATCCAGCGCGAGGGCTGGCGCGCTCCGCTCTACTGGTCGTGTAACGAGGACTCATGGTCCCTCTTCACCCTCCGCGGCGAGCGCTCTCTGGCACAAATGCAGTCCGCGCCCGTCAGCCACGTCAGCTACTTTGAGGCCGAAGCCTATGCCCGCTGGGCCGGCCACCGCCTTCCCACAGAGTTCGAGTGGGAAGCCGCCGCTCAAAGCCACGCTACAGCGGGCCAGCCCATTCACGGCAACTTCCTCGACTCCGGCGCGCTCACCCCCGTACCCGCCTCTACTCTCCTCCAAAACGAGAACCGCACGAAGTGCCACTATGGCGATTGCTGGCAGTGGACCGCCAGCGCCTACCTCGGCTACCCTGGCTTCCAGGCCCTCCCCGGCTCCCTCGGCGAGTACAACGGCAAATTCATGAGCGGTCAAATGGTCCTCCGCGGCGGCTCCTGCGTCACCCCCGCCGCCCACATCCGGCACAGCTATCGCAACTTCTTCCCGCCCGAAACCCGTTGGCAGTTCTCCGGCATCCGCCTCGCGCAATCTGGTAGTGAGTCAGTTTGAAGCCGTCGTGAAAGGGCACGGCTTTAGCCGTGCCATGAGTCGAGCAGAATAAGTTGGGCTTCAGCCCCCGAGGGATGGGTTGACGCAAACTGACCCACTACCCGCAATCCTGATCAACGCTTCGTAACCCCAGCCAGGGCTAAGGCATCCAACACCTCACATGGCGACGACGATCTCTTCTGCTGAAGATGTGCACATCTCCCAACGAGTCGCCCTGGCGGTTCGGCGTGGCCTTGCCTCCACGCCCAAAACACTCCCCCCCTGGCTCTTTTACGATGAGGCCGGCTCCCGCCACTTCGACCAGATCACCGAGCTGCCCGAGTACTACCTCACCCGCACCGAGCGCGCCATCTTCGCCGAGTCTGCCGGGCCCATCGTCGCCCGCGCCGCCGCTGGCATCCGCCTCCGTATCGCCGAGCTGGGCGCCGGCTCCGCCGACAAGACCCGCCTGCTGCTCGCCGCCGCCGTGCGCCGCCAGGGCGCGCTCGTCTACGAGCCGCTCGATGTCTCCGAGACCGCTCTCGATGCCGCCGTCGAGCGCATCGAATCCGAGCTGCCCCAGGTCGCCGTCGCGCCGCTGGTAGCCGACTACACCGTCCGCCTCGATCTCCACCCGCTGCGCGCCGGCGAGCGCCGCCTCGTGCTCTACATCGGCTCCAGCATCGGCAACTTCGAGCCCGATCAGGCCGCGCAAATTCTGCGCACTGTCCGCGCCGCTCTCGCTCCCGGAGATGCGCTCCTGCTCGGCGTCGATCTCGTCAAGGATGAGCAGGTTCTCCTCGCCGCCTATGACGACGCCGCCGGCGTCACCGCCGCCTTCAATCGCAACATCCTCACCCGCCTCAACCGCGAGCTGGACGCGGACTTCGATCCCGCCGCCTTCGCCCACCGCGCCGTCTGGAACCCCGCCGCCTCGCGCATCGAGATGCATCTCGAGAGCCGCCACGCCCAAACCGTCCAGCTCCCCGCGCTCGACCTCTCCATCCAGTTCCAACCCGGCGAGCGCATCCACACCGAGAACAGCTACAAATACCAGACCGGCCAGGTCGAGGCCTTACTCGAAAGCGCCGGCTTCACCCTCGAAACCACCTGGACCGACCGCCGCAACTGGTTCGCCGTCAACCTGGCCCGCGTCAACTAGCCGCAAACGCTAGAACTTCGGGGGCTGTGCCCCGTTCATCGCGGCTCTATCGCGATGAGCGGGTGATCCGTCGAACCGAGTGCGTGGGTGCCCCCGGTCCCTGGCCTTTGGGGACCGGGGATGGAAGTCGCGCGCACCGGCACTGAAATCGCCGGGTGCGAAGTACCGGATGCCGGGTGGGCCCCATCCATCGCGCGTTCTTGGCGCGATGGATGGGAAAGCAAGCCCCTCACCCCGCCGCTTTGTAACAGGGCACGACTTCAGTCGTGCCGCAAACGCCGTCAACATAACGGCGGGCCTCAGCCCCTGCCGAGTCTTCAATTAACTTGATCGCAGCTTTCCCAACGCAAACATCTCCCCACCATGATTAACTGAAAGCGCCGCGCACCATCACGGCCGCACGGAGTCAGTCGATGAACCACAACCGATGGCTTTTCCTGGCCTGCATGGCCGCTCTGTGGCCAGCTCTTCCCACCCAGTCTCAACAACCCTCACCCAGGCCCACCTTCGTCGGTTCCGAGGCCTGTGCGCGCTGCCACGCCCAAACCTATGCCGCGTGGAAGCAGACGCGCATGGCCAACGTGGTGCGGGACCCTCGCCTCCATCCTGAAGCAGTGCTGGGCGACTTCACCAGTTCCGACCCCCTCCGTACCTTCACCCTCGACGACGTTGCATTCGTATACGGCAGCCGCTACAAGCAGCGCTACTTCGCCAAGCGCGGCAATGACTACTTCCCCCTGCCTGCGCAGTGGGATGTCGCCGCCAAGCGCTGGAGGCCCTACCACGTCGAAGAGGGAACCGATTGGTGGGTGCCGTTCTACGGCCCGGCCAACTCCGATCGTCCCACCGGGCCCACCTGCGACGGCTGCCACTCCGTCAACTACGACGTGCAAACCGGCCACGTCACCGAGTGGAACGTCGGATGCGAAAAATGCCACGGCCCCGGCAGCGCCCACGTCGCCCATCCCACCCGCGCCAATATCGTGAACCCTCAAAAGCTGGATTACGTGCGCGGCAACGATGTCTGCATCCAATGCCACAGCCAGGGCCGCCCGCTCGCCAATCCCATCAACGGTCGCGTGTACGACTGGCCGGTAGGCTTTCTCCCCGGCCAGCGCCTCGCCGACTACTGGCAGTTGGAGCATCTCAAGCCCGGCGTCACCAACTTCTTGCAATACCCTGACCTCACCGCGCACAAAAATCGCATGCAGGGCAATGACTTTGTGCAAAGCACCATGTATCACCGCGAGCTGCGCTGCTTCGACTGTCACGACGTGCACAGCAATCGCCATCCCTCCAATCTCATCGCCGTGGGCAACGCCCTGTGCCTCCGCTGCCACACCCCCGACAATCCATCCGGCCTGCGCGGCACCGTGAGCCAACACACCCACCACGCCCCAAACAGCCCCGGCAGCCAGTGCGTCGCCTGCCACATGCCCGCCATCGAGCAGACCATCAAGGACAACAACGTCGCCGCGCACACCTTCCGCTTCATCACCCCCCAGGAAACCGAAAGCACCGGCATTCCCAACCCCTGCACCT
>DASQSP010000087.1:0-9794 GCA_035642355.1 Occallatibacter sp.
ACCACGGTCATCCGGAACTCCGGGAAGTCCGCGATCATTGCATTCGACGGTGAAGTGGAGCTCGACGATTGGGAAGAGGGAACCGGACGGACGAGGTCGTTGATGTCCCTGCGCTCCGATCTGCTGCGCGGCGACTATCGCTGTCTCTATCTGGGATGGCTTCATTCCGTGCAGCATAAGAAGTCCGTGGGAGCCACGCTGAAACCTCCCGTGCCGAACGGCCTGGGCGCGCTGCCGGCACCGCTTGAGTCTCTGATCGAGTTTCTGGGAATCGACGAGGATCTTGTGCAGGTTGCCGCCTCCGTCTCGTCTCCACTGAGCGCTGGCCCGTCCCGCGAGGAGCTTGCGGACTGGATTCGAGGCCTGCCCGAAGAGGATAAGGACGGTCTGCTGATTGCCGCGGCATCGGACTCCGGGGAACGATGGAAGAACGAGCTTTTGCGCCGCTTTCAACAGCGAGGTGCTTTCCCTCCGCCTCACGGCACGGCACCGCGGCGCACGGTTGAAGACCTGCTGATCGCCGCTCGCGGCCTATCGGAAGAACGAGCGCGTCTGCTGCAAGCCAAGCGAGAAGCGGACGCCGCGCGGAAGAAAGCCAGGGATGAGACCGATCACGCACGGTATCTCGACCAACCGGCGAAGCGCGAAGGCGCCGTCTGGAAGCAGGTGTCGGCTTATATCGGGAAACGGCAGCCCAGGGACTACGACAGAGCTGTCCTTCTGCTGATCGATCTGCATGACCTCGCGGTTCGGCGGGGAGATGAGTCGGGGCTTCAGTTGGAAAATAGATTTGCTCCGCAAGACCCACGCCGGCAAGGATACTTTCCTGCGCCGGCTGACAAAAGCCAATCTGTGGCCTGAGCTCGCCGCAAATTCGAGCGCGGTACCCGCGGTACCGCCGATACTGACGCGGAATCGGAGACCTTGTCCAACCGCACCGTAAAGCCGGCGCATGGAATCGTCGCATCGACCGCGCTCAGACCATCAAGTGGAAGTTCACCGGAAAACAGGCCAGACTCAAAATTGCTCAATCAAGCGGTCACGATACCAAGGCATTTTTCGATTCAAGTGCTTGCATATCCGCGGGAGGCGAAGAAGTTTGTGCATTGGGCTGGTGCGACGGCGTCGAGCAAGGCGCCGGTCTGCTTCCAAGGGTCGTCGCCTTCCAATGCCGGTGGGGCGCCGAGCCGATGCACCGCTTGCCTCGGGGAGCGCGTCCGGAGCGTCGCGTCATGCGGGCGGATGCTTGAGCGTTGGTTTCAGAGAGCGCCCTCGCCGAGCTTGTGCATGTACTTGATGGCCGACTTGTAGACGAGGGACTTCTCGCGGCCGCGGATTTTCAGGCAGCTCCAGTCATACCACTCGATCACGCCCTCCACATGCTGCCCATCCTCGAGAACGATGACCATCGGCGTCTGCGCCTGTATCTGCTTTTGCAGATAAAAGAGCTCGGCCTGGCGCGGCGGCGCGGCGGCATCGGCGGAGTAATGGGTATGGCGCAGGTGCTGCGGCACCGGCCCTTTGCGGCCGGTGCGCGGCGCTGACGCAGCCGCGGGCAGCGTGGAGGTCTCCGCCATGTGCGCGAGAGCCGATTCGTTGGTCATCGGGATATTCCTCCGTTGAGGGAAAAGCGAGGCCCGTAAAAATGCGCGTTCAAAACTAAAAATGCGCGTTCAAAACAATGGGATGCCGCATGAGCCGATGACGCTCACACCGCAAATCACCTGATGGGACAAGCCGGATGAAAGACAAGCCGGATGAAAGACAAGCCGGATGAAACAAGTCCGATCTGGTGGATGCGCAGCCCGCGAACGCAAAAGATCAAAAGAACTTGAGTTGCCGAACTGGAGTTGCCTGATTCTACCTGAAAAGATGCCCGAGGCAGCGAGCGGGTTGCTTTTTGTGTTCAACGGCCGGCGAGGCTCACCGCCATGGCATCGAGCGAGAGCGAGCGCAGCAGATTGCGGCGCATGCCCTGCTCCACCGCGCCCAGGGCGCGCGCCGCGCCGTCGATCCAATCGACGGTTAGTCCCTGTCCCAGTTTGTCGAGCTCGGCGGCGAGATCGACGTTGCGGATGAGTGCCGGAGTGCCGGCGAGGACAAGCAGCATGTCCTCAAGCAGTGCGCCGAGCGCGCGCAGCAGATGGATGGTCTTCTCCTGGCCGTCGGCGCCGGCGCGGTAGCTCTCGGTCGCGTGGAAGAGCTGCGAGTAATCCGGCTCTCTGAGCGCGCTGTGCAGGATGACGAGCGCGTCCTGGCGGCTGGCAAGGTAGGTCTCAAGATCGATAGAGAGGGCGCGTCCCACGGCGCCTTCGGCCAGGCGCGAGGCCAGGGCTCGCTCCTGCGGCTTGAGCTGGGGACGGCGCTGGGCGAGCAGCAGCTCCAGCTCGGCGGCGGGCAGTGCGCCGAGGCGATGAATGATGGCGCGGGAGCGGATGGTCGGCAGCAGCTCCTGGGGATTCTCGCTGAGCAGGATGAGCGAAGTGTAGTCCGGCGGCTCCTCCAGCACTTTGAGCAGGCTGTTGGCCGCCTCTTTCATGAACGCCGACGAGGTGAAGATGGAAAACGAGCGGCGCGCCTCGACCGGCGGGCGGTAGTAGGCCGCATGGATGACCTGGCGCACCTGGCCCATCTTGATGAGCAGTTGCGGCGGGTCGGGCGGCACGATAAGTACGTCGGGATGCGTTTGAATGAGGATGCGGGTCTCGCGCTTGTCCACGTCGCGCATCTCTTCGCGGGCAGCCACGGCCTCGGCCACGCGCTCTTCGAGATTCGCGGCGTCGCCGATGCGCTGGCAGTTGCGGCAATGACCGCAGTAGTCGGGCAGGCCGTCGGACTCAGTGAGTTCAAGGCAGTTGACCGCCCGCGCCAGCATCAGCGCGAGGGTGTATTTGCCCGCGCCTTTGGGGCCGGCGAGGATCATAGACTGGGGCACGCGGCTGGCGCACACGCTCTCGCGCAAGCGGGTGACGGTGGCCGAGTTGCCGAGAAATTCCTGAAAACCCACGATTCGAGTCTAGTGCATTGGCGGGATGGCTGCGATTGGAGTCGTATAGCTTGAAGCGCCCTCCCTCGGGGGCTGAAGCCCATACCCTTCAAGGCTCGGACAAGAAAAATTCACACTATCGGCGGTCTGGCGCATCTCATGGACACCATCCGCGCTGCGGCGGCGCGCCTGATTGCCCGTACAATACTTACAGGAAGGCTCACGCGAAGTAGAGGAAGGCTTACGCGATCCATGACGGACCCGCAACAGCAACAGCAGCAACCCAAACCGTCAAAGCAAGCCCCCAGGCCCGAGCTGCGCAAGGCCGATGAAGATCCGGTCGGCAAAGTTTACGACTCGCGGCTGATGCGGCGGCTTGGCCGCTATCTGCTGCCCTACATGGGGCAGGCGATCATCTCTTCGCTGGCGGTCACGCTCAAATCGCTGAGCGATGTGGGCGGGCCGTTTCTGGTCATGGTCGGAATCGACCACTACTTTCCTCACGCCGGCCATCAGGCGGCCAGCGGCTTTGGCTCGGCGGAGTGGCTCACGCGCCGTTTGAGCAGCGATCCGGTACAGGGCATCACGCAGTTGGCGACGATCTATCTGGTGATGCAGATCTCGTCGTATCTGTTCGAGTTCGTCCAGACCTACCTGATGCAGTGGACGGGGCAGAAGATCATGTTCGATCTGCGCCGCGACATCTTCCGCCACATGCAGAACATGCATGTGGGCTTCTTCGATGCGCATGCGGTGGGGCGGCTGGTAACGCGGCTCACCTCCGACGTGGACGCGATCAACGAGATGTTCACGGGCGGCATCCTCGCCATTGTGGACGATATTTTCACGCTATCGATCATGGCCATCGTGATGTTGAGCATCAACTGGTGGCTGGCGCTGCTGGCTTTCGCGGTGCTGCCTGTGATTCTGATCGTTACGCGCATGTTCCGCAACAGCGTGCGCGAGAGCTACCGGCGCGTGCGCGCGGCCATTGCCCGCATCAACAGCGTTACCCAGGAGCATGTGACCGGCATGCGCGTGGTGCAGCTCTTCAACCGCGAAGAGCGCGCCTACAAGGACTTCGAGGATGTGAACCGGCTGCACATGATCGCGTTCAAGGACACCATCTTCGCCTACGCGCTCTACTATCCCGCTGTCGAGCTGCTCTCGGCCATCGCGATTGCGCTGGTGCTGTGGCGCGGCGGCTTCGGCGTGCTCAGCGGCACGGTGACCATCGGCATGCTGGCCAGTTTCAACATGTATTCGCAGCGCTTCTGGCGGCCGATTCAGGATTTGAGCGACAAGTACAACATCCTGCAGGCGGCGATGGCCGCGTGCGAGCGGATTTTCAAACTTTTGGACACGCCGCCGGAGATCGTGAGCCCCGCCGTCGCGCGCGCGGGCGACGGCAGCAACCGCATCGAGTTCCGGCGTGTCTGGTTTACCTACCGGAAACTGACTCCAGAGCAGCAGGCGATTGTTGACCGCGCGGCCACGGCCTACGATCCGGCGGCGGAGCTGAGCGCCATTCAGGACGTTGAGTGGATTCTGAAAGACGTCTCCTTCACCATCGAGCCCGGAGAGACGATTGCCATTGTGGGCCACACCGGCGCGGGCAAGACCACGCTGACCAGCCTGATGATGCGCTTCTACGACGTGACCGCCGGACAGATTTTGATCGACGGCGTGGACCTGCGAGAGCACGACCTGACTGCGCTTCGGCAGCACTTTGCCGTGGTGCTGCAGGACCCGTTCCTGTTCACCGGCACGATCGCCGAGAACATCCGGCTGGGCAACGAGGCGATTACGGAAGCCGGCCTGCGCAGGTCGGCGCGCGATGTGAATGTGCTGGACTTTATCGAGAGCCTGCCGGGTGGATTCGATGAGCCGGTGCGCGAGCGCGGCAGCTCGCTCTCGACAGGCCAGAAACAACTCATCAACTTTGCCCGCGCGCTGGCCTACAACCCGCGCATCCTGATTCTCGACGAGGCCACCTCAAGCGTGGATACGGACACCGAGCTGCGCATTCGCGGCGCGCTGGACCGCATGGTGGAAGGCCGCACCAGCGTGTTGATTGCGCATCGGCTCTCGACGGTGCAACGGGCGGACGCGATTCTGGTGATGCACAAGGGCCAGTTGCGCGAGTTCGGCTCACACCAGGAACTGCTGGCGCAGCGCGGCCTCTATTGGAAGCTCTATCAACTGCAATATAAGGACCAGGAGCTGGACGCGCGCGCGCCGTCGGTGCAACTGTCGTCCGCTGCCTCCGTTCTTTAGAGCAATTTCAGTTCAGGGTTACCCAACTATGCACGAACCCCGGTCCCCAAGTGCGAGGGACCGGGGGCACCCAAAGTGGTTATAGTGAAACGCAAGAAGGCCGCTCCTGATGGGAGCGGCCTTTGTTGTTGGAAGCGATGCGGCTAGCTGTTTAGCGGGCGACGGCCGAGGGGCGGGTGTCGAGCGCGCCGCTGGCGTAGCCCTTGGCCATGTCGGCGATCGCGATGGGCGCGTAGTCCCCGGCGTGGCTGGCCTGGCCGAACTCCGTCATGCGCGCGGCGACGACCTTGGCCATGGCCTCGCGGGCGGGCTTCATGTAGTCGCGGGGATCGAACTTCTCCGGGCTCTCCGCGAAGACCTTGCGGATGGCGCCGGTGATGGCGAGGCGATTGTCGGTGTCGACGTTGACCTTGCGCACGCCGTTCTTGATGCCGAGCTGAATCTCCTCGACCGGCACGCCCCAGGTGGGAGTGAGCTTGCCGCCGTACTGGTTCACGATGTCCTGCAGTTCCTTGGGCACCGAGCTTGAGCCGTGCATCACCAGATGGGTGTGGGGCAGGCGCTTGTGAATCTCGATCAACAGGCCCATCTTGAGCACCGAACCATCGGGCTTCTTGTTGAACTTGTAGGCGCCGTGGCTGGTGCCGATGGCGATGGCGAGCGAGTCGATGCCGGTGCGCTCGGCGAACTCGACCGCCTGGTCGGGATCGGTGAGGTGCTCGAGGCCGCTGCCGCCCGCGCCGTGACCGTCTTCCACGCCGCCCAGCACGCCGATCTCGCCTTCGACGCTGACGCCGCGCTCATGCGCGTAGTCCACCACCTTGCGCGTGACTTCTACATTCTGCTCGAAGGTGGACGGCGTCTTGCCGTCCTCGAGCAGCGAGCCGTCCATCATCACGCTGGTGTAGCCCAGGGCGATGGCGCTCTTGCAGGTGTCAAAACTGTTGCCGTGATCCTGATGCATGGCGATAGGAATGTCAGGGTTGAGCTCGACGGCGGCCTGGATGAGCTTGAAGAGGTAAAGATCCTCGGCAAAGGCGCGCGCGCCGCGGCTGGCCTGCACGATACACGGCGACTTGGTCTGCCGCGCGGCGATCATGATGGCCTGAATCTGTTCCATGTCGTTGACGTTGAAAGCGCCAACGCCGTATCC
This sequence comes from Occallatibacter sp., assembly GCA_035642355.1. Classification (GTDB taxonomy): domain Bacteria; phylum Acidobacteriota; class Terriglobia; order Terriglobales; family Acidobacteriaceae; genus Telmatobacter. The sequence continues at coordinate 6,417 of DASQSP010000087.1, forward strand.
GCCTTTGGCGGCTTCGTCGAGGAGTTGCCGCGCGGTAACAAGAGGCATAAGGATTCTCCTTGTGGGTTAGCGCCCGCTGCCGGTACGCGTGAGACTCGCGGGGCGGACATCCGCCGTGCGGGCGCGGGAACTCCGAACGTTCCTATGGTAGCAGAGCGTCATGCATGAAGCAGGCACGAAGCTTCGGCGCTTGCGACTGCCGATGTAGACTGCCGATGTAGTGGGGCGTAGTTCGACATGAGGTTCCCGCTCCTCGCCTTTGTTGAGTGAGATTCGCTACGGCGGGGGAGGTTGCGGGAAAGTTGGGCGGACGCGGCCGGCTGGCAGCTCGTGAAGGCATATTGCGTGCAGCGCGATCCGCTGCCCGATCGGCCCGTCATGTCTATAAGAGTGAACCTTGTATATTTGCCGGACTTGCCCTCTTGCCGTAACCGACGCTGGGATCGACGAGAGGCAGATGCGGCTTTTTCCCTTTTAGAATTGCCTCAATCGTCAAAATCTGCACGAGCGGATAACGGTTCCCATGCATTTCGACGGTTCCAGCGGATGCGGCGTCGGCTTTCATCCCCGCCGTTGGCGCATTCAGGACAACCAGCACGCCAAATCCCAGAGAAGACGCTTCCTCTCGCTTAGCAACGCTTGCCAGTGCGCGCACATCGTCGGCCTTCAACTTGCCGCTCTTGACCGAGACCACCGCAAATTTAGTGGTCTTCCCGTCCGGCCTGAACGGTATCCGTCCATCGATGCCTTTATCCGCGCCTTTCTTATCGTTTGGAATTCCGTCGACCTTCGATACAGCCCAAATCTCAAAGGCTTTTCTGTCTTTATCCTGCTCCGCCATCATGCGAGCGCCATCGACGGTTGTCGGGAGGCCCTCAATCTTGTAATCCACTCCCGCTCTGAGATGGGGAAAGGCCCCTTCAAGCCGCTGTCTGCGGATTAGTTCGATCGCGAACGGAGATATGTCAATTCCAATCCACCGGCGTGCAAGAATCTGCGCAGCCTCAATTGTTGTTCCGCAGCCGCAAAAGGGATCCAAAACCAGGTCGCCAGGCCGGCTTGAGGCGTTGAGAATATGCTTTAGAATCCCGAGCGGCTTCTGCGTTGGGTAGCCCAATCGTTCGGCATCCTGAGGGCTAAGCCAGCGCACATCCGCATCGATCCCAAACTCTGTCCCGAAGACGGTTCCCTCCGTATAGGGCTGGTAGGCCCAGATGTCTGGAGCTGCTGGACCATCGTTTGCCGTAATTGTTCTCTCGTACATAGGCCAGGCTTCACCATCGGCGATGGTGATAAAGCCCCTCTCGAAGAGCAGATCGAGTTTTTCATGTTGCGTCAAACCAGCAGGATCGATTCCGGCTTCATCCCAGATTTTCCCCGGAACGGCCCAGTGCCTGCCCTTGGCCGTTGGGTCAAAACCGCGCCACGGTTTACCCGATTCTCCTCCGCGTGTCCCCGATCCTGTCAGAACGTTGCCGTAATAGTTGGTCTTATAGACGCCGTCATGCTCCTCGACAAAGTTATCTTTGACATGCCCAAGCATGTACGGTCTTCGCGGGTTAGTCCATGTGTAATCGTTGCTCTTCGTATAAAACAGGATCACATCATGAATTGGAGCCCATCGTCTCGCCTTATTATGCGACCCGGTTCTGCGCCAAACGATTTCGCTGCGAAAGTTTGCCGGCCAGAAAACTGCATCCATGAGCATCTTGAGGTAATGGCTCGCGGTTGGATCGCAATGCAGATATGCGGAACCGGTTGGCTTCAAGACCCGATGAATCTCTACGATGCGCGGGGCCATATTGACGAGATAGGCAAGCATCGGGCTTCGCGCCAACGCACCATCAAGCGCATTGACGAAACTGACCAATGTTGGATTGCGCACGCTTTGCAATTCGTCAAAGGCCGTTTGCGCCGCCGCATCCCAGGTCCAGGTGTCCTTGAACGCGGTCACCTGGGCTTCATCCGAATGCAGTCCGTCGGCTTTGAAAAGGACGTTGTAGTTCAGGTCGGAATTGAACGGGGGATCGAGATAGACGAGGTCCACCGATTCATCGTCGATCCTTTCACGCATGACCGGTAGATTGTCGCCATAGAGCAGACTGTTGCTTATTTCCCGCATTCCAATTCGCCTCTGACATCGCCCTTTACTGGAAAGTCGAGATTACCAGATTCACTGGCCCGTAACGCTGTCCGCTACATCCCCAGCACCGCCCGCTGCGCGGCGAAGATTTCCTTCAGGCCGGCCTCGGCCAGGTCCAGCAGCGCGCTCAACTGCGCGCGGGAGTAGCTTCCCTTCTCGGCGGTGGCCTGGGTCTCGACCAGACCGCCATCGGCGGTCATCACCACGTTCATGTCCACCTCGGCCTGCGAGTCCTCTTCATAGCAGAGGTCGAGCAGCGCGGTTCCGCCGACGATGCCGACCGAGGTGGCGGCGACCAACTGCTTCATGGGCGAGTGCTTCAGCGTTCCGGCCTTGACCAGCGCGTTGAGGGCCAGGGCCAGGGCCACGGCCGCGCCGGTGATGGCGGCGGTGCGGGTGCCGCCGTCGGCCTGGATCACGTCGCAGTCGAGGATGATCGTTCGTTCGCCGAGCAGTTGCATGTCGATAACCGAGCGCAGGCTGCGGCCGATGAGCCGCTGAATCTCGTGGGTGCGGCCGCCGATCTTGCCCCGCTCGCTTTCGCGCGGGGTGCGGGTGACGGTGGAGCGGGGCAGCATGGCGTACTCCGCCGTGACCCAGCCGCGGCCGGAGTTGCGCAGCCAGCCGGGGACCCCCTGCTCGATGGTGGCGTTGGTGAGCACGCGGGTATTGCCGAAGGAGACCAGCACGGAGCCCTCGGCGGTGAGGACATAGCCGGGGGTGAGGGTGAGGGGGCGAAGCTGGGCCGGGGCGCGGCCGCCGGGGCGGAAGAAGGCCGAAGTAGGAGTATGCGACATGGGGAGATTGTACGGGGCGATTATGCCCCGGTTTCAAGTGAGAGCTAAATGCCTTTCATAAACTCCGAAATGGTCATTCCGAAGCTCTGGGCGAGCACATCGATCGTGCCGATGGAAGCCTGCTTCCGGCCGTTTTCGAGCTGGCTGATATAGATTTTACCAAGTCCTGATAATTCAGCTAGATACGCCTGATTCCAGCCTTTCGAGGCACGCAACCCACGGATTCTGCGGCCAAGCCGCATCGCCACGTCGATTGCCACCTATTCAGTTTCGGATTATCTCAAAGGCTAAGTTAGCCTCTAGGAGTGTGTCGGGCATAGATTCCCTTTGCGGTTAATTTGAAGGTGACAGGTGCTCCATCGGTTTAGGATTTTGTCATGGGCCAGAACTTTTTTCCCGACACAGTCAACCAGACGCTGTTGTTTCCACCCTCTCTGC
>DASQSP010000088.1:0-2405 GCA_035642355.1 Occallatibacter sp.
AGAGGCGGAGACGGTGCGGCGGCTGTGCGACTATCTCGACCGGCATGTCGACCGCGTGGTGACGTTGCAGGAACTGGGCCGGCTGACGGCGCTGAGTCCGTTCACGGTGCAGCGCATGTTTGAACGCGTGCTGGGCGTGAGTCCGCGGCATTATCAGATCGACCGGCGCTCCGCACTGCTGCGCGACCGGCTGGCGGCAGGCAGCAGTGTGACGGATGCGATCTACGAGGCGGGCTTCAGCTCCTCGAGCCGCATGTATGAGGGCGCGGATGCGCGGCTGGGCATGCGGCCAGAGCGATTCCGCAAAGGTGGCCTGGGCGAGAGCATCCGCTTCCTGGTGGCGGATTGCCCGCTGGGCACGGTGCTGGTGGCCGCGACCGAGCGTGGTCTTTGCGCGGTGTCGCTGGGCGATGACGCGAGAGCGCTCGAACAAGAGCTTCGTGAGCGCTTCCCTGCCGCCGATGTCCAGGCTGCAACCATGAAGGACGAACGCCTTGGCGCGACGGCACGCGCGGTGATCTCACGCATGACGGAGCATCCGGTGGCGCTCGATCTGCCGCTCGATCTGCGGGCAACCGCCTTCGAGCAGCGGGTGTGGAAGCTGCTGCAATCGATTCCGCGGGGTGAGACACGAAGCTACTCTGCCGTAGCAGCGGAGCTGGGACAGCCGCGCGCAGTGCGAGCGGTGGCGCGGGCGTGTGCGCGAAATCCGGTGGCGCTGGTAGTGCCGTGTCATCGCGTGGTGGGCAAGAATGGACAGCTCACCGGCTATCGCTGGGGCAAGGAGCGCAAGGAGAAGCTGCTGAAGCTGGAGTCGGCTTCGACGGAGGCATGACCTGTACGTATGCTTTGCGGAAGAAAGGGGAGGCCGCTTCGCTCCGACTCAATATACCCACCCTACGCTCCGCTTAGGATGGGGCACCCGGCCATTACGCTCATCGCCCCTGCAGTTCGCGGTCGGCAGGCGGCCTCCAAAAGACACGGATCGTTCGGGTACGTTTTTGAGCAATCCCGTCGTTAAGAATGAAAGATTTCAGCTTCCCGTTTTGCGGACGATCCGCTCCGAACTAACGGCGGCTTCAACCCCTGACCAAGTCCACGCCTTCCAGATGATGATCGAGGTGCACACCGTTTCGATCGTCCCGAAGAAAATGTACGATGGAAACATCTGCTCGTGCCAGGCACCGGTGGCCAGAGGGAAAACGAACTGCATCGAAACGACGGCTAAAGTCTCAATGCCACCGGCAGCGATATTCGCCAGCCGGTTCGCTCTAAACGGAAGCAGTCGAGACGCCAGGATCATGGAGATGGGTATTTCCATCAAGACCGCGGACCCCAGAAGAGCCCACTGTGGGAGATGTGGGGCCGGATCGTGCGAGCCAACAATAAAGAACAGGGCAAGCACGTCCGCATACAGGTAGTTCAATAAGGCGAAGAGCCACAATTGAGACAACCGCGCCTTTGTGTCGTGCATGGCAACCTCCTGTGGACGGGCAATGCGGGATACGATTTGCGCCCCCGCTTAGTTCCGCACTCAAATTGTTTTTTCGAGCATGACAAGCCTGTAAGCGGGCTGTCCTTCAGCCGCGAGCGCGCGCGGCGGCGGCGAGCCCGTGTAGCAGCGGCACCGTCTCATCCCAGCCGATGCAGGCATCGGTCATGCTCTGGCCGCGCACCAGCGGCTGGCCGGGTACGTGTTTCTGAGCGCCGGCGACGAGGTTGCTTTCGAGCATGACGCCGACGATGCGGCGGTCGCCACCGGCAATCTGCGCGGCGACGTCGTGGCATACCAGCGGCTGGCGGGTATGGTCCTTGCAGCTGTTGGCGTGGCTGCAGTCGATCATCATGGCGGGCTCGAGGCCGGCTTTGGTCTCCAGTCCGGCGATGCGCTCCACATCGGCCGCGCTGTAGTTGGTAACGCCGCGGCCGCCGCGCAGGATCAGGTGACAGTCGGGATTGCCGTCGGTGGCGAAGATGGCGCTCTGGCCGTGCTTGGTGTGGCCCAGAAAGGTGTGCGGCTGGCGCGCGGAGAGGATGGCTTCGATGGCGATGCCGGCGTCGCCGGAGGTGCCGTTCTTGAAGCCGACCGGGCAGGAAAGGCCGCTGACGAGCTGGCGATGGAGCTGGCTTTCCGTGGTGCGCGCACCGATGGCGCCCCAGCTGACGAGTGCGGCGAGATATTGAGGCGTGATCAGGTCGAGAAATTCGCTGCCGGCAGGGACGCCCATCTCGGCGAGGTCGAGGAGAAGGTTGCGCGCCATGCGCAGGCCGTCGTTGATGCGATGCGACTCGTCGAGATGGGGATCGTTGATGAGACCCTTCCAGCCAACCGTGGTGCGCGGCTTTTCGAAGTAGACGCGCATGACGACGAGGAGATCCTGCGCCAGTTCGGCGGCGACGGGCTT
>DASQSP010000089.1:0-2202 GCA_035642355.1 Occallatibacter sp.
GCGATATCGGCTGCCTCCTCCTGTTCTTCCGCTGCCCGCGCGGCATCTAACGCCTTCAGCCCGCCAGCCCGCGCGATGGCTCCCTCTTTATACAACCTCGCTGCGGTCAACTTGTAGCCGAGCACGTCCTCGGCGCGCATAAACATCGTGCGTTTCGGATGGCGCCGGCGGATGAAGCGGAAAGCCCTGGCAAACTCATGTGCGGCCCATAGGGTCTCATCACGGGCGAGCTCCTGACTACCCGCAGCGATCGCTTGGACCCCCACGGCCAAACCCTCGAGCAGCGTTGATTTGCCCGAACCGTTTTCGCCGACCAAAAAAGTCACCGGCGCGCGGATTTCAAGCTTGTTCAAGCGCGCGAACAGTGGCAACGACCATGGAAATTGATCAGCCCGGAGCGCCGGTGCTTTGCGTTCGACCCCTTCAAGATACATTGCAGGTCTATGCCCTTCACCTCACCGAACACTTCCGACGTTCATGATGAACCATTACCTCAAAGTTCTCCGGCCCTACTCGGTCTGGCGAATCGCCTTGCCGGCGGTGCGCTCAGCGTATTCGCGCTGCCGTCTCGGATCGCCTTTTTTGGAAAGGTCACGCCCCTGCAAGATCTCACTTCGAATCTCGCTGACCGAAAGTCCGGTAGCGGCGGCGTGGCGCGCCCATGCGAGGTCCGTGCGATGCAGATCACCAGCATAGCGCGGATCGCGATGGAACTGCGCTAACGGCTTCAGTGGCGGCGGTGGTTGAGCACCCCACCCTTGTATCTTCGGCATTCCAACGATTTGAGTAGGTCCGGGCGTGACAAGACCGTCCCTACCCGAGGTTTTCAAGACCGCGGGAAGCGTTTGGTCCATCACGCCCGGACACAAGGCGCAGGGCCCGAACAGTCGCCAGGGTTAACAAGCCCGTATCGCGCAAGGATGGGCTGGACGTCTGGAGGAAGTGGTGGAAAAGCAATTGTTCATCGGCATCGATGTGTCTAAAGCGCGGCTCGATGTGGCGCTGCGGCCTGGTGCTGAAAGCTTCAGTGTGACCACAATCCACGCGGCATTGTGGGGCTGATCAACAAGCGCCTCAAGGAGTTGAGTGTGAGCCGCGTGGTGCTCGAAGCCAGCGGCGGCTATGAAATCGCGGCGGCGAGTGAATTGGCGGCCGCGGATTTGCCGGTAGCCGTGGTTAATCCGCGTCAGGTCCGCGACTTTGCGCGTGCCACCGGCCGGCTGGCGAAGACCGATGCGATTGATGCCCGAGTCCTGGCCCATTTCGCCGAACTGATCCAGCCGGATACCCGGCCTTTGCCCGACGCCCAAAGCCGGGAACTGATGGCACTGGTTGCACGGCGCCGGCAAATTGTCGAAATGCTGACGGCTGAGACTAATCGGCACAGCCGCGCCGTTGCCGGCCTTAATCGCGGAATTGCGGCGCACATGCGCTGGCTGCGCAAACAGCTGGCCGAGCTCGATGCCGCCCTGGAACAGGCGATTCGGCGTTCGCCATTGTGGGCGGAAAAGGCCCGGCTGCTGCGCAGCGTGCCGGGGGTGGGCAGTGTGGCGGTGACTACCTTGTTGGCCCACCTGCCGGAACTCGGCACGCTCAGCCGCCGCAAGATCGCCGCGCTGGTCGGCGTCGCACCGTTCAATCACGACAGCGGCAAGCTGCGCGGCCGGCGTGCGATCTGGGGCGGCCGCGCCCAGGTCCGCGCCGTTCTTTACATGTGTACGCTGGTGGCGGCGCGCCACAACCCGGTGCTGCAAGCCTTTTACCTGCGGTTGCTGGGCGCCGGCAAGAAACCCAAGGCCGCACTCACCGCCTGCATGCGCAAGTTGCTGATCATGCTTAATGCCATTCTGCGGCATCAGCTTCAGTGGAACCCTGAATTCGCCTTTGCCGCCCCCTCCCCTTTTCCCGACGCGTGTTCGCGCGGCGGCGCGGCGGTCATCTTGGAATCTGCTGTTACTGTTTGACATTTGAGACAGTCGCTCCCCTCCACCTCCTCCGCCACCGGTTCCCCGGCTTTGTTTGGAGGCTTCAGCGGTACTATGAGACCGTCCGACTTCCCGTGCTCGTTCATCGTCGGCGTAGGTCCTTGGACTTCTGACCGCGTCCCGCACTTCCATCCGTCGCGGGCGAGCATGGGATCTCCCCGTTCTCGTGCGATGTGTTTCGATGCGTGCACGGAGTCTCTGACCGCGCGGGACTCTG
>DASQSP010000090.1:0-9200 GCA_035642355.1 Occallatibacter sp.
GGGCGAGGAGAAGATGGCGTTGACCTTTTGATAGGCCATCGGCACCTTGTCGATGATGTTGTAGAACTGCGTCTTGGCCTCTGTGGAGAAGCCATCGACGGACTCGGTGACTTCGCGGATGATGGTGGGCATCGGCGTGCCGGCCTTGATGTCGGCCAGCATGCGCGCGCGGGCCAGCTTCTCGATCTGCGGAACTTTGGCGAGCATCTTGCTTCGCTCGGCGGGATCGCCGACGTAGCGGGAGACGGCCATGGTAAGGATGGTCGAGAGATCCTGCGAGGTGTTGGGCAGCGCGGTATCCGGGCAGACTGAGATGCACTCCATGCATTGGGTGCAGTTCTCGGCGATGTATAGCGGCGTCTCACGGCGGGCGACGTATTTTGAGGCCGTATCGCCTGTGGCCGCGGCGATGACGCCCATGGCCGAGAGCGGCGAGGCCGGCTGATCGTAGCCGAAGCTGGAGCGGAACTCGGCGTCGAACGCGGCGATGGTTGAGATCGGCGTGCGTGCGGACTGGCCGGCGGGAGGCAGCGTGGAGCGGCAGCCGGTGGAGCAGCTATCGACCGCGCCGGCGGCAACCGGCTCGAGGATGGGAAGCAGAGCCTGACCGCGAAGGCTGGAGCGGTCGGCGGCGCTGAGCTCGCCGATCTTGATCTCCTTGACGCGCTCGAAGCCCTGGGTCATGACTTCCATGTTCGACAGTACGACGGCCTCGCCGAGCTTGCCAAACTTCTTCACGTACTGTTTGTGGACCACGTCGCGGAACTGCTCGGTGGTGATGCCGAACTCCTGAAGCAGCGTGCTGACGGCAAAGAATGCGCCGAGGAAGGCGTTGCCCTGCATGCGAAGCTGCAGATCGCCGCGGTCGGTGGCCTTGCGGGCGATTTCAAAACCGGGCAGCGTGAAGACGCGAATATTTTTCTCGATGATCTGCTTGCGGGCCCAGATGGGCAGGTTCTGCCAGGCGCGCTCGCCCTCTTCATCCGACTCCCAGACCAGACTGCCGCCCTCCTGAATGCCGTCGAGGGGGTTCGTGTGGGTGAAGGCCTTGGGGTCGCAGCAGAGCACGGTTGTGACGTGGCGCAGGTCGCAGTTGACGCGGATGCGCTCCTTGGCCGCAACCATGAAGTAGCTGGTGGGCGCGCCTTTCTTCTCCGAGCCGTACTTGGGATTGGCGCTGACGTGAATGACTTCCTTGGGATTGCCGAGCGAGTCGGTGAGGCCGTCGCGCTCGTAGAGCAGATCGTTGAGGTCGCCGAGAATGGCGCCGAGGTTTTTGCCGGTGGTGATGGCGCCCCAGCCGCCGATGGAGTGGAAGCGGACGGCAACCGCGCCCTCGGGCAGTAGCGACGGCGTCTCATCGCCGATGACGCTGTAGGGGTGGTCGATGCCGAGTGCGAAGAAGCTGACGCCGTCAGCGGCGGTCTTGCCGTCCTTGCGGGCGCGGCCGGCGGTGGCGTATTCGTAGGCTCCGATGATGTGCTCGGGGCGGAAGTCGCGCGAGCCGAGGCCGTAGGTGCCGGAGTAGATGTGCGGAACCTCATTCATGGCGAGGGCAGGCAGGCCTTCGGCGGCTGGATGGCCTTCATACTGAATGGCCTTCGACAGCGCTGTGCGGATATCGCGGCCCAGCGGATTGTCGCCCGCCAAGGCTTCGTCGGTACGCTCGAGAATGATGACGTTTTTCTTGCCCTTGAGTGCCTTGACGATGGCGGCTTCAGGAAACGGGCGAATCACGTTGACGTGAATGGAGCCGACCTTGACGCCGCGGGTCTGGCGCAGGTAGTCGACGGCGGCCTCGATGTTTTCCGCGGCCGAGCCCAGCGAGACGAAGACGGTGTCGGTGTCGCCGGTCTTGTATTCGCTGATGAGACCGTAGTGGCGGCCGGTGAGATCGCCGAAGTCCTTGTAGGCATCCTCGAGGAACTGGAGGATGGGCTCGGCGAAGTTGTTGCGCCGCGCCACGATGCCGTTCATGTAGTGTTCCTGGTTCTGCACCGGCCCCAGAAGAATGGGGTTGGTAAGGTCCATCATCTTGGGCACGCGGCGGCGGGTGGGCCCAAACAGAACGCGCTGCGCCTCGGTGGGGCACTCGATGATGTCGTCGGGCGCGCCGAGGTACTCGCGAATCAGCTCCGACTCGTGCTTGTAGAAAGTGCGCTCGAGATGGCTGGTGAGAAAGCCATCCATGATGTTCATGCCGGGGGTCAGCGAGAGCTCGGTGACGCGGCGCAGGATGAGCGCCTGGTCGGCGGCCTGCTGCGCGTCCTTGCCGAAGATCATGATCCAGCCAGTGTCGAGAGCGCCGTAAATATCGTCGTGGCCGCAATGAACATTGAGGGCGTGCTTGGTGAGCGCGCGCGCGCCGACTTCCAGCACCATGGTGGAGCCTTTGCCCGGCGCGTGATAGTACTGCTCAACGCCGTAGACCACTCCCTGGCCGGAGGTGAAGTTGACCACGCGCTTGCCGCAGACGGAGTGGGCAATGGCGCCGCCCTGGGCCGCGTGCTCGCCTTCGGTTTCGATCGCAATGGTGTTGCCGCCGAAGACGTTCAGATGGCCCTCGGCAAAGGCCTGCTGGAAGAGCTCGCCGCCCTCGGTGGAAGGCGTGATGGGATAAAAGACTCCCGCATCGGCGATGCGCGTCTCGGTGTGATACGAGACGAGCTGGTTGCCGTTTGCGGTGACCCGGATGCCGGGATAACGAACTGCTTCCGCCATGATTCCCCCCACTCAATAACTCGATGAACTCTATGCATTCCTGCCTGGGGCGGTTGCCCTGAATTCCGCGGGAAAAACGTCCATCTTACATTCCGTTCTCAGTATGCGCTTTTCCTGCATGAACTGGAGACGGCATATCGCAATGCGGTAGGTTGCGTCCGGGTCCAATTTCAGCCTGCTGGCGCGTCTGCGCGCTCGCGGTTGCCGCCCATCCATGTCCATGCATTAAGATTTTTCGGGGAGCAAATTGAGATGATGAGTGCTTTGGAGTTGAGCCGCCGCAGAGTAACCGCTGTCTTAGCTGTCGTTGTGTTGCTGATGGGACTTGCCGTGGCGGGCGGACGCGCACAAGCGCAGTCAGCCGAGCAGGAGGCAAAGATTGCCGCCACCCTGCAGCCGGGGGCGCAGGCAGTGCTCGCGAAGCTCTCCGGTTTGTCCAGCCTGCCGGACGGCACATGGAAGACGCATGCGGGCGACCTGGCGCATGGCGAGGCGGTGAACCTGGACGACAGCGCATGGGAGACGATTCGGCCTGACCAGAGCGCGTCCAACGATGCGGTGTGGTTCCGGCAGACCTATGAGGTGCCGCGGACGCTGAACGGCTACGACCTGACGGGCTCGCGGATATGGTTCCAGTTTCACGCCTATGCGAATGGGCCGATGCCGCAGATTCTCTACTTCAACGGGCGGCGCGTGGCGCTGGGTGACGACCTTGAGCCGATTGTGCTGTTCGATGAGGCCAAGGCAGGCGACAAGGTGACGGTGGCCGTAAAGCTGCTGCATACGGTGGACAAGAAGAACTTTCAGGGCGCGACGCTGCGCATTGACTTCCCGGAGACGCGGCCGAATCCGGAGGATCTGCGCGTGGAGTTTTTGTCGGCGGCGCTGCTGGCGCCATCGCTCGCGCCCGGCGACGCAAGCAAGATGGCGACTCTGAACGAGGCCATCAAGACAGTGGACCTGAATGCGCTGAGCCAGGGGGACCAGGCCAGGTTCGACGCCAGCCTGACGGCCGCGCACGCGAAGCTAGAGGCGCTTCGTCCGCTGCTGCGGCAGGCGACCTTCCACCTGACCGGCAACTCGCACATCGATGCGGCGTGGCTATGGCCGTGGACCGAGGCGGTGGACGTGGTGAAGCGCACCTTCGGCACGGCGCTGCAACTGATGTATGAGTACCCCGCGTACACCTACACGCAGTCGGCGGCAGCGTACAACGAGTGGGTTGCCGACAAGTATCCCGACATGAACGCCGAGATCGCGCGGCGCATTAAGGAAGGGCGCTGGGAGATTGTGGGCGGCATGTGGGTGGAGCCGGACCTGAATATGCCGGACGGCGAGAGCCTGGTGCGGCAGTTGCTGGTGGGCAAGCGCTGGTACAAGCAGGCTTACGGTGTGGACGTGCGCATCGGCTGGAATCCGGATTCCTTCGGCTACACATGGCAGTTGCCGCAGATCTACAAGAAGAGCGGCGTGGACTATTTTGTGACGCAGAAGATGGCCTGGAACGACACCAACCAGTTGCCGTTCAAGCTGTTCTGGTGGGAGTCGCCGGACGGGTCGAAGGTGCTGACGTATTTCCCGCACGACTACGCGAACGGCAACCTGAGCCCGGTGCGGCTCTCGCAAGACATGGTGACGGCGCGTGAGCGGTCGACGGGCATCACGGACATGATGGACCTCTACGGCATTGGCGATCACGGCGGCGGGCCGACGCGCGCGATTCTCGACCAGGGCACGCACTGGGCGCAGCCTTCGGATCCGGCGAAGGTGATTCCGAAGATGCAGTTCGGCATTGCGCAGACGTACTTCTCGACGGTGGAGACGGAGATTGCGCCGGAGAGCCCGGAGTGGAACTACCAGTCGATTGCGCAGGGCTACACGGCGCCGACTGCGGTGCCGGGCAAGATCGACATCCCGACATGGAAGAGCGAGCTCTACCTTGAGTACCACCGCGGCGTGTTCACTACGCAGGCCAACCACAAGCGCAACATGCGCGAGGCGTCGATTGAGACGCTGAACGCGGAGAAGTGGGCGTCGCTGGCGTGGCTCGATGGCAGCACGTATCCGGCGAACGAGCTGACCGAGGACTGGAAGAAGGTGCTGTTCAACCAGTTCCACGATCTGGCGGCGGGCTCGGGCATCGGCGTGATCTATAAGGATGCGCAGAAGGACTACGGTGTGGTGCGCTGGTCGACGAACGAGATTTCGGCGGGCGCGTTGGAGACGGTTGCCGAGCATGTGGGCACGAACGCGAAGCCTGGCGCCATTCCGGTGATTGTTTTCAATTCGCTGGGTTGGGCGCGCTCCGGTGAAGTGACGGTGGAGGTGCAGGTGCCGCCATCGGATGCGTCGAAGTCCGCACTTGCGGTTGTCGATCCGAGCCGTGGCGCGGCGCCGTTGTTGGCGAACGTGGTGTCGCGCGATGCGAAGACCGGCGTGGTCGAGGTGAAGCTTGATGTGCACGATGTTCCGGCGCTGGGCTACAAGGTGCTTTACGTTGAGCCCGGCGTGGCGGTTGCTGCTGTGAAACCGGCTGTCACGCTGGTGCGGCAGAGCGCAGGTTACACGCTGGAGAATGCCGATGTGCGTGTGACGGTGGATGGCGCGACGGGCTGTATCACGAGCCTATTCGACAAGAAGGCGAATTACGAATCGCTGGCTGCGGGCGCTTGCGGCAATCAACTGCAGTTCTTCAAGGACACGCCGAAGGATTATGACGCGTGGAACATCGATCCTGGCACATACGATGTGCCGCCGACGGTGCTTGATCGCGCGGATTCGGTGGAGCAGGTGAAAGCTGCGAGCGGTGCTCCAGCCATTCGTGTGACGCATAACTGGCAGAACTCGAAGTTTGTGCAGACGATCAGCCTGACGGGCGATCAGGTCGATGTGGGGAACGACATCGATTGGCATGAAGCTCATGTGCTGCTGAAGGCTTCGTTTCCGCTGGCGGCGTCGGGGCCGTTTGCGACTTATGAAATTCCTTATGGCACGATTGATCGCGCCACGACGCGCAACAACTCGTGGGAAAAAGCGCAGTTCGAAGTGCCGGCGCAGCAGTGGGCCGACCTTGGCGATGGCAAGCACGGCCTGAGCCTGATCAACGACTCGAAGTTCGGCTATGACGCGGTGGGCAATCAGTTGCGGCTGACGCTGCTGCGCTCGCCCAAGTGGCCTGATCCGGTTGCGGACATTGGACATCATCACTTCCACTACGCGCTCTATCCCCATGCTGGCACGTGGAAGGATGCGATGACGGTGCGGCACGGCTTCGAGTACAACTATCCGCTGACGGCGGTGGTGACCACGGCTCATGCGGGTTCGCTGCCGGCGGAGCACTCGTTTGTTGCCGTGGATACGCCGAACGTGGTGCTGACTGCAGTGAAGAAGGCCGAGGATGCAAAGGGCCTGATTCTGCGCGGGTATGAGTGGGCGGGCAAAACGGGCACGGTTGAGTTCCACGTACCGGCGGGCGCGACCGGCGCGACGGTGACCAACATGATGGAGACGCCGGAGGGCGCGCCGCTGGAGTTGGCGGGCGACGTGGTGAAGGCGCCGATCCATCCGTATGAGATTCTGACGATCCGCGTGGATTATCCGAGCGGCGGACCGAAGGAATAGTTTGTTCAACAAGCAGAAGCAGTAAGGGCGCGGCCTGCGGGCTGCGCCCTTGCTGTTTTATTAAGCTGACATGGTGTTCGGCCCTTAGGGGGCAGTGCAGGTGTACTCAACTTTCCGCCCCCGGTCCCCAAAGGCGAGCGAGGGACCGGGGGCACCCGCGATTCCTTATATGGTGCACCGATGCGCATCTTTCATTGATGACCTTCATCAATCGCGGCTGGGAACGGGAGCCACGGCCTGGCTGCAGATGCCTGCGGATGTGCAGGCACGCACGCCGAAGTAGACATTGTCCTTGGAGACCGGCAGGCGCGCGCTGTTGGGATCCGTCCCTGGGAAGCGTTCGGCGGCGGCCGCATACTGCCATTCGTTGAATGCGGTTTCCCGCCATACGATCTGATACTTCACCGCTGGGGTGTAGCTTGCGGGCGCATCCCACTTGAGGATGGTGTCGTTGTCGAGGTTGGATGTGACCACGCGCACATGCTGCGGCACTCCAGGCGATGTGGCCAGCGTGGCCAGTGCGGCGATGTTGAGGCGCGCTACCTGGGCGATGTAGTGGAAGTCGTCGAACTTGAGCAGGTCGCCGTATTCCTTGCCGTTCTCGATGCGCACATGCTGGTGCTGGTGATCGAAGTTCTCGCGCCACTCGGTGAAGCGGACGGCTGGGAAGCCCTGGTCGCTGAAGGAGCGATGATCGCCGCCGCGCAGAAAGCGGTCGAGCCGCAGTTCCATGACGGGAGTGAAGCGGTTGGGGAAATATGTGTTGCCGACCGAGAGCACCTCTCGCGCAAGCTGGCGCGAAGGCGTGTCATTTTCCGCGCCGAGCGCGAGAATCTGACGAATCTGATCGAGCGGCGCGGAGGACGGAATGCCCGCCGAGAATACGCGCACGCGGAGCTTCGACTGAAGCTTGTCGCCGGGCGTGGTGTCGCCGCCCACAATGTCGTTGTTGAGCACGCCTTCGAGCTCCCAGCCTTCCTTGGCGGCGCGCTCGGCGAGATGATGAGAGCCGAAGAGGCCCTGCTCCTCGCCGGCGACAGCAACAAAGACCAGGGTTGCGGGGAAGTGGAAGCGGCTGAGCACGCGCGCGGCTTCAAGGGATACGGCAGTGCCGCTGGAGTCGTCATTGGCGCCGGGCGCGGGATCGTGGGTATCCATCACGTCGGTCTCGCGGGTGTCGTAGTGGCCGGTGACCAGATACATGCGCCGGGCCGCGACGGGATCGCTGCCCCTGAGAATGGCCACGACGTTGCGCAGCGGAGTCGGCTTCACGATGCGGGGACGGCTGTTGTTAAAGCCGGGCTGGGGCTGCTCGATCGATTCGTCGAAGGACACTTCGAGGCACCCGCCGCACTGCTTGCTCACGTCCTCGAACTGCGACTTGATCCAATCGGCGGCGGCGAGCACGCCGGTGCCGGGCTTCAAGTCGGTTTCTGTCGAGGAGACCGTCGAGCGGTTGTAGAAGTCGACCAGGCGCACGATGCTGGCCTGAATCCGATCGGCGGAGACGAGTTTGAGAGCGGCGGCAACTTGTGCATCAACCGGGTCGGCCTTCAGGGGCGCGCCGACGGCTTCGAAGTCCAACCTGGCGGCCTGGGGTTTCTTTTGAGCTGGGAGCAGACAGGGCAAGGCGAGGGCAAGGGCAGTGGCGAGAATGCGAGAAAGGCGTGTCATGGTTGCGCGCTCCTACGATTTGGGTTGTTCCTGAGTGGAAGGTGCCCGGCTTGCTCTCTCACCGGAAGATGGTGCGATGGCATGAGGCCGCCGATTTGTTCTTATTCGGTTCTCAGAGCTTGCATGGTTGATGTGCGGAAGAGCCTCAACCGCGATAGCGCGCTTCGAGTTGCCTGTTCCGCAAAAAAATAACCGCACTTCTTCCATGAAAAATAAATCTACGGGAAATTTGCGCGGCGCATACAACGATTTTGGCGCAGCCGCCGTTCTCATCAAGGTATCCCGCGGGAACTGCGGCTTCAAGCGGAGCAGCAGTCGCGCTGTCACGAAACTTAGAATCGAGGAGGAGAGAGCATGAACGGATTTCGCAAAGCAGTTGCCCTTTCAACGCTGGCTGTTACTTTATGCGGCGGCACCGCGTTTGCCCAGGATCATCACGACGATCGCGACCACCACTCCTACGTGCATCACAATGAGTGGAAGAAGGGCTACCACATGAGGCACGAGGACTGGGATCGCGGCGCGCGGATCGACTACCGGACATATCACCTGCACCGTCCGCCTTCGGGCTATGAGTGGCGCGAGGTGGACGGCAACTACGTGCTGGCGGCAGTGGCCACCGGCGTGATCGCGTCGGTAGTGATCGCGTCGAGCATCCACTAAATCGCAGCCACGGAACAAGCCACGGGCCCAAGAGAGCGCGGCTGCGGCTGCGCTCTTTTTGGGCTCTCTGTGCGGGGCCGAATCGCCGGGCAGGCGAAGTTATGGCGCATGCGTGGATTCTCTGTGCAAAGTGGCGATCATTCACAGATGCTCGACTATACCACCCGCAAAAATGGCGAACATACGGCGCATTTAGAGGGGGGAGGGGGTGTCTCGGATGGACTTAAGTGATTTGTAGTCAACGAACATTTGTTCTGGAAGGGCGAAAAGGCGAAAGTTCGGCAAAACTGCTTCTCCGTGTGGCAGTCAGAAAAGAAAGGTGCCTCAGGGGCTCAAGCCCCTGCCGATTTGCTGGTTTGATGTACGGGCTGAAGCCCGTACCTTTTACGTTGAAGCCCGTACCCTTCGGGCTGACCCGGTGCCGAGTTTTCTGGTTCAGGCGTTGGATTGATTATGCGCTGGGAGGGGGAAATTCTGCGCAAAGGGATGTGACTGCGTTGCAAGGGGTTAGAAGACGGGGA
>DASQSP010000091.1:0-22192 GCA_035642355.1 Occallatibacter sp.
CGTCGTCGACACCTTCCAGTTCACCGACGTCTTCCGCACCATCGAGCTCAACCCCACCGAGAAGGACCGCTTCCTCGCCCACATCCACGACGTCGTCGCCCAAAAGGTGCCGGTCAAGCAGATGCTCAGCTCCCGCGCCCACTTGAGCCAGCTCAACAACATCAAGGTCGAGGTCCAGACCCGCCTCCAGTTCGACAGCGACTCCTCCACCCACTCCACGCTCCTTCAGGTCGTCGCCCAGGACATCCCCGGCCTCCTCCGCCAGATCGCCCTCACCCTCTCCACCCACCAATGCAACATCGAGGTAGCCCTCATCGACACCGAAGGCGAAACCGCCATCGACGTCTTCTACCTAACCACCCAGGGCAACAAACTCCCGCAAGACCTACAGCAATCCCTGACCACCGACCTAGCCGTCGCCCTGAACTCCCTCCGCACCCCCTCCGTGTAAACGCAACACATCAAGGGAGAGTCTTTGTATCCGGGCCTGTGCTGTGCCCCGTTCATCGCAGCCTCATCGCGATGAGCGGGCGTTCGACCCGAAGCCAACGGACAGGTCCAAGTCCGTAGGATGAGTTTCACGCCCCCAGAATCAACTCCAATTTAATGGACGTGTCATCCTGAGCGAACGGGGACCCGAGCGTACTTCAGCTCGGGGGTGGTGAGTCGAAGGACCTGCTTCTGTCTTTCACACAGCATCGATCATCAACACCATGGGTGCCCCAGGTCTGGATTTTCAGACCTGGGAAAGAATCACTGTGCCCCGTTCATCGCAGCCTCATCGGCGGGTGGCCCAGGTCTCATACCTCACCGCTCTGCTGCTGCGTGAATGTGGGTGCCCCAGGTCTCGTCCGCCGCGGCGGAAGACCTGGGCAGGCAACGAACCCCATGATCCCGCCTCCACCTAGTCCAATGCGATTCAAGCTCCACCGTTCCCTCCTCAGTCGTGCAAGAAGGCATATAGGATGCCGAGGCCCCGATCCCATGTCTCAGAAGCGAGACATGGGGCACCCTCACCATTAAGCTAAATCAAGGGAACGAGACCTGGGCCACCCGCTAAGCTGCTGGTGAGCTCGCGGGGCTCGGACTTTGTGTACGCGATTGATGTGAAGACGCTGGAGTGGACGTGGTGGCAGACGGGATATCGCATCTCCGCGGTGCGCGCGGCGGGCGGGCGGCTGCTGGCTGCGTCGCTGGAGGATGGCGTGCTGGTGGAGCCGGCGGGGGCTGACGAGGTGGGGAAGCGGTAGACTTGCTGGACTGTTATTTTGGCGGGTCGAGGTTCGTGCTTTCCCACCCTTCGCGCGGTGAGACTGCGCGAAGGATGGGGCACCCGACGTATGTGGAGGATGAAGATGCTAAACGAAGGGTGGGCCACCCGCCACCTGGCGTTTCTTGTCTTCGGTATTTCGCGGGAATCGGGGTATGATTCTGGGTATGGCGACGACGCGCATCTCTGAGGCCGAGGCAATCCGCGATATTGCGGGGTTGCTGGCGCGCGCTTCGCAAGGCGAAGAGATCATCATTGAAAAGGATGCGGCTTCTAGTGCTGTGGTGTTGCGCAAGGCTGCGCCGTCAGGTCGCCTGTTGTCGGAGTCCATCGCGCTGGCTGAGGCCCACGCTAAGGAGCTTGGTTATGAGCCGGTGATGGACGCCGAGTTCGCCGCCGACCTTGAAGAGATCATCCGCAACCGCAAGCCGCGCGATACGTCCGCATGGGACTGATACTCGACACCTGCATCCTAATCGCGGGCGAGCGGCGCAAGGAGACGGTCAAGCAGGTCATCCAGCGCATCCATTCCGTCCTTGGCGAGACCGAGGCCGCGCTCTCCACGGTGAGCATCGTTGAGCTTACCCACGGCATCTACCGGGCCAGGACCGATGCCGACCGCGAACGCCGCAAGTCCTTCTGCGACGAGCTGTGCCGGGACATGGTCTTGCATCCTGTGAGCTTGGAGATTGCGCAACTGGCTGGCCGCATTGAAGGGGAACAGGCTGCACAGGGAATCAGCATCGCATTTGAAGACCTGCTGATTGGGGTGACGGCGCTACATCTGGGATTCGATGTGGCGACGCTCAATGTGAAGCATTTTCAGCGTATGCCGGGATTGAAAGTGGTTGCCTTGTAGGCTGGAGCCGTTCTTTTCCAGGTCCAAATGCACGGGCCTGCGGCAGTCGCTTTCCCAGGTCTCAGAAGCGAGACCTGGGGCACCCACATCGAGAGAGGATGATGAGGAACGAGACCTGCGCCACCCGTCTTTTTTGGCCGACTCAGAACGGAGGAACGAGTGGAAAAAGTCTACCTCTTGTGGCACACGCATCCGACAGGTGCCAATGAAGACAACGAGAAGTTAATCGGGGTATATGCGACACAAGAGGCTGCAATGGCTACCCAGTACCGCCTCGCGGGAGTACCCGGCTTTTCCTCCTATCCAGAAGGGTTCGAGATAGTCGCATACGAGGTCGGAATGGATCATTGGACCGAGGGGTACTTTACAGAATGAGGCGAACACAGGTCTCGCTTTTGAGGTCCAGGATAGCGGTGCGACGCTAGGAGATGTGGATATGACGGCCTCCACGGCATGTTCGACAAGCGTGTGTTTTGCGCCATCCCGTTTCACCAACAAAGAACGGGGCTGCGAGGGAAAAAGCGACGCAGAGGCCGTTTTCGGTATCATTTAAAGGTATGCAGGACTCTCAGGGTTCGACTGCTTTCAGGACCTACGACGCGCGGCTGGAGCCGATTGCTGCCACGGTGATGGCGGGCAAGCGGCTGAGCTTTGACGATGGGCTGGCGCTGTATGGCTCGCGCGATGTGCTGGCGGTGGGCTGGCTGGCTAACCATGTGCGCGAGCGGATGCACGGCGATGTGACGTACTTCAACGTGAACCGGCACATCAACCCGACGAACGTGTGCGTGGCGGCGTGCAAGCTGTGCGCGTTTGGCCGCAAGAAGGGCGACCCGGCCGGCTACACCATGGCTCTGGAAGAGGCGTGGGCGACGGCGGCGACGGGCTACTCCGAGGCGGTGACGGAGTTTCATATTGTTGGCGGGCTGCATCCCGATTTGCCGCTGGAGTATTTTCTTGACCTGGTGCGCGGGCTCAAGCAGCGCTTCCCCAAGGTACACATCAAGGCGTTCACCATGGTCGAAGTCGCGTATCTGGCGCGGCGCGCGAAGCTGACCATCGACGAGACGCTGGTGAAGCTGCGCGAGTGCGGCGTGGACTCGATGCCGGGCGGCGGCGCGGAGATTTTTGCCGAGCGGGTGCGCGCGATTATCTGCGACCACAAGATTGACGGCAGCGAGTGGCTGGAGACGGCGCGGCTGGCGCACAAGCATGGCTTCCGGTCGAACGCGACGATGCTCTATGGGCATATTGAGAACGACGAAGACCGCGTGGACCACTTGCTGAAGCTGCGCGCGCTGCAGGACGAGACGGGCGGCTTTCAGACGTTTATTCCGCTGGCGTTTCATCCGGAGAATACGCCGCTCGACCACCTGCCGGTGACGACGGGGCTGACGGATATTCGGCAGATTGCGGTGAGCCGGCTGCTGCTGGATAACTTTGCGCACATCAAGGCGTATTGGCAGATGCTGACGCCGAAGATTGCGCAGATTGCGCTGCGCTTTGGCGCCGACGACCTGGACGGCACGGTGATCGAGGAGAAGATTTACCACGACGCCGGCGCGACCACGCCGCAGGGAATGACGCGCAAGGAGCTGTGCCGGCTGATTACCGAGGCGGGCCGGGTGCCGGTGGAGCGCGACACGCTGTACCACGCGGTGACGCGGGACGAGGCGAGCTTTACGGTGGCGGTCTAAGCACCTGCGGTGCGGCAGACTGCTCGCTATTCGCTCGCGAAGCAGTTGTGAAGGCCCCGGTCTCAAAGGCGAGACCGGGGGCACCCGGCACCCGGCATTCAAAGACATTTTGCCTGAGGCTGGTTGAGCTCATAGCTTTCCCAGGTCTGTCCGCCGCGGCGGACCAGACCTAGGGCACCCATGTTCGTGCTAGACTTAGCTAAGCTTAGTCTAGCTTAGCTAAGGAGCGGCTGTCATGGCGACCCTGACGAAGAGCACGCAGGTCAATATCTTTGAGGCTAAAACCCATCTTTCCAGGCTGATAGAGCAGGTGGAGCAGGGCGGCGAGGTGATTATTGCGCGCGCCGGGAAGCCGGTGGCGCGGCTGACGCGGCTGGAGCCGGCCGAGAAGAAGCCGATCCGCTATGGCTTGATGAAGGGCGAGATATGGATCGCGGATGACTTCGACGACCCGCTGCCGGACGACCTGCTGGCGGAGTTTGAGGGCGATATTTTTCCGCCGGAGGAGTCGCCCGATAGCCCGAACGAGCAGCAGTCTGATGCCAGGAAGGAACGCTGAGGATGCGCCTGCTGCTCGACACGCACATTTTGATCTGGCTGATGGAAGACAATCCCCGCTTGAGTGTGCGGGCGCGGGATGAACTTGCTGGAGCTCGAGAGATACTTGTCTCCTCTGCGAGCCTGTGGGAGATCGCAATCAAGGTTAGAGTCGGCAAGCTCAATGTCGATATGGAAAGACTGATCGCGCGGATGGATCTCGCGGGTGCGGTCGAACTGACTGTGACCCACGCTCATGCACTGGCGACGATGCGTTTGCCGATGCTGCACCGCGATCCATTTGACCGGCTGCTGGTGGCGCAGGCGCAGGCGGAGACGATGCGTCTGCTGACGGCGGACCCGCGGCTGACGGCGTATTCGGAATTGGTGATTGCGGTATAGAGAGTTCGCTCGCATGACGGCGGAGGATGCGCTAGAAAGAGCTGATGCCGGACATGACTAACATGCGGGGCTCGGTCATCTCTTCGATGGCGGAGCGGACGCCTTCGCGGCCGAGGCCGGAGTCCTTGACGCCGCCGTAGGGCATGGGGTCGAGGCGCCAGGCGGGGGTGTCGCCGACGATGAGCGCGCCGACCTCGAGCTCGCGGTAGGCGGTGAGGATGCGGCCTGCGTCACGGGTGAAGAGGCCGGCCTGCAGGCCGTACTTCGAATGATTGACGTCGGCGAGGGCGTCCTCGAAGTCCTCGTAGGGCTCGATGAGGACGACGGGGCCGAAGACTTCTTCGTCGCGAATCTTCATGCCGGGTTTGGTGGCGGTGAGGATGGCGGGGGCGATGAGGGAGCCGGTGCGCTCGCCGCCGGTGACGAGCTTGGCGCCGGCGGCGACGGCTTCCTTGATCCAGGCCTCGACGCGCTCGGCTTCGGCGGCGCGGACGAGGGGGCCGATCTCGGTGGCTTCGATGGATGGGTCGCCGGTGGGCATGTGGGCGGCGATTTCGACCAGCTTCCAGACGAAGGACTGAAAGACGCGGCGCTCCACGAAGACGCGCTGCACGGAGACGCAGGACTGGCCGGCGAAGCCGAAGGCGGCGTGGGCGACGCGGTGGGCGACGTCGTCGAGGTCGGGCCAGTCGCCGTGGAGGATGAGGGCGGCGTTGCCGCCGAGCTCGAGCAGGACGCGCTTGCGGCCGGAGCGGGCTTTGAGGTCCCAGCCGACTTTGGCCGAGCCGGTGAAGGAGACGAGCTTGATGCGGTCTTCTTTTTCGGCGAGCCATGCGGTGTCGGCGTTGGAAAGCGGGAGGACGGCGAGAGCTTCCTCGGGCCAGCCGGCTTTGAGGATGACTTCGCCGAGGGCAAGCGCGGTAAAGGGCGCTTGCGGCGCGGGCTTGAGAATGACGGGGCAGCCGGCGGCGAGGGCGGGCGCGACCTTGTGGGCGACGAGGTTGAGGGGGAAGTTGAAGGGCGTGATGGCGAGCACGGGGCCGACGGGGAAGCGCTGCACCAGGCCCCAGCGATTCTCGTTGCCTTCAGCGAGGTCGAGGGGGATGGATTCGCCGCCCATGCGGATGGCTTCTTCGGCGGCGGTTTTGAAGGTGAGCACGGCGCGATCGACTTCGACGCGGGCCAGGCGGATGGGCTTGCCGGCCTCGGCGACGAGGAGCTGGGCGAAACGCTCCTTTTGCTCGATAAGGGAGGCGGCGATGTCTTCGAGGATTTCGCGGCGCTTCCAGCGGGGCAGCGCGCGGGTGCGGCGCATGCTGGCGGCAGCGTGGTTCACGGCCTGGCGGGCGTCGGCGCGGGTGGCGACGGTGACGCGGCCGACGAGGCCCTGATCCCAGGGCGAGCGGACTTCCATGGCTTCGCCATCGGTCCACTCCTTGCCGCACAGCAGGAAACCAGTCTGCGAACCGGGACGCATCTTCATGGGTGAAGAACTCCTTGGACTGCCTGCTGTTGATGGTACTAGGGCGGCGCGGGTGCGGAGGCTGGGAGACGATTCGGTGGGTTGAGGGTCGTGCTTTCCCACCCTTGCTGCGCGATGGATGGGACACCCCGTCGACAGTTGTCAGTTGTCAGTGATCAGTGTTCAGAGCGGCCCGCAATGATGGCCGGATGCGAGAATGGTGCATCCGTTGCCGTATTGGCCGATGCTTCGCGTGGGCGGGTGAGGTTCTTGCTTTCCCACCCTTGCTGCGCAGGGATGGGGAACCCATGGCCGTGCTATAACGGCCTAGTGGAAGATGCCAAGACACTGCCGCTTGCCGAGGAGAGTGCGCGCGCGCGGCCGTCGCTGACCCAATGGCGGACGTGGCGGGCGCATGTGCGGATTGCGCGGCTGGACCACTGGGTAAAGAACGTGTTTGTGCTGCCGGGGATTGTGGTGGCGCTGACGTTGAATCATCTGCCGCTGAGCTGGGAGCTGCTGGGGCGGTCGTTGCTGGGATTGCTGGCGGTGGGCCTGGTGGCGTCGAGCAACTATGTGATCAACGAGCTGTGCGATGCGCCGTTCGACCGTTTTCATCCCATCAAGCGGCTGCGGCCCATCCCGTCGGGCTCGGTGATTATTCCGCTGGCGTATGCGCAGTGGGTTCTGCTGGGCGCTGCGGGGCTTTGGCTGGCGGGCCGGATTTCGCCGTGGCTGGGGTGGGATCTCGCGGTGCTGCTGGCGATGGGCTGCGCGTATAACCTGCGGCCGCTGCGGACCAAGGATGTGCCCTATGTGGATGTGCTGACGGAAGCGATCAACAATCCGCTGCGGCTGCTGGCGGGCTGGCTGATGGTGGCCGCGACCGTGCCGCCGCTGACGCTGCTGCTGAGCTACTGGCTGGTGGGCTGCTACTTCATGGCGCTGAAGCGGTTCGCCGAGTACCGGCATTTGCAGCAGGACGGCAGCGTGGGTAAATATCGTGCATCGCTGGCGTTTTTTACACCGGAGCTGCTGCTCTATTCGGTAGTGTTTTACGCCGCATCGTCGATGCTATTTTTTGGAGCATTTTTGATGCGCTACCGGCTGGAGCTGGTGCTGTCGTTTCCGCTGGTGGCGGTGGTGATGGCGATCTACTTTTCGATGGCCTTCAAGCCCAACAGCCCGGCGGAACACCCGGAGAAGCTCTACCGGGAGTGGAAGCTGATGGCGGCGACGGCGGCGTGCGTGGCTTGCATGCTGGTGTGCCTTATGATAGATATGCCGTGGCTGGAGCGAGTGTTTCCCCCGACTGCGCCGGTGTCGGGCGCGTACGGGCAGGCAAAGGAAATCCCAGGCAGCCTTGAGCCATAAATCTAAGTATAGCAATAATTTGCGCTCTGATGCCAGGAGGCAGGGTAAGCTATATTAATTACTCAGGTAAGTCCGTTTCTACCACTTTCGTTTTCAGCCGCGCAACTCAGCACTTGTTGCCGGCGGAGGCGAATCAATAGAGTTGTACACATCACCACCTGTCAGAGCTGTACACATCACCACCTGTCCCGGCACGCCGGGATTCCGCGAGAGGTTATCCTCCAATGGCTTGTGTATCGGGGGTCGGGCAATCGGAAGGATCCGCGTGCGTCGCCCAGGGTCGCCCCGACCCGCCTCAACAGCGCCAGATTTGCGCGCTGACGCGCCTCGACTATGCCGGGCTGGGCGCGGTTGCGCTGCTGCTGTTTCCCGCATATTTTGCGGCGCGGCTTCCGTTCCGGATCGATTTGGGTTCGCTGACCTCTGCCTACTGGGGCGGGACCGCGGTTGAATCGATTTTCGCGGCCGTGGTGCTGAGCATCATCGGTCTGCCCCTGAGCGCGACCCTGACGCCGCTTGCGGTCCGCCTGAACCGGAACAAGATTCTCATCGTTCTAATGCTGACAGCCGCGGTGTGGATGACGAGCTGGTTCGGACCGCGCACGGGCCTGGCGCTGACCGTGGACGCGATTGCGGTGGCCGAGTTAATGACGCGGAAGGAGCGGGACTTCGGGCCAGCGGTGCTCGATTTGCTGATCCCGGCGCTCTATTTGTTCTGCGTGATTCTTCTGGTCTTTGCGTTAAATCATGCGATCGTGGGAATCGAGTACGCAGGAACCTACGACCTAACCTTCGAGCGGATCGATCGGCAACTGTTTCACATGAATGTTTCGAGCATCGCGCAGTGGAGCCAGAGCCACCTGTCTCGAAGCCTGCTTGCAGTGCTGCAATTTATCTACTTCGGCTTGTATAGGCGCATCGGCGCGGCGCTGATTCTGACCGCGCTGTTGACCGGCCAGCGCCATGCGGTACGCCATGTGCGGACGATTTTCGTGGCCTATATGATCGCGGTGGCGCTGTTCTTCGCGCTGCCGGCCAAGGGGCCCTACTCCCTGCATCCGACTCGGCCGCAGGTTGCATCGGCGAGCCTGCCGACGATCACCACCCAGGGAATGCTGGCGAGCAAAGCGAAGCTGCTGTGGGCGCACGACGACGCGAACGCGGAGGCCAGAACCATCGACCTGGAGGATTACTTTATCAGCTTCCCGAGTATGCATATCGCGCTGCCTCTGATCGGGATATGGTTCTTGCGCAGGTACAAGCGGATGGCCTTGTGCCTCTTGGTGGCGTATGTCACGATGCTGGTGCCGTCCACCATCGTCCTGGGATGGCACTACTTTGTCGATGTGCTGGGCGGCTTTATGGATGCGGCGATGGCGATCCAGATCACCGCCTATCCCATCGGAGCCCCGCAGAACAGTGCGCTGGTTGAGGCGCCAACTGCTGCCCAGGCCGCCCCTGCCGAGGCCTAGGGCCTGCTCACGCTACTAGACCGCGATACACTGGGTGCCTATGACCCATCCGGGGCGCACGCGCAAGCCTCCCTTTGACGCCGGCGAGGCGATTGCCCACCTCAGGAAAAACGATGTCAGGCTGGGCGCGCTGATGGCGCGCGTGGGGCCGTTCGCCATGCGGCTGGATGGGTCGTCGTCGCTATTTGAGTCGCTGCTGGAGGCGATTCTGTATCAGCAACTGCACGGCAAGGCGGCGGCCACGATTCACGGGCGGGTGCGGGAGTATTTCGGCGGCGACCCGACGCCGGAGCAGTTGCTGAGCGTGCCCGATGAGATCCTGCGGGCGGCGGGTGTTTCAGGAAACAAGATCAAGGCGATGAAAGATCTGGCGGCGAAGACGCTGGACGGGACGGTGCCGGCTCATGCGGCGATCAGGAAAATGTCCGACGCGGATATTGTGGAGCGGCTGACCGCGGTGCGCGGCATTGGGCCGTGGACGGTGGAGATGCTGCTGATCTTTCGGCTGGGGCGGCCGGATGTGCTGCCGGTGACCGACTACGGCGTGCGCAAGGGTTTTGCGTTGACGTTCATGAAGCTGCCGAAGACGCGGGCGATTGAGGCGGCGGACCTGCCGAAGCCCGATGTGCTGGAGCGGCGCGGGCGCAAGTGGACACCGTTTCGTTCGGTGGCGAGCTGGTATCTGTGGCGAGCGTGCGATTTGGCGAAAGACAGTGGTCAGTAGTCAGTGGTCAGTGGTCAGAGAACAGTGATCAGATTATGTCTTGCATGTAGTCGATTTGCTTGATCCCAGGTTAGGCGCAAAAGACGCGCCGAACCTGGGGCACCCATACCTGATGCACCCATATCGGAGTTTGTCGATGCCGGCGACGAAACGCTTTATTTGCATTCACGGGCATTTCTATCAGCCGCCGCGGGAGAACCCGTGGCTGGAGACGGTGGAGACGCAGGATTCGGCAGCGCCCTATCACGACTGGAACGAGCGGGTGTGCGCGGAGTGCTATGCGCCCAACGGGGCGGCGCGCATTCAGAACGGGAAGAACCAGATCACGCGCATCGTGAACAACTACGCGCACCTGAGCTTCAACTTCGGGCCCACGCTGTTGAGCTGGCTGAAGGACAACGCGCCGCGCACCCACCGCATGATTGTGGACGGCGAGCGGCGGAGCCGGCGCAGCTTCAAGGGGCACAGCTCGGCGATGGCGCAGGTCTACAACCACATCATCATGCCGCTGGCGAGCAGGCGGGATCGGGTGACGCAGATCCGGTGGGGGATCGCGGACTACCGGTATCACTATGGCGCGGCGCCGGAGGGGATGTGGCTGGCGGAGACGGCAGCGGATACGGAGTCGCTGGAGCTGATGGCGGCCGAGGGAATCAAGTTCACGCTGCTGGCGCCGCACCAGTGCCGGCGGGCGCGGGCGCTGGCTGCCTCGGATGGGGGCGACGCTGCAATCGATAGTGCTGAAGCCGGATGGATGGATACGCCGGATGCGAGCGTGGATACGTCGCGGCCGTATCTTCTACGGTTTGCGTCGGGTTTGTCGATTGCTGTTTTCTTCTACGACGGGCCGACCTCGCGGGCGATTGCGTTTGAGGGATTGCTGAACTCGGGCGAGAATTTTGCCGGGCGTCTGGAGGCGGGACTGCGCGGCGGCGCGGGACCGCAACTGGAGCATGTGGCGACGGACGGCGAGTCCTATGGGCACCACCACAGGCACGGCGAGATGGCGCTGGCCTATGCGCTGCGGCTGATGGAGCAGGACAAGACTGTGACGCTGACCAACTACGGCGCGTTTCTCGCGAAGTTTCCGCCGGAGCAGGAGTGCGAGATTGTGGACAACGCCTCGTGGAGTTGCGTGCATGGGGTGGAGCGGTGGCGCTCGGACTGCGGCTGCAACGGGGGCAAGCCGGGCTTTAACCAGCGCTGGCGCGCGCCGCTGCGGCAGGCGCTGGACGAGCTGCGCGACGCGATTGCGCCGCTGACTGAAGCGTGCGGGCAGGAGCTCTTCAACGATGTGTGGGCGGCGCGCGATGCGTATATCGCGGTGGTGCTGAATCGCGATGCAGAGGTGGTGGAGCGGTTCTTGAAGGCTCACCAGAAGCGGCCGCTGGATACGGCGGAGCGGGTGCGGGCGCTGGAGCTGATGGAGATGCAGCGGCACGCGCAGTTGATGTACACCAGTTGCGGATGGTTCTTCGACGACATTTCCGGCATTGAGACAGTGCAGGTGATTGCCTACGCGGCGCGGGTGCTGCAACTGGCGCAATGCGTGTTTGAAGCGCGTGCTGATGGACTGGAAGCGGCGTTCGTGGCGCGGCTGGGCGAGGCGAAGTCGAATGTGGCCGGGGCGGGCGATGGGGCGCGGATTTATACCGAGAAGATTGCGCCGATGAAACTGGGCCTGGAGCAGGTGGCCGCGCACTACGCCATCAGCAGCGTGTTTTCGTCGTATGCGGAGGAGACGGAGCTCTACTGCTACCGGGTGCGGCGCATCTCGTACACGATTGCGACCTCAGGGCGGGGGCGGCTGGCGCTGGGGCGGGCGCAGGTGGCGAGCGCGATCACCGGCGAGCAGAAGACCTTCAGCTTTGCGGTGCTGCACTTCGGCGATCAGAACATCACGGCGGCGGTGAAGGCTTATGCGGAGAGCGATGCGGAGGCGTTTGACGCCTTTGCGGCGACAGCCGCCGAGCAGGTGCAGAAGGCGGACTTCCCGGAGGTGATCCGGCTGATCGACCGCTTCTATGGCCATGTGGACTACTCGCTGACGTCGCTGTTCATGGACGAGCAGCGGCGGATTGTGCAGTTGATTTTGAACTCGACCTTGTGGGATATCGAGAAATCGCTGACCAGCATCTATGAGGATCACGCCAGCCTGCTGCATTTTCTATCGCAGGCGGGATTGCCCAAGCCCGCGGCGCTGACGCTGGCGGCGGGGTTTGCGGTGAATGCGGGACTGCGGCGCGCGATGGAAGGCGAACCGATTGACGTGGCGCTGCTGCGCTCGTATCTGCAACTGGCGAAGGCCGACCAGGTGCCGCTGGAGACGGCGACGCTGAGCTACATCGCGGATATCCGGATGAAGCGCGCGATGGTGGAACTGCAACTGAGCGCGGGATCGCTGGAGATGCTGGAACGCGCGCTGCTGCTGGCGCGGACGCTGGGCGAGATGCCCTTCGAGTTGAACCTGTGGCAGGCGCAGAACATCTGGTATGAGATATTGCGCAGCTCGAGCTATGGGCTGACGACGCTGAGCGACGACGCGCGGCCACGGTGGGAGAAGGATTTTGCGGAGCTGGGTGGGTGCCTTTCGATCGACCCGGTGGCGGTCACCAGGCAGGATCAACTGGCGGAGACGACGGGCGACTGAGCCGACCGATAGATATTGGAGGATGGGTTGTCGCAAACTGCCCCATCACCGTTCATCGAAAATCTTCTACGCCCCGGCAGCCTTCCAGAGTACAATCGCGGCGAACCCATTCATTCTCCTGAGAGGCAGAATCATGAGCGATCCCGCAGTGCAGGCAGCCGAACCGGTTCCAGGCCTTTCCCAGATGCAACGCGTCACCGGCATCTTCACCGCGCCCTCGAAAACCTTCGACGACATCAAGCGCGGCAACAAAAGCTGGTGGCTGCCCTTCATCATCGTCGTTGTGACGGGCGCATTCATGATTTTCGCGATAACCAATCAAGTGACTTGGCAGACTGTGTACGAGAATCAGCAGCGCGCCGCTCCGGCATTCGCCAAGCGCATGATGGAAAATTTGTCGCCAGAACAAAAAGCAGCAGCCGACAAGAAAGGGCCAATCAATCAGGAAGTAACCTGGGTTCTCTCTCCCGTCGGTCTCCTCCTGATCAACATGGCCGCCGCACTGGTGCTTTGGCCAACAATCAATTTTGGGTTTGGCGGCAAAGCTACTTTTGGATCGATTCTTGCGGTCACTATGTACGCCACGCTTGTGTTGTGGCCCATCAAGTTGTTGTTGGGCGGCATTGCATTGTTTGCGGGCGCTTCTCCCGATGCTTTCAGCCCGCAAAATGTTGCCGGCACCAACTTCGCCTACTACATGTCAGAACAAAGTGGCTTGCTATGGACCATCGCTCGCTCTATCGATCCGCTGATCTTCTGGAATCTTGCACTGACCTCAATCGGTGTGGCCATAGTTGCTGGAGTGAAGCGCACCTCAGGCTACATCGCCGTCTTCGGCTGGTGGGCGCTCTTGGTCATCATCGGCGTCGCATTCGCCGCCATCACCGGCTGATTCGGCATCAAACCCATCACCAACAAAAACGGCGCGCATCCAAAGGATGCGCGCCGTTCACTAGCAGCTAAAAGCTAGCAGCTAGAAGCTGCCTTTCACTCCATCCACCGCCGCATGATCAGCGTCGCATTAATCCCGCCAAACCCGAACGAGTTCGACAGCGCCACATCGAAGCCGTGCGCCACCGCCTTGTTCGGCACATAATCCAGCCGGCAATCCGCTGCGGCCTCATCCAGGTTGATGGTCGGCGGCAGCATCTGGTTCTGCAGCGCCATCACCGCGATGCCCGCCTCCAGTCCGCCCGCGCCGCCCAGCAAATGGCCGGTCATGGACTTTGTGGCGCTCACCTTCAGCGCGCCGCTCAGCGCATGCTCGCCAAACACCAGCTCAATCGCCCGCGACTCGTTGCCATCGCCGGCCGGCGTCGAGGTCGCGTGCGCGTTCACATAGCCCACTTCCTCCGGCTCCAGCCCCGCGTCTTTCAGCGCCGCGCGCATGCTGCGTTGCGCGCCCGCGCCCTCCGGAGCAATGCCCGTCATGTGATGCGCGTCCGCGCTCATGCCGTAGCCAATCACCTCGCCCAGAATCCTCGCGCCGCGCTTCTTCGCGAACTCCAGCTCTTCCAGAACCAGAATGCCCGCGCCCTCGCCGATCACAAACCCATCGCGATCCTTTTCAAATGGCCGGCTCGCCCTCGTCGGCTCGTCGTTGCGCGTGGAGAGCGCCCGCATCGCCGCAAATCCGCCCACCGAAAGCGGCGTCACCGCAGCCTCCGATCCGCCGGCGATCATCACATCCGCATCGCCATGCAAAATCATCCGCACCGAGTCGCCAATCGAGTTGGCGCTCGTCGCGCACGCCGTCGCCGTGGCCGAAATCGGCCCCTGCGCGCCATAGCGAATGCTGATCTGTCCCGCCGCCATGTTCACAATCACCGCGGGAATAAAGAACGGAGAGATCTTCCGCTGTCCGCCCGCCAGCAGGTTCGAGTGCTCGCGTTCGATAATCTCGAACCCGCCAATCCCCGAACCAATCAGCACGCCCACGCGGTCGGCAATCTCCGGCGTGATCTTCAGCCCCGACTGCTCCATCGCCTCGTGCGTGGCCGCAAAGGCAAAGTGGATGAAGCGCCCCATCTTGCGCGCTTCCTTCTTGTCCACAAAATTCAGCGGGTCGAAGTTCTTCACCTCGGCCGCAAATGTGACCGGAAAGCCAGTGGTGTCGAAGCCCTGGATCGGCGCCATGCCGCTGGCCCCGGCCAGCAGTTGCCGCCAGACCTCCGCAGCGGTATTGCCCACACCGCACACCAGCCCGAGGCCGGTGATGACAACGCGACGATTCACCAGTTACTTGCCTTTCGACTTTTCGTTCTTCTCGATGTACTCGATCGCGTCCTTGACCGTCTTGATCTTCTCGGCGTCTTCGTCGGGAATCTCCAGGTCGAAAGCCTCTTCGAATTGCATCACCAGCTCGACCACGTCCAGCGAGTCGGCGCCCAGGTCTTCCTGGAAACTCGCGCCGGGGGTCACTTCGGCTTCGTCCACCTGCAGTTGCTCGACGATGATCTGCTTCACTTTCTCTTCAACGGCCATGCGCGGTTCTCCTCATTCCTTCGTAACGTATTGATGTCTCACGGGACCAGGCCCGGAAATCGCCAGGCCCAGAAAACTCTGTGCTCCGCCAGCCTACACTACCGGCCCAGGGCTCGCATGCACAACCACTCAGCGCCCACATACGCAGAACTCCGAAACTCCAAGTCTACCGGCCCGCCCAAGGCGTGTAAAGCCGCGATCCCACCCGCATTCGCGCCGCGCAACCGCCCCGCCGCCCAACCGCGCAAACACCCACGAATTTCACAGCCAAAAGGCGTACATTGGGCGAAGAGGTTTTCACAAGAAAACATGCAGGCTGTCATCGCTATCGCCGCGCTGCTTGTGGGCATCGTGCTGGGTTTCTGGTTCCGCGCCCATGCCGCAAAGGCCGAGAAGGCACAGCTCGATCAGCGCGTCCGCGAGGCCGTCGAAGCCCTCGCCGCTGCGCAGGCCCAGCTTGCGCAAGCGCAGGCCGAGTCCAACACCCGCGCCGGCTTCGAGTCCCTCGCCATCGAGCGCGAGAAGACCATCAGCACTCTCTCCGGCGAAAAAGAAGATCTCGCGCAAGACCTGCGCGCTCGCGGCGAAGAGCTCAACCGTGCCGCAGGCACCATCGCCGAACTCAACGCGAAGCTCATCAACGAGCAAAAAAACATCGCCGAAAAGGTAGCCCTGCTCGATGAGGCAAAGACCACGCTCGCCGACCAGTTCAAGACCCTCGCGCAAGACATCCTCGCAGAAAAATCGAAGACCTTCGCCGAAGGCAGCCAGAAGGAAATCGGCACCCTCCTCAATCCCCTCCGCACCCAGATCGAGGACTTCCGCAAAAAAGTCGAAGAAGCGCAGACCGACTCCAAAACCGGCGTCACCAGGCTCGAAACCCTCGTCACCGCGCTCAACGGCCTCAACCAGCAAATCTCAGAGGACGCGCGCAACCTCACCACCGCCCTCCGCGGCTCCGCCAAAGCCCAGGGCGATTGGGGCGAGTTCATCCTTCGAGACTTGCTCGAGAAAGCCGGCCTCCGCGAGGGCGAGCAGTACAGCTTCCAGCAGAGCTTCGCAGGTGTCGAAGGCGAAAACGGCGACCGCTCGCGCTCCGTCCGCACCGACGTCATCCTCTATCTGCCCGGCGGCCGCAACCTCGTCATTGACTCTAAAGTCTCGCTCACCGCCTACACCGACAGCGTCACCGCCGCAGACGATGCCGCGCGCCTCGCCGCGCTCAAGCTGCATCTCGCCAGCGTGCGCGGCCACGTCGCGGGCCTCGCCAAAGCCGGCTATCATCGCCTGCCCGGCATTGAGGCGCCCGACTTCGTCGTCATGTTCATCCCCGTAGAGCCCGCCTTCATGCTGGCTCTCCAGAACGACCCCGACCTCTGGGCCGACGCCTACAAGCAGGGCATTCTCCTCGTCGGCCCCACCACGCTGCTCTATGTCATTCGCATCGTCAACGTCCTCTGGCAGCAGGAGCGCCAGGCCCGCAACGTGAAAGAAGTGATGGATCGCGGCGCCGAGCTCTACGACAAATTCGTCGGCTTCGTCTCTGACATGGAAGCCGTCGGCGAAAGCCTCCGCCGCACCGACGCAAGTTACAGCAATGCGATGAAGAAACTCGGCGAAGGCCGCGGCAATCTCATCCGCCAGGTCGAGATGCTCAAGCAGCTAGGCATCCGCACCACCAAATCGCTGCCGAAGTCGCTGCTCGACCGCGCAGATAGTGAAGAACCCACGCTTCTATCCATTGCTGCGGAAGAAGAGGACGCAGAGACAGAGCGCTAACTTGCTAACACGCGCGCAGCGCGGCTAACTCGCTAATTAGCAATCGCCTCTCGCCGGGTGCGGGTGCCCCAGGTCTCGTCCGCCGCGGCGGAAGACCTGGGAAACCACGAATTTCCGCGGTCACGGTACTGGCAAGGCACAAAGCCGCTTCCGCACCCACTCCCCCGGCCCGCTCGATTCCGGATTGTGTCCGTCAAGTCGCCGTGGTACGGTGGATGCAATCTACCGAGGCCCTGTGCATTCTATGGCGTGCTGCATCTCGCCCCGCCTGCCCCTGCGTTGGCTTGCCTGCCTTGCGCTTGCAACGGCGGGTTTGGGGTGCGCCGCGCCCGCGGCGCGTGCGCAAAACTTCGACGCCACAAATCTCCACGAACCGCAGTACCTCTCCGGCACATGGCTGATCCATAGCGGCGACGACCCCGCGTGGGCGCAGCCCGGCTTCGACGATTCCCACTGGACCCGCTGCGACCCATCCCTAAATCTCAAGTCCTGGTTCCCCGGCGGCAAGCCGGACGTGGTCTGGTACAGGCTGCATGTCACCGTTGCGCCCAGCGAGACGGGCCTGGCGCTATCGGTGCAGGGTTTCTCGAGCGCGTTTGAAGTGTATGTCAACGGCGAGCGGTTTCTTCAAAACGGCCGCATCGCGCCGTTCACTCCCTACACCACTGGCGCGATACGGATCGAACCCATCCCCGCCCGGGCCATGGCTTCAGGCGCCCTCACGATCGCGCTTCGCGTTCATTTCTCCGGGACGGATTGGAATGTCCTGCCCGGCATAAACGCTCAGACCCTCATGATCGGACAGGAGCCGGCGCTGCGCGATCATCGTTCGCTTCTCCTCATCGGCGACAACGCCCTTGACGGGATCGGAAGATTGACGGATCTGGGATTGGGGATAGTCGCGCTGGCGCTGTTTGCCGCGCAGCGGCGGCAAACGGAGCACCTGTGGATATTTCTCCTGGGGTTCTGTTCCATTGCAACGTATCCGTTGTCTGCCTATGAATACGTTCACTCCGTCCCGGCCGCGTGGAACTTGCTCTATCTGCCTTTCAACGTTGGCAATTTCTTGTTTATGGTCCTGATGTACCTTTCGATCCTGCGCATCCCGTTCCGCTTGTGGTTCCGCGTGCTCTTCGCAGTCGCCGCGGCGGTCAACGTCTTCGCGGCGATTGAAGTGGCTCAAGGGAATGCTTCGGCGCTTGTGCTCGATGCAGGCATCCTGCCGTTATACCTTCTCGTCTACGGCGTGGCCCCTGTTTTGATCGGGATTCAGTGGCGGCGCGGCAACCGCGAAGCCGGAATCCTTCTGATTCCAGCTATTTTGTCGGGCCTGTTCTACTACATCGTGGTGGTTTTTATTGTGATGTTCCAGTTCAGGGCCACAATGGGGCTGGCCATGCGATGGGGAGAGGCCATCTTAGCCCCCCATGTGGGCCCCATTGTGCTGAACTTGCGTGATATTGCTGACTTGCTCTTCGACCTTTCGCTCGCAATCATCATCATTCGGCGCTCCATGCGCATCAGCAGCCAGCAGGCGTTTCTTGAGGGCGAGCTGGCGGCGGCGCGCGAGGTGCAGCAGGTGATTCTGCCTGAGCAGCGCGTGGTGCTCGCGGGCTTCGAAATCGAGAGCGAGTATCGGCCGGCCCGCGAGGTGGGCGGCGACTTCTTCCAGATCGTCCCCCACGAGCAGGACGGCAGCATGTTGATCGTCGCCGGCGACGTGACCGGCAAGGGCCTCAAGGCCGGCATGCTCGTGGCTCTGCTGGTGGGCGCGATTCGCAGCACCGTGGAGAGCACAACCGAGCCGCTGGCCATGTTGCAGGCGCTCAATCGCCGTCTCCTGGGCCGCCATGACGCGCAGGCCACCTGCCTCGTGCTGCGTATAGAGAAAGACGGCACGGCAACCCTGGCCAACGCCGGGCATCTTGCGCCTTATCTCAACGGCGAGCCGTTGGAGATGATGGGCGCGCTGCCCCTGGGGATGATGGAAGGCGCGGAGTTCAGCGTAATGAACTTCAACCTGAACGAACGCGACCGGCTGGTGCTGATGTCCGACGGCATTGCGGAAGCGACCGACGCGCAGGGCAAACTCTTCGGCTTCGAGCGGGTTCTTGAACTGGTCCGTACCGGCCCCTCCGCTGCCAGCATCGCGGAGACCGCCCGCGCCTTCGGCCAGGAAGACGACATCAGCGTCATCGCCGTAACCAGGATGGCCGCGCAGCCCGCCCCGCTAACTCCGCTACTTGCGCGTAGCGCAAGCTAACTCGCTGACCTGCTAACTCGTTGACTCGCTACCCAACGCCTCGCGCAGCCTTTTCCACGTCGCCTCCAGCGCCTCCGGCAGCACCCGCGTCTCGCCCACCGTGGTCATAAAGTTGGTGTCGCCCACCCAGCGCGGCATCGCGTGCAGATGCAGATGCCCCACCACGCCCGCGCCCGCCGCCTCGCCCAGATTCATCCCGAAATTGAACCCATGCGGCCGATAAATCTGCTGCAAAGCCCGCTCCGTCCGCTGCGCCAGGTCCATCATCTCGTGCGCTGCTTCGGTCGGCAG
Source organism: Occallatibacter sp. (assembly GCA_035642355.1). Classification (GTDB taxonomy): domain Bacteria; phylum Acidobacteriota; class Terriglobia; order Terriglobales; family Acidobacteriaceae; genus Telmatobacter. Next base: position 19,265 of record DASQSP010000091.1, read on the forward strand.
CGCGCTAAGCCGGTCCAGATGCGCATAGGGCACCACCATCACATGCCCTGACGTATACGGATACGCATTCAGGCAGATGTAGCAGTGCGTCCCGCGCAGCACCAGCCCCGCCGCGGCTTCCGCATCGTCCGCGCGCATCCCCTGTGCAATCGCGTAGTCCGCCGCCGCCAGCAGATTGCAAAATACGCAGTCGCCCGCGCCCGGCCACGCCGCCAGCCTGGCCGGCACGCCGGGGCGCAACTCCCCGTCTGCCTTGCTCACATACGCATACCGCCACGGCGTCCACAAAATGTCCATAATTCCCGGCATCAGTATAGAGGGGAGCGCCGCGCGGCCGTCCACCGCCCCCAATTGCACCATTTCCGCACCTAAATCCGTGAATTTTCCGCGTCTGCCGCCGTCCGGCCGCTGCCGCGCCAAGCTGTTGCATTGACGCTGGAAACGCGACATTGCTACACTGGGAAGCGTGGCTCTCTGCGCGGATATCCGCAGCGGGCCGCGGCCGCCCTCCAGCCAGCCGTTGCGTGCCCGGTGTTTCCAGACGGAGACAAATCGTTCCTCGCCGGCATCCCCGGCTTGGAAGTCTGTCCCCGAAAGAATCTTCCGGTACCCACCGCAACTTGAGAGGGTAGTCCACGGCGTCCAGCAGACTTCAAGCAAGGCAAGGCGCCATTCCAGCGGCACGCAAGCGTCGCGGGAGGAATGAATCCCGGAGCAGCAGTGATGGCAAACGTCCTCAATCCCGAACCCGAGAGCATAACCCTGAACACCGAATTGGAAACCCCAACCTTTGAGCCTGCGGCGGAGCTTGAGCAGCCGTCGCACGAATCCACGTCCAACCCCGAGACCGCCGAAGCTGTCGCCCTTCCAGCGCTGGACGCCGATGCCCCAACCGAACCTGCCGTTCTCGCCGCACCGGTCGAGTCGACCATGCACGAGCACACGCAGGAGCATCCGTCCGAGTCGATGGACGATTTCTCCGCGGCGCTTGAAGCCTTTGAGCGCGAGCAGGCCGCCGAAGCGGCCGCTGTGGAAGCCTATGGCGACAAGGTCGTCACCGGCACGGTGATCAAGCAGACAGAGAAGCATCTCGTCATCGACGTGGGCTTGAAGTCCGAGGGGCTTCTGCCGATCGAGCAGGTCGTCGATCACGCCGGCACAGTCAAGTTCCAGCCCGGCGAGCAGATTGAAGTCGTCATCGAGCGCGAAGAGCCCGAGGGCGGCTACCTGGTCAGCTACGAGAAGGCGCAGCGCCTCCGCGTGTGGGACACCATCGAGAAGGCCGCCAACGACAAGACCATCGTCATCGGCACCGTGGTCAGCCGCGTCAAGGGCGGCCTCACCGTCGACATCGGCATGAAGGCCTTCCTCCCCGGCTCGCAGCTTGAGATTCGTCCCGTCCGCAACCTCGACGGCTATCTCGGCCAGCAGATTGAAGTCCGCGTCATCAAGCTCAACAAAAAGCGCGGCAACGTCGTCGTCAGCCGCAAAGAGATTCTCGAGGAAGAGCAGACCGCCAAGCGCTCCACCACCCTCGAGCACCTCGGCGAAGACGCCGTCCTCACCGGCACCGTCAAAAACCTCACCGACTACGGCGCGTTCGTCGACCTCGGCGGCATTGACGGCCTGCTCCACATCACCGACATGAGCTGGGGCCGCCTCACCCACCCCCGCGATCTGGTCAACGTCGGCGACGAGATCCAGGTCAAGGTCCTCAAGTTCGACAAGGAGAAGCAGCGGGTCTTGCTCGGCTTCAAGCAGCTCACGCCCGATCCCTGGCTCGACGCCACCGAGCGCTATCCCGTCGGCGCCCACGTCCACGGCCGCGTGCTCTCGGTCACGGACTACGGCTCCTTCGTCGAGCTCGAGCAGGGCATTGAAGGCTTGGTTCACCTCTCTGAGATGACCTGGTCCAAGCGCCTCAAGCACCCCTCCAAGCTGGTCAAGCCGGGCGACGAGGTCGACACCGTCGTCCTCAGCGTCAACCCCGCCGACCGCCGCATCTCGCTCGGCATGAAGCAGCTCCTCGAGAACCCCTGGGAGCATCTCACCGAGCGCTATCCCGCCGGCGCCATCGTCGAGGGCCGCGTGCGCAACCTCACCGACTTCGGCGCCTTCATTGAGATTGAGGACGGCATCGACGGTCTGGTGCACGTCTCGAATCTCAGTTGGACCAAGCGCGTCAAGCACCCGTCTGAAGTGGTCAAGAAGGGCGAAAAGGTCAAGGCGGTCGTCCTTGGCGTCGAGCCCCAGAATCGCCGCCTCTCGCTCGGCATCAAGCAGCTCCAGCCCGATGTCTGGGAGAGCTTCTTCGCCCAGCACCGCGTGGGCGATCTGGTCCACGGCAAGGTGCTGCGCACCGCGCAGTTCGGCGCCTTCGTTGAAATCGCTGAAGGAGTCGAGGGCCTCTGCCACGTCTCTGAGGCGGTCGGCGGCGACGGCTCCCCGCTCAACCTCGAGCAGGACCAGGAGCACGAGTTCAAGATCATCAAGATCAACGTCGAGGAAAAGAAAGTGGGCCTCAGCCTGCGCACCACCGGCCAGGAAGCCAGCCGCGCCCAGGTCGAGAGCTACAAGGAGAATACCCACAAGCAGCCCGTCTCCAGCTCCACCACCACCCTCGGCGACCTCATCAACTGGAAGAGCGAGCGCTAAACCCGCAAGCACCTCCCGCAAGCCACAACGGCCACCCGCAAGGGTGGCCGTTGTGGCTTGCGATGAATTCGGCAATCGTCACCTCTATAGCCGTGTCATCCTGAGCGAACGGGGCCCCGAGCGCACTTCAGCTAGGGGGTGGTGAGTCGAAGGACCTGCGCTTGTCCTTCACGTCGCATCGTAGGCACGAAAATGGGTGCCCCAGGTCTGGATTTTCAGACCTGGGAAAGCAATGCAGCCAACCCGCCAGCAAGCGCGCAACGCCGCTAACTC
>DASQSP010000092.1:0-3941 GCA_035642355.1 Occallatibacter sp.
GGCGGCGATGATGGACTGGCCCTGCATCTCCGCCTGCTGGTAGAGCGGGTCCTGAGTGAAGCCGGCGAGCTCGGTTTCGCAACTGCCGTAGCTGACCGAGATGATGTTGCCGATGTTGTTGTCGATGGCGTATTGCAGCGAGTCGAAGATGCCGTTGCTGGTGGGTGAGTTGCCGGTATAGACAAAGTCGATGGTGGCGCCGGGAGCGGTTGCGCCGGACCACTCGAGGTCGAGATCGGACTCGCCCTCGTCGCCGGGTGAGACGGCGGCGGCGCCGGTATTGGGCACAAGGATGAGGTTGGGGGTCTTTTCTGCGAGAAGGGCGGCGTCCTGGAAGTTGGTGATGTCGGTGGTGGTGATCTGCGACTGGCCCATGATGGCGATGGTCTGGCCGGTTCCGGTGGTGCCGCTCTGGATCAGGGGGTTGATGTCGTAGGCGATGTCGATGTCACCGGGCGCGAAAAGCACAACTTGCGGACTGGTTCCCTGGTAGATGGAATACGCTGGGCGCGCGGGGCGGGTGCTCCGCTGGTAGCTGGGGCGGGGCTTGAGGTCGATGAGGTCGTGGATGGCTTCGATGGTGGGCGCGATGGCCGACGGCAGGCTCAGCGGGGTGGAGGGCGAGAGGTGCCGTGCGCCGTCGGGGGTCTTGTAGTAGTGCATCTCGGTCTGGAAGGCGAGATTGACCCGATTCACGGTACCGGAGAAGCGGATGGAGTTGCGTGCGCGGGCCACGGAGTCAATGGTGAAGCCCTGCTGCTGGAGCCACTGCTGGACCTTGTCGAGGTCCGCCTGGGCCATGCCGAAGCGCGCGCCGAACTGCTCCGGGGTGAGCCACTGGTGGAAGAGCGGCGAGGAGGGGTTCTGCTGCGCGGCGAGCAGGGCGGTGAGGTCCGCCTGCTGGGCGGCGGTGCGGTTGAAAACCATTGTGATGCCGGTGAGCGGGGTATCGGCGGGCATGCGCCCGGCGTCAAAGCGGCCGTCGGCGTAGAGGCGCGGCGAGTTGGCGAGCTGGGTCACGCTGGAGTACGATATCTCCGAGCGGATGCGCGGCGCGGGTACGGGAGCGGGCGTTTGTGCGGCGGCAGCGCCTGCGGCCAAGGCACAGGAGGTCAGCCAGCCGCAGAGCCGCAGGCCCTGTTGCTTGGTGAATGCATGCATTGTCGTCATAGCCTTCCTTCAAAAAACAAACGGGGAGTGGGTGCGTAGGTTGTGGTGCGAGCGGAATGCGCTTCGCGGGCTGCAGCAAAGAGAATAGCGCCGCGCAGCCGGTTTGCGGAAGCGGCGGGTCGAACAGGCTCAAAACAGGACCACCCTTCTGTAACCAAAGCGGGGTGCCAATCCTTCCGGCGGAGAAGAACGCTGCCTTGTATAGACGTGGATTTCGGGGCAAAGTTGTGGGGAAGGGTGCTTCGAGGGGTGGTTTGGCGCGGTTTCAGTGTAGGTGTGGCTGAGTTTGCACGATCCCCGGTCCCTCCGCCGCGGCGGACGAGGGGTCCGGGGGCACCCGGCTTCTGGCTTCTGGCCGATGTTCCGGGCGCACGACGTCCCGCTCATCGCGATGAGGCTGCGATGAACGGGGCACATGCGACGGGGGCTTCGAGGGGTGGTTTAGCTGGCCGGAACCGGGGCAGCGGGCACCAGGGCGAGGCCGCACGAGGAGCCGCGGAGGGGCACGAAACCGGGGGCGCGCCAGGCGATGGAGAGGGATTCGCGGCTGAGCAGGCGGCGAATCTGGCCGTGAGCGTGGTCGGCCCAGGGACCGTTGCGGTCGAGCCGGACGTAGGCCTGCCAGTGGCGCAGGGCGGCGCGGAGCTGGCCCTTGCGCTCGAAGGCCAGGGCGAGGTTGTAGTGGGCGTCGGCGTAGCGGGGCGCGAGCTGGACGGCGCGCATGTAGGCGGCGATGGACTCCTCGGGGCGTTCGAGCTCGTCGAGGACGTTGCCGAGGTCGAAGAAGGCCAGCGTGTAGCTGGGATCGGCCACGGTGGCGCGGCGGTAGAGCTCCTCGGCGCGGCCGTAGCGGCGCATGTGAAAGAACAGCGTGCCGAGGTTGATGTAGGCCGGCGCGTAGGCGGGGTCGCGGGCCAGAATCTGCTCGTAGAGGGCGATGGCACGGTTCTTGTCGCCGGACTCCTCGGCCTGCACGGCGGCGTAGAAGAGCTCGGGCGTGGCGGGTGCATGGGGTGCGCCGGGGCGGCGCAGGGGCGCGGGCGCGGACTGGGCCGCGTGGCCCTCGCCGCGCTCAAAATCAAACAGCAGTTGGCGGCGGATGGGGTCAACCATGGCGCCCTCGCAGCGGAAGGCGAGCGAGCGGGTGCCGGTGCGGACCAGGGTGGCCTCGACCAGGGGATTGGCCATGCCAGCCACGGCCTGCATGGCCACGATGCTGTGGCGGATGGAGGCGGCCGAGACGTCGTCCTCGCGCAGCGCGCGCAGGGTGCGCAACTGGCCCAGGTCCTGAAATGTGTAGGTTTGCCGCGACGGGATCAGGCCGGCCTTTTCCCAGCCGAAGAGCTGGCGGGAACTGATCTCCAGGATACGCAAGACATCCTGACGGCTGAAGCTGGTCACTCGTTCATGCTCCCGTGGTGAGTCCAGAACATCGTTGGCTCTCAAGGAGACGCATACGCGCAATGAGAGTCGGGTGCGGGTTTCTGAACGTGGCCCCCGGACGAACTGCCGGGGAACCGCTCTCGTTCTGCGATTATGCCAAGAATAGGCGTGGATAAGGCGGCGGGAAATGACAATGCGAAAAATGTTCGTGGATAAGCGGTGCCTGATTTGGTTCCATGTGAGCGTCTGCACAGTGGGTGAGGCAGCGGAGGGGATTGGGTTCGGAGCAGAGGAGCGGGAATGGAGCCGACGGTCAGACTTGAACTGACGACCTGCTGATTACGAATCAGCTGCTCTACCAACTGAGCTACGTCGGCGCGCTCCTCAACGATTGTATCGTTCGGCCGGATTCCGGTAAAGCTGGGCCGCTGGAGCGGTTCTCCAATCGCTGTACGCCGAAGGCAAAATGTTGAGTGGCATTTTTCTCAAGAAAAAGCCACCTTGTACGCCGATCGGAAGGGCAAGTGGATTGGAGAACCGCTCTATACTGCTGGCAATGGACTTTATTGAGCTAGGCGTAGAGCGGCAAAACCTGACCGAGGTCTATCGCGCAAAGTGGGATGAAGAGTTGCGCGTGCTGGCTGAGGAGTTCGACGACTTGACCGAAATGGCGCAGCAGGTGTTGCGCGAGGAGTTGCAGCGGCGGGGGCTGGGCAAGCCGGGTGCGCTGGTTGGCGAGCGTGAACCGGCGCGCGGCACGGCTGGCGTGAGGAGCAGCGATGACGATCAACTAACCACCGACGGCAAGCCCGATGAAGACGACCCGGACGATGGTCTTCCCTATGAACTGACCTGGAAGACGCCGCTGTGCGATTGCGAGAGCCGCGAAGAGGCCTGGCAGCGGGCGGAGATGCTGAAGCGGGCCGGCATCGAGAGCTGGATTGATGCGCCGGATGCCTATGCTCTCGATCTGTCGGGCCCGCGCGTGATGGTTGCCGCCGACCAGTTGGAGCAGGCGCGCGCCATTGCCGCGCAGCCGGTGCCGCAGGACATTATCGATCAGTCCAAGGTGGAGATGGCTCCGCCCGAGCCGTTTGCATTGCCCAACTGCCCCGGTTGCGGCGCGGCCGACCCGCTGCTGGCCGGCATAGAGCCGGTGAACCAGTGGCAGTGTGAAGTCTGCGGGCGGGAGTGGAGCGATCCGGCGCCCTCGGCGTTCGTGAGCCGCTGACGAAAAAAGCGCGGGACGAAAAAGGGTGCAGACACGGAAAAAGCCGCCCGGCAACAGGGCAGCTTTTTCCTTAGGGAGAATAGTTCCAACGGAGGCAAAGCCATCAGAACTTTCTGGCTGCATACTAGGGGCGGGGGAAGGGAGTGTCAAGAATAAA
>DASQSP010000093.1:0-20911 GCA_035642355.1 Occallatibacter sp.
GCGAATCGATCAGGAAGGTCTCCGCCTCATCGACGATGGCTTCCAGGTTGTCCGGGGTGAAGGGCCGCTTGCGGCAGGCCAGCAGCAGGCCGCTCAGTACTTTGTGGCGCTCAAAACGTTCGCGGCGGCCGTCTTTCTTCACCACCATGTAGGGGATCTCATCGATCCGTTCATACGTGGTAAAGCGTTTTTCGCACCGCTCGCACTCGCGGCGCCTTCGGATGGAATCGGCTTCCTTGCTCTCCCGCGAATCCACCACCCGGTCCTGGGCAAAGCCGCAATAAGGGCACTTCATGCTGTGCTGATTTTACGGCATGGCCCCGCCAGCAGTTTTTACGACATAGCACCGCCAGCAATTTTTACAGCATGCTCCCGCCAGCAGCCCGGCCCGCTTGCCGCACGTGAATCCAATTCGCATCTCCTGTACACTGGTCTGTTCAACGATCATGCAAAACAAATTTCCAATCGGCATCCTTGGCGCCACCGGAATGGTGGGCCAGCGCTACATTCAACTGCTCGAAAACCACCCCTGGTTCGAGATTGCCTGGCTCGCGGCCAGCGACCGCTCCAGCGGCAAGACGTATGGCGAGGCCGCCAAGTGGCGTCTCGATACGCCGCTGCCCGAGCGCATCGCCCGTATGGCTGTCTCGCCCGCTGACCCGGCCGGCGCGCCCAAAATTATCTTTTCCTCGATTGACGCGCCCATCGCGCGCGAGCTGGAGCCGAAGTTCGCCGACGCCGGTTGCGCGGTGCTCTCGAACTCCAGCGCCTTCCGCATGACGCCCAACGTGCCGCTCGTCATCCCCGAGGTCAACGCCGAGCACCTGCACCTCATCGAGGAGCAGTCTTCGCGCCAGCAGTCGGGCGGCTACATGGTCACCAATCCCAACTGCTCCACCATCGGCCTGGTCATGGCGCTCAAGCCGCTCGAAGAGCGCTTCGGCATCGAGCAGATTTTTGTCAGCACCATGCAGGCGGTCAGCGGCGCGGGCTACCCCGGCGTGGCTTCCATGGACATCCTCGACAACGTGGTGCCGCACATCGGCGGCGAAGAAGAAAAGATGGAAGCCGAGACGCTCAAGCTGCTCGGCAAACTCGAAGGCCACTCCGTAACGCCGCTCGCTGCAAGAATTACCGCGCACTGCAATCGCGTGCCCGTGGTCAACGGCCACACCGAGTGCGTTTCTCTTAAATTGAGCAGAAAAGCATCGGCGGAGGAAATTCTTGCGGCATGGGATCAGTACAAGCCGCTGGCCGGACGCGATCTTCCCTTCGCGCCCCAGCAGCCGGTGCAGTTCGCCGCGCAGCCTGACCGTCCGCAGCCGCGGCTGGACCGCAACCGCGAACGCGGCATGGCCGTGACCGTGGGCCGCCTGCGCCCCTGCGGCCTGCTCGACTGGAAGTTCGTACTGCTCTCGCACAACACCGTGCGCGGCGCGGCCGGAGCAACCATCCTGAACGCGGAGCTGCTCGTCAGCCTCGGTAAACTTGAACCGGCCACAGTCACGGAAAAGCTCGCGGCCCACGCCTGAGACGTCCACACGCCATGAGACTCAACCCATGAGCATCGTTGTCATGAAATTCGGCGGCACCTCGGTCGAAGACCCGGCCGCCATCACGCGCACCGCGGGCATCGTTGCCGGCCGGGTCGCAGAGGGCAAGCGGCCGGTGGTCGTGGTCAGCGCGCTGGCCCGCGTCACCGATCAGCTCTTGCGCGCCGCCACCGCCGCCGCCTGCGGAGACCGCACCGGCGCTCTCGCCATCAGTTCGCGGCTGCGTTCGCGCCACCGCGACACCGCCTGCGCCCTCATCAAAGAGCCCGGCGAGCTGATCACCTATATCGATCAGAAGTTCGACTCGCTCGACGAAATTCTGCGCGGCCTCGCCGCCATTCTTGAGCTCACGCCGCGCATCTCCGACCTCGTCGTCAGCTTCGGCGAGCGCATCTCCAGCCGCATCGTGGCCTCCGCCTTTTGTGATCGCGGCATCGAGGCAACCCATATCGACGCGCGCGACGTGGTCCTCACGGACTCGCAGTTCCAAAAGGCAGTTCCGCAGGACGCCATCATCGAAAGGCGCTGCGCGGAAAGACTGCGCCCCCACGTCGATCAGGGCAAGGTGCCGGTAATGGGCGGCTTCATCGGCTCCAATGAGGACGGCATCACCACCACGCTCGGCCGCGGCGGCTCGGACTTTACCGGCGCGCTCATCGGCGGCGCGCTCACTGCCGATGCCATCGAAATCTGGACGGACGTGGACGGCATCATGACCGCCGACCCGCGCGTTTGCCCCGACGCCCTGCGCGTCAAGGTCATCAGTTTTGAGGAGGCGGCCGAACTCGCCTACTTCGGCGCCAAGGTGCTGCATCCGGCCACCATCCTGCCCGCGGTCAAAAAGAACATTCCCGTCTTCGTGCTCAACAGCAGGAATCCCGCCAACGAGGGCACGCGCATCATCTCTCTCGCGCCGCACTGCGACAGCCCGTTCAAGTCCATCGCGGTCAAGAAGAAACTTTCCATCATCGATGTCGTCGCCAGCCGCATGCTGATGACCCACGGCTATCTGAAGGAAATCTTCACCATCTTCGACAAGCACAAGTGCCCGGTGGACATGGTCTCGACCAGCGAGGTCTCGGTGTCGCTCACCGTTGACTCGAACGACAAGCTGCCCGCCATCGCCGCCGACCTGAGCCAGCTCGCCGATGTGAACTACGAAGGCAAAAAGGCGCTGGTCTGCATGGTCGGCGAAGACATCCGCGGCCAGCACGGCATCGCCGCGCAGGTGTTTGCCGCAATCCGCCACATCAACGTGCGCATGATCTCCCAGGGCGCCAGCGAAATCAATATGAGCTTCATGATCGATGAAGACGACGCCGACGAAGCCGTGCGCTCGCTCCACGCCGCCTTCTTCCAGGATCCCGATCCCGCGGTCTTCGACGTGGAAGCCCGCAAGAAACAGCTTCTAGCTTCCAGCTCCTAGCTGTCAGACACTTCGTCTTCACGAAGCTTTTCAGCTAGGGAAGGTCTGATGAAGTCCAAACGCATTCCCTCAGGGGCTAAAGCCCAATCGATATGGGGCTGTTTTCGGCACGACTAAGGTCGTGCCCTTTCAAAACATCGACTTGATCAGAGGTTCCCTAGAGCGTTTTTTGTTTTAAGTGTTTACGGTCGAGGCAGGTATTTGCGGTCTCCCACCCTTTGTGCAAAAGACGCACAAAGGATGGGGCACCCGGCGTCTTGTTGATACTTGAATCGAAAACGCACCAGAGCTTGTTTCATCAATAGGCAGTAGCTGGAATCGAGCGTCGCAGGGGTTAAAACCCCTGAAATCCGCGAGCCTTTTCGGCACGACTAAAGTCGTGCCCTGACACAAAGCGTCTGTATGAAACAAGCTCTAGCTAGAAGCTAGCAGCTAGAAGCTCAGGAGCTACGTCCCATGCTCTTTCTCGTTCTCGGCAAAGGAAAAACCGGCTCGCTGGTGGCGGAAGTGGCGCGCGAGCGAGGCCACGGGGTTCGCGTCCTCGACTACCGCGAAAACGCGGACGCCTCAGCGCTCACCGCGCCCAATCTCGCCGGCGTCGATGCGGTCATCGACTTCACCACGCCTGAGGCGGCGGTCAAGAACATGCGCGCCGTGCTCGCGCTCGGCAGCCGGATCGTGGTGGGCACCACGGGCTGGTACGCGCAGCTCGATGAGATGAAGACGCTGGCCGGCAAACGCGGCGGCGCGCTGCTCTACGGCTCCAACTTCTCCATCGGCGTGCAAACCCTCTTTCGCCTCACCGCTTCGCTCGCGCAGCTCGATGGCTACAGCTTCGCCATCGAGGAGACGCACCACACCTCGAAGCTCGACGCGCCTTCCGGCACCGCGCTCACGCTCAAGGAGATCATTCGGCTGGTCCGTCCCGATGCGGAGGTGCCCATTGCCGCGCACCGCGCGGGCGACGCCAACGGCGAGCACATCGTTCGCGCCACCAGCGCACAGGACGTGCTCGAACTGCGCCACGACGCGCGCTCCCGCCGCGGCTTCGCGCTGGGCGCGGTGCGCGCCGCCGAGTGGATCGCGGGCAAATCCGGAGCCACCAGACCCGGAGTCTGGGAGTTCCGCGAGATATTCGATCGGTTGTAGAGATTGAGGCGGATCGTGCTGTCCGCCAGGGCTACTGCTGCCCCATATTGAAGACGACATTGACGGTCGTCTCCACCTCGATCGGCTGATTGTCGAGCAGGAATGGCCGGTAGCGCCAGGTTCTCACGGCATCCAGCGCGGCCTGGACCAGCATCTTCGGCCCACTCACGACGCGCAACCCGGTCAGAGTGCCCCCCTTGGTGATGGTGGCGGCAATCACGACCGTCCCGGTGACGTGTGCACTCTGCGCGATCTTCGGATAGACCGGCGGGCTGTGCTGAATCAGCGAGCCCGCAGCCACGCCCGCTGAGACGGCTGTGACGCCCGGCCTGACCTCCACGCCGCCGTGCTGCGCAAACACGCTGCTGGGCAGGCTGCCGCCGCCCGGCAGCGCGCCCGGAGCAAAGCCGGCCGGCGGCGCCTCGTCCGGGGCCGCGGGTTTTTTGATGTCGCTGCCGAAGCGCGCGGGAGTGGCGAGCTGAGCATTCATCGCATCCGGGGCCACAGCGGGCGGTACTTGCGTTGCGTGTGCCGATGCAGCGGGTGATTGCGCAGCCGTGCTCGCGTGGGCTCCCGGCGAGCCCGCCGTCGGCTTGGCTATCGGGGTCGCCGGTTTAGTTGCCGGAACCGAAGACGTATTCTCCGGCACCGCTGGTTGCACCGTTGCCGGCTCACTCAGGGCCGTGGGCGCCGGCGCCGAATCCGCGGGCCGCGTGGGGCGCAGGAAAAACGCAGCCAGTCCCAGCGCGGCAATCACCGGTACCGCCGCGAACCACTTCCACTTGCCGCTGTCGCGCTTCGACCGGGCCTCTTCTTCTTCGTCCGGGAACTCGGAAAAGCGGATACCGGCGGTGACCGGCACGTCAGGTTCAGACACGGAAGCTGCTGCCGCGGGCGCTGCAACCACCGGGGCAGGCCTGGCCGGAGCAGGCTTGTCCGGAACAGGCGCGGCCTTTGCGGCCACAAGCGTCTCGAACGAGTACTGTATTTCGGCAGGCTCTGGCGTTTCCTCGATTTCCGGCGTCCGCGGCGCAGCGTGTGCTTCGATCTCCATCGTTTCTTCAGCCGGCGCGGGAGATTCCACGATGGTCAACTGCGGCCTCTGCGCCGGCCTGTCTTCCTTTGCCGGGGCCGCGTCCGCCGGTTCGTCGGCGGGCAGGGGCAAAAAGTCGCGGGCTCCGGCGCGCATGCAGCGCATCATCAACTCCGGATCGTTGCGCACGGAGTAGGCCATCACCGTGGCCGAGCTCTGCTTGGCCAGCGCCTCCACCAGTTCCAGCGCATAGCTCTCGTCGCTGTCTACGTCGATCATCATCACGGTGAAGTTCTGTGCGACGATGCGCGGCACTTCGCTCAGCCTGCCGGGGTATGCGGCGAACTCACGCACGAAACCCGCATCGGAGCCGGCCAGGGCCCGCGCGACCGTGCGGCGGCTTGACTCGTTCGGCCCGATTAGCGCAACGGACCGCTCGGTCGACTCCGCAGCCGCGGAATCGGCGTCCTGAAAGATCGGCGACATCTCAGCCTGCGGACTCATGGTCTCGGTTATTCCCCCACTTTATGCTGCGAGTTATCGGCCGTTTCGCGCCGCGGGTGCGTTCGCGCCCAATGCGGCAAACCGAGCCGGTTTCGGCTCGGTGCGCCGAGATGCCGGGTCTTTGCCCACGCTGTAGGCACAATCGTATAGAGTCTTTCCCCGGGCCGAAACCCTTTCGTGCCACCCCGCAGGTGCCTTTAGTCATAGGCGCCTCCGGCTGGGTCTCCCTGTCCTACTCCTGTACTTTGGAAGCATGCTCTTGCGCTCGCACGCCGAGTTCACGGTTTCTGGTGCTTAGCTCCTCTGCCCTATGGAAGGTCCGATTAAGTCACAGCGCATTCCCTCAGGGGCTAAAGCCCAGTTAAATTTGCGCTACTTACGGCACGGCTAAAGCCGTGCCCTTTCAAAACATCGACTTGATCAGAGGTTCCTTATAGATCGGGCAATTACGGCCTGTGGTGGGAATCTGGATTTGAGAGGGCTGGAAGAATAAACAACGTATTGAAACGTCACAGCAAGAGCCGGGAGATTTTCTTCAGCGATTTACGGCACGGCTAAAGCCGTGCCCTTTCAAGACACTCAAACGACCTCGCACGTCTATATGGCGAACAGCACTGGGGGCCACGGGACTCCGCCCCATGCAATGGCGTGCTAGACTGGCGGCGAAATGAGAGCTACGCGTATCGCGATTTTGTTGCTGGCCGGCTGTGCCGGGCTGGCTGCGCAGTCTCCCCAGACGACCCAGCCCCTCGGCACCGAGACCCACGCCGGCGAGCCTCGCAGCAGCGAGACTCACACCAGTGCTTTGGGCTTCAGCTATAGCGTGCCCGCCGACTGGGAAGTGGTGGATGCCGCGGCCACGCTGCCCGAGGTGAAGCAGAAGGCCGAGCAGAATGCCGCGACCGATGCGGACAAGAAGGGCGCGGCCTGCGTGAATGTGGCGCTGACGGCGCGGCACGGCGACCCGGTCTCCGTGATCGTGGTTGTGGAGCTACCCTTCGGCTGCCTGGGTCAGGCGGCGACGGACAAAGACCTGCCGGGCTTTGCGCAGGGCGTGTCGGAGGGGCTGAAGCAGAGCTTCGATCTCACCGAGCCGATGACGGGTTCTTATAAGCTGGGCACGCACGGCATGTGGATCGAGCGCAGCAAGGGCACACCGAAGGGGCATGCGGAGATGCATTACACGGTGGAGATTGCCTGCAGTTTGCTCAAGAAAGGCGCGGCCTGCTGGATGATGATGGCCGCCGACGATGCGGCGCTGAAGGTGTTTGAGAACGGAGAGGTTTCGCTCGAGGGCGCGGCTCCGATGGCGCTGGCGCCGGGTACGGCCTTCGACAAGAAGCCTGGGCTGTGAGGCGGCGTGTCAGTTTGCGACCACCCATCCTTCAGGGGCTAAAGCCCCATTTCATTTTGCGAGGCTTACGGCACGACTGAAGTCGTGCCCTTTCACGACGGTTTCAAATTGACGCACGACCGGCTGTGAGGCGGCGGGATTACACCCGTGCTATCCTCGTAGCCAGCGGGGCTTCATGCAGAATTCATCGCACAGCACGCAGACCCTGATGCCGGCCACCAAGCGCTGGTCAGGGGCGCGCGCGCGCGGCATCTGCCCGCGCCGCCATCTGCGCGTGCTGCCGACCCGCACCCGACCTAGTCTCTTCGGCGGCGACTAGCAACTCTCCGCCGGAGATCCTCGCCTGACTGCCGGACCCCCAACAGGGTTCGGAGAACCCCCTTTCCCCAAGGGTCCGCGGCTGCTCTCGACCTGCACCGCGCAGAGAGCCCGCACAACCGCCGAGGAGAATGAAGATGACTAATCAAGAGAAGATGGCCGGGCAAGAGAAGATGACTGGGCAAGAGAAAATGACAAGGCAAGAATTGCACGCGCAATACGGGCCCAAGCTGGTGTGTTCGCTGCCCGGACCGAAGGCGCAGGCGGCCGTGGCTGCCGATGCGCGCCTGATCTCGCCGAGCTACACGCGCTCCTATCCGCTGGTGGCCAAGCGCGGACTGGGCGCGCGCGTGGAAGATGTGGACGGCAACACATTTCTCGATTTCGCGGCGGGCATCGCGGTGACTTCGACCGGCCACTGTCATCCTGAAGTTGTCGCGGCCATCCAGAAGCAGGCGGCGGAGCTGATTCACATCTCGGGCACGGATTTTTATGACGAGCATTTGACGGAGCTGGCCGAGCGGCTGAGCGCGGTTGCGCCGATGAAGGGGCCGCACAGGTTTTTCTATGGCAACTCGGGCGCCGAGGCCGTGGAGTGCGCGCTGAAGCTGGCGCGTTATCACACCGGGCGGCAGCATGTCATTGCGTTTCTCGGCGCTTTTCACGGACGCACCATGGGCGCGCTGTCGCTGACCGGATCGAAGCCGCAGCAGAAGCGGCGCTTTGGACCGATGCTGCCGGGCGTGACGCATGTGCGCTATCCCTATGCCTATCGCGGCTGCTCGGGCGGACCGCAGGAAGAGGAAGCGTTTGCGCTGGGCTGTGCGCGCTACATCGAGGACAAGCTCTTCAAGACCATTGTGCCGCCGGAAGAGGTTGCGGCGATTTTTGTGGAGCCGATACAGGGCGAAGGCGGCTACGTGGTGGCGCCGACCATCTTTATGCGCGAGCTGCGCAAGATATGCGATCGCCACGGCATTCTGCTGGTGGCCGACGAGGTGCAAAGCGGCGCGGGACGCACGGGCAAGTGGTGGGCCATTCAGCACACGGAAGTAGAGCCGGACATTGTGTGCATGGCCAAGGGCATCGCGTCGGGCATGCCGCTGGGCATCTGCATGGCGCGGGCGGAGGTGATGGACTGGGTGCCGGGATCGCATGCGTCGACCTTCGGCGGCAATCCGATTTCGATTGCCGCGGCGGTGGCGACGATGAAGATTCTGGCCCGCGAAGCGATTGCCAACGCGGCGCAGGTAGGTGGCAAGATGCTCGAACGCCTGAACGGCTGGAAGCAGACGCACGCACTGGTGGGCGACGTGCGCGGCCGCGGCCTGATGATCGGCATCGAGCTGGTGAAGGACAAGGCCACGCGCGAGCCGGCGGCGGCGCTGCGCAACCGCGTGGAGACGCTGGCGTTTGAGCGCGGCCTGATGATTCTGGGCTGCGGCGAGACGTCAATCCGGCTTTGCCCGCCGCTGATCATCAACGAACACGAGGCGACAGTGGCGCTCGATATTCTTGAAGACGTGCTGACACTGGTGGAGCGCGAGCAGGTGGGTGAACTCACCGCAGCCTCCGCGACTGGCGCGTAATGGCGGTTGCGCGCTGCGCCGCGCGGGCAGCACAATGGATGTCATGACGCAAGCTACGCTGCTGGAGCGCACGATCGCCGGGCTTGATGGGCTGGCGCGCGCGCGCGGCCGAGCGGCGGAGTTGCCTGCGCACCTGACCACGGGGCTGGCGGGCGAGGACGCGGCGTTTTTCGAGCTGCGGCGCAAGGGCTATAGAGTTGTCGCGCGGCGGTGGGCCGCTGGCGATGCGCCCGGCGATGTGGACCTGATTGCGTGGCAGGGCGGCGTGCTGTGCTTTATCGAAGTGAAGACGCGGACCGCGCTCGACCTGACGCCCGCCGAGGCCGCCGTTGACGAGCATAAGCGGGCGACGCTGCGGCGGCTCGCACGCCGCTATCTGAGGCAGTTGCCGCAGCCGCCTGATGCGGTACGCTTCGATGTAATGAGTGTGTATCTCATATCCGGCGGGCCGCGCGAAGTCACGCACTTTGAGGGTGCCTTTACATTAGGTGTAGGAGGCGGTTGATGGATCGTGTTGTGACGTTTCTGCTGACGCAAAAACCGGAGGCCGCTATCGCTTTCTTTCGCGATGTGCTGGGATTCCTTTACCTGCGCGACGACGGCTTCGCGCTGGTCTTCGACCTGCGCGGCGTGATGCTGCGCATTGCCAAAGTCGATGCTTTTACGCCGGTGCCGAGCACGGTGCTGGGATGGGAGTCACTCGACATTGCCGCGGATGTGGCGCGGCTGGCGGCCAAGGGCGTGCGCTTCGAAATCTATCCCAACCTGACACAGGATCAGCAGGGCATCTGCACGTTTCCCGGCGGCAGCAGGGTGGCGTGGTTCAAGGACCCGGACGGCAATGTGCTGTCGCTCTCGCAGCACGCGGCGTAACGCGGCTACTTTGCGTCTTCGTATTCCGCGTGCCAGGCCATCTGAATGGCCTCGAGCCGCGACTCGTTGGACTTGGCCGGATCGTCGGCGAAGCCCTCGAGTTCGACCACATGGCGGTGCAGATCCGTGAAGCGCACGCTGAGCGGGTCGAGGCCGGGGAACTTCTCCTGCAACTGAATGCCGATCTCTTCCGAGTCGGTCCATAGAATCTCGCGCGGCATCGGGGCTCCTTGCTTTACCTGGACTGTTTTACTTCGATTCGGCGAGCGTGAGCGGCTTGCCTTCCGAGGTGTAGTTGCGGTTCCACTTGGGAATCTCGACGACATAGTTACCGGGCTTGGTGATGATAGCCTGGCAGCCGAGGCGCGAGTTGAGTTGCTGATCGGCGGCCATGTCGAGCCGGTCGATCTCGTCGTCCTCGGCCTCGCTGATGCCCGCCATGCCTTCCTTCGTCCAGATGTGGCAGGTGGTGCAGGCGCAGGAGCCGCCGCAGGCGTGGTCGAGGAAGATGCCGAAGTTTTCGGCCACGTCGAGGAACGACATCGGCTTGCCGTGGTGGTCGTAGGGCAGGGTGCCGAACTCGAACTCGACGACTTTGCCTTCGGGCTCGAAGGTGACGCGCACCAGCTTGTCGGCGGGAATGTTTTTGGTGTTGACTTCGCTCATAGCTTTTCTTTTCCTCGGCGCGCGGCGCTCACTTGAATTCGGCGGGCGCCATGGGGTGCGGCGCGGTGACGTTGTCGCTCAACTGATCGCCGGCGGCGGCCATGGTCTTGCCGCGAATGGCGATGGTGACGGCTGCATCCATCATCAACTCTGCGAGCCGCTGTGTCGACTTGTCGAGGGCCAGCGTGGCTTCGCGGATGGCGGAGAGGTCGTCGGCAGATTTTATGGCGGCGAGGCGTTGGTGCGCGGCGTCGATGGCGGACTGCTCCTCGCCCGTGAGCGCGGCCCATGCGGGGCTGGTGTGCGCCTGCTCGACTTTGGAGAGGATGGACTCGGCCTCGTTGCGCGCTTCAATCAACAGGCGCTTGGCGAAGTCCTCTTCGGCGTGATCGAAGGAGTCGAGGATCATGGTCTCGACCTGCTCATCCGTCAGACCATAGGTGGGCTTGACTTCGATCTGCGCGGCCTGGCCGGAGCGCTGCTCGCGCGCGGAGACCTGCAGGATGCCGTCGGCGTCGATGAGGAATTTGACTTCGATGCGCGGCATGCCGGCGGTCATAGGCGGAATGCCTTTCAAGTCGAAGCGCGCCAGCGAGCGGCAGTCGGCGGCAAGCTCGCGCTCGCCCTGCACGACGTGAATCGCGACGTTGGTCTGGCCGTCGACGCCGGTGGTGAAGTGCTCGGTGGCCGAGGCGGGAATGGTGGAGTTGCGCTGAATGATCTTGGCGACCACGCCGCCGAGGGCCTCGATGCCCAGCGAGAGGGGCGTGACGTCGAGCAACAGCAATTCTTCAGTCGTCGTCGATGCGCCGGCCAGGATGTCGGCCTGCACGGCTGCGCCGAGAGCGACGACTTCATCGGGGTTGAGCTCGATGTGCGGCTTCTTGCCGCGCGGCGCGAGATGGAAGAGATCGTCGACGAGCGCGCGGACAGCGGGGATGCGCGTCGATCCGCCGACGAGCACGACTTCGTCGATCTGCTCGGGCGTTATGCCCGCGTCGGTGAGGGCCTGCTTGCAGGGCCCGGCGGTGCGCGCGAGGACGGGCTCGATCAACTGCTCGAAGACCTCGCGGGGAATCTCGCGCTGATAGCGGTCGCCGTTGGGCAGCTCGATGTCAAAGTGCGCGGCAGGCTCGGTGGAGAGGCGGATCTTGGCCTCGATGGCGGCTTTGCGCACGGCCTGCACGGCGCCGGGATGGCCGCGCAGATCGACGCCGTGCTCGGCGTGAATCTCGTCGAGGGCGATGGCGATGAGAAGGTTGTCGATGTCGTCGCCGCCGAGGTGCGTGTCGCCGTTGGTGGACTGCACTTCAAAGATACCATCGCGCAGTTTCAGAATGGAGATGTCGAAGGTGCCGCCTCCGAGGTCGTAGACGGCGATGGTGCCCTCTTTGGCGCGGTCCAATCCATACGCCAACGCGGCCGCAGTCGGCTCGTTGACCAGGCGCAGCACGTCGAGACCGGCCATGCGGCCCGCGTCCTTGGTGGCCTGGCGCTGCGCGTCGTTGAAGTATGCGGGCACGGTGATGACGGCCTGGGTGACGGGCTCGCCGAAGAAGCGCTCGGCGTTGCGCTTGAGCTGGCGCAGAATGTAGGCCGAGATTTCCGGCGGCGTGAAGCGCATTTCGCCGAGCTGAATGCGCGGGACTTCATTGGGATCGGGATTGGGATCTAGCGGCCCGGCCGCGCCGTCGTCGGCGAGGCGGAACGGAAAGAGGCGGAGCTCGTTCTGCACTTCTTCAAGGCTGCGGCCCATCAGGCGCTTGACGGAGTAGACGACGCGCTCCGGCGTCTCAATCAGCGCGCGGCGCGCGCTGTTGCCCACGGTGACGGTGGGGCGTCCGCCTGCGGCCGCTGCCGGGTCGAGCGCGACCGGGTCGAGTGCAACTCTGTCCAGCGCAACTACGGACGGCACGAGGTTCGAGCCGTCCACGCCGGGAATCACCACCGGCGCATCGCCCTGCATGTATGCGACCAGGGAATTGGTGGTTCCCAGGTCGATGCCAACTACGCGTCCTTCGGTCTTGTCCGCCATGCTTTTTGTTTATGCTCCCAGGGTCTCGGTTACGTCACGAACCAGATTGTTGAGATAGCGACGCCGGTCGAGCAGCGCGACCATGGTGGTTTGCGCCGCGGCGCGGGCGGCTTGTTCGCCGTCGTCCCATTCGGTCCACTGCGCGCGCAGATCCTGATCGACGTCGTCCAGCAAGCTGTCGAACTTTTTCTTGGCATCGGCCAGGCTCTGTTCAAGATCGGCGTCGTGCTCGCCCATTTTGCGCGCCATGCGCATCTCTTCAAGCTGCATGTTGAGCTCGAAGACCTCTTCGAGAAGGTCGGCGGGCACGCGGGAGGGATCCATTCTTCCTTTACCGGCGTGCTCTTCGCCAATCTCCGCGCCGTGCAGCTTGAGCAGGTACTCGGTGCGATGGAGGGGATATTTGAGGGTGCGATAGGCGTCGTTCAAGAGCGCGGTACCGGCCAGGCTCCACTCGCGCTCGCTGGCGGTGGCGCGGCCAAAGCGGTCGGGGTGCAGCTTGCGGCTGAGCTTGTGGAACTCGTGCTCCAGCATGCCGAGATCGAGGTTGAGGTGCGGGACGAGGCCGAAGACGGAGAAGAAATTGCCGCCGATGGGGGGCTGAATTTTGCCGCAGTGCGGGCAGAACAGCGCGGACTCGGCGTGCGAGACCGAACACGCCCAGCAGGAAACCGGAATCGCAGGGGGGACCGCAGAGGAATCAAGGACGTTCATCATGTCTCAAACCTGATTTGGCGCACGCGCGGCGAAGGGTTACGAAGAGAACGAGGAGCCGCATCCGCAGGAGCGCGAGGAGTTGGGATTGATGAAGTTGAAGCCCTGCCGCATCAGTGTCTCTTCGTAGTCCAGCGTCATGCCGTGCAGATAGAGGAAGGATTTGGGATCGACGAAGACGCGCACGCCGTCGAAGTTGTAGATGCGGTCGCGCTCGCGGGGCTGGGTGTCGAAGGTGATCGAATAGGAGAGGCCGGAGCAGCCGCCGCCCATCACGCCGAGGCGCAGGCCGCCCTGCTCGGGGGCAATGCCTTCCTTGGCCATGGCGGCGCGCACGCGAGCGATGGCCTTGGGCGTCAGTTGCAAGCCCTGCCCCGGTGTCGCTTGAGGCGCAGCGGCCTGCACGGGCGCGGCGCTTGCGCCGGTTGCGGGCTTGCTCTCGATGCTGACCATGTTCGACATTGCGGTTCTTCTTTCCTGCTTCCCTCAGGGGCTAAAGCCCCTTTCGTTCCTTGCCGACTGCATGTACGGGCTGAAGCCCGTACCCTTCAACTAAACCCCATACCCTTTGGTTCGTGCTTTCCCAGGTCTCAAAGGCGAGACCTGGGGCACCCATATTCGTGAACCTGCGCGCCGAGTGTTCCCCGGTTGCTTAGTGCGCGGCGATGGCGGCTGCCGGGGCGGCTTCGGCGACGCCGTTCTTCTTCTTCCAGTCGCCGATGGCGGCGCGGATGGCGTCTTCGGCGAGCACCGAGCAGTGAATCTTGACCGGCGGAAGCGAAAGCTCCTTCACGATGTCGGTGTTCTTGATGCCGAGCGCGTCTTCGACAGTGCGGCCCTTGATCCACTCAGTGGCGAGCGAGGAGCTGGCGATGGCCGAGCCGCAGCCAAAGGTCTTGAACTTGGCTTCCTCGATGACCTGGGTCTCGGGGTTGACGCGAATCTGCAGGCGCATCACGTCGCCGCACTCCGGCGCGCCGACCAGGCCGGTGCCCACTTCGGTTGATGCCTTGTCGAGCGTGCCCACGTTGCGGGGATTGTTGTAGTGGTCCACTACCTTGTCGCTGTATGCCATGGTGCTGTCTCCTCCGCGGGCGAGCCGCGTGTACCTCTCGTTAGATTCGGCGGGGGAGCCCGCCGATGCTTTTCAGCCGTTACTACAAATCCTTTACTTCTTCGCTCCGCCCGTTCTCTTTATGTTGTCGCCAGAGCACATGAACTGCAAACACAATACCGAGAGCCAGTCCATGAGGCACCCAAATCCGGAGCCAATGCGCGGCGGTGATTGAGTCTCTCACCATCCATGTCGTTTGCACGAAGCTCGTGGCCAACAGGGTGAGATAGAGGGTCTCCATCCACTTGGTTACAATGCGCGGACCAGCCATAGTTGCTACCTCAGTGCGCTTGCCACTCGATCTTGGTCAGGTCGATGCCTTCTTTCACCATCTCGTAGAGCGGCGACAACTCGCGCAGTTTCTTCACGATGTCGATCACCTTGGCGGCTACGTAGTCGACTTCCGCCTGGGTGTTGAAGCGGCCGAGGCCGAATCGAATGCTGCTATGCGCCACATCGTCGCCGAGGCCCAGGGCCTTGAGCACGTAGCTGGGTTCGAGCGTGGCCGAGGTGCAGGCCGAGCCCGACGAAACCGCGACGTCGTTGATGCCCATCAGCAGCGACTCGCCCTCGACATGGACGAAGCTCACGTTGAGGTTGCCGGGGAGGCGATGCTCCCACGAGCCGTTGATGTGGATGTAGTCGAGCTCGGCCTCGAACCGGGCCTTGAGGCGGTCGCGCAGGCCGCGCAGATAGGCGCCTTCCGCGTCCATCTCTTCCTTGGCGATGGCGCAGGCCTTGCCCATGCCCACAATGCCGGGGACGTTAAGGGTGCCGGAGCGCATGCCGCGCTCGTGGCCGCCGCCATCAATCTGCGCGGCAATTTGCACGCGGGGATTGCGACGCCGCACGTAGAGCGCGCCCACGCCCTTGGGGCCGTAGAGCTTGTGGCCGGAGAGCGAGGCCACGTCGACGTTGTCTTCGATGACGTTAAACGGCGCCTTGCCGACGATCTGCACGGCGTCGGTGTGGAAGATGACGCCCTTCTCGTGGCAGATTTTGCCGATCTCGCGGATGGGCTGGAGCACGCCGATTTCGTTGTTGGCGGCCATGATGGAGACGAGAATGGTCTTGTCGTCGATGGCGCGCTTCAGGTCTTCGAGATCGATGAGGCCGTCCGCCTTCACCGGCAGATAGGTGACGCGGTAGCCGTACTTCTCCAGGCGCTTGCAGGTGTCGAGGATGGCCTTGTGCTCGGAGACCTGGGTGATGATGTGGTTGCCGCGCTCGCGGTACATCTCGGCGATGCCCTTGATGGCGAGGTTGTCGCTCTCGGTGGCGCCGGAGGTGAAGATGATCTCTTTGGCGGTGGCGCCGATGAGCTTGGCGATCTGCTCGCGCGCAATTTCGACGGCCTGCTCCGCCTCCCAGCCAAAGCTGTGGTTGCGGCTGGCGGCGTTGCCGAACTTGCCGGTGAAGTAGGGCAGCATCGCTTCCAGCACCCGCGGATCGAGCGGAGTGGTGGCGTGATTGTCCATGTAGATGGGGAGCGTGACGCCCGCCGGCACTGCGATTTCGCTGACAACTGTGCTCATCGTGATTCCATCCTTCTTCATGTTGCTCGGCCGCGTACCTGCGCGGCGGGGAAGATTACGTTACAGCGAGATCGAGATCAGCGCCTGGGCGGAGTGCTCACGCCCCGGCTCGGTCTCGTGCTCAGCCAGGTCTTGAATACTGATGCTTTTGAGCACCCCGGCGATGGTGTCGTTCACACGCGCCAGCGGTTCTTTGATGGTGCAGCTCGGCGTGAGGTCGCAGCCATGCGCGCCTTTGGTGCAACTGGTGATGAAGAACGGCCCGTCGATGGCGAGGATGACCTCGTAGGCCGAGATGCCGCGGCCATCGCGGGACAGCGCGTAGCCGCCGTTCATGCCGGCATGCGACTTGAGCAGGCCCGCCTTGGTGAGTTGCTGCAACACCTTGGCCAGCAGTTGCGCGGGGATCCCATAAGCGTCGGCGATGTCCTTGGCACTGGACGCGGGGGCGCTGGACGCGGGCGTCTCCGGGCGCTCGGCGAGGAACTTGAGCGCCATCAACCCGTAATCGGCTTTTTTGGTCAGCTTGAGCATGGAATATGCGACCGCTTAGGTCCGGTTTCAGTATACGACCGCCTGAACCGGCAATACAAGGCCGGAACGGAGGCAAAATCTGTGGCACGGGTTGCAATTTTGGGGCTTGTATTTCAACCAAAGCCCGCTACAATCGGCGGAAAGAGCAGCTAAAACCCCTAATTGAACCCGACCCGATGCCTACCGCGTGCAAACACCCCCGAGTGCGAATCGTCTCCCGGCACGAAGACACTGAGTTTGTCGAGTGCCTTGAGTGCGGAGAAGTTTTTGATTCAGAAGAATTTAACGATATGGCTATTGAGGAATCCGCAGAGGAGGCCGAAGAAGGCGCTGCGGACCAATAGATCAAGATGATTATCCATCTTGATCAGGCAGCGGCTCAAAGGTTCAATCGATGAGGTTTTGTAACAGGGCACGGCTTCAGCCGTGCCGCCGCCGGTCTCCCCGAATGGCTGGGCTTTAGCCCCTGACCGCGTTTTTGGATGGATGACGATCATAACAGGGGCTAAAGCCCCATATTATTTTGTGGCGCATACGGCACGACTGAAGTCGTGCCCTTTCAAAACCAGACTTCAACCACAGGCTGCTAAGTGTACCCAGCTTTGTACAATCCCCGGTCCCCGAAGGCAAAAGCGAGGGACCGGGGGCACCCGGTCCTTTCACGACGGATTCGTGCCTAGCGCGCCGCGGCGGTCAGGCGGGCTGCTTTTCGGGCGGCAGCACTTCGTAGGGACGCATCATCATATTGTCTTCGTGCTCGAGGATGTGGCAGTGCCACACGTAGCGTCCGGCATAGCCCACAAAGGGCACGATGATACGCGTGACCGTGCCGGCGTCCGCGCGCGCGGTGTCTTTCCAGCCGGATTCGAGGGGCTCGGGTGGCTGGACCGGACCGGTGAAGCGCAGCGTCCCATTCTTCATGTAGTCGAAGGTTTCAAATGGACGGCGATCGAGAATCTTGAATCGCACCAGATGCAGATGGATGGGGTGCGAGTCCTCGGTGAGGTTGACCAGCTCCCAGATTTCCGTGGTGTTCAGCACCGGCTTCTCGGTTACCGGAGCACGCCAGGGGGTGTTGTTGAGCATCATGCCCATGGACTGCTGGACCTTGTCCAGCACTTCGTCGAGGGTCAGGCGGCGGGTGCGGACGGCGTCGCTCTCGCGCAGCTCGCTCGACTCCTTGTGAAGCACGGCGGGGACCTGACTGGTATCGGGCGCGCCCTGTTTAGCCACGCGGAACTCGAGAATGACAAGGGAATCGCTGATGAGCTGGATTTTGGAACCGGCAAAAGGGGCAAAGTCGATCACGATATCGGCGCGCTCCGCCGGAGCCATCGGCAGCCGGTTGGCTTGAACCGGCGCGGGCAGCAGCGCCTGATCGTTGGCGATGATTTGAAACGGCGCGTGGTTGGACAGGCCGAAGCGATAGAAGCGGCCGTTGGAGCCGTTCATCAGGCGAATGCGGTATTTGCGCGGCTCAACGTCGTGGTAAGGCAGCAGCTTTCCATTGGCCAGGATCGCATCGCCGTAGACCTCCGGAACCCAGGGATGCTCGGGGTCGGGCGAGACAGGATAGACAAGCTGGCCGTCGCGGGAGAGTAGGCGGTCGCTGATCATCAGCGGGATCTCGTACTTGCCGGAGGGCAGATGCAGCTCGTCCTCGCGGGGATCGCGGATGATGACGAGTCCCTGCAGGCCGGCATAGGTGTTGAGGCGGTTAATGCCCATGGTGTGGTCGTGGTAGAAGAGCAGGGCGGCGTGCTGCGCGGAGGGATAGAAGCAGGTCTGGGTCTTGCCGGGAAGGGTCCACTCGAGCGGGTAGCCATCACTGCCGGGCGGCGTGCGTCCGCCGTGCAGGTGGACGACGGCGCGGACTTCGGGAACGTCGAGTCCCGCACAATCGAGGGTATGGTCGATGGGGAGAAAGTGTTTTGCGGGTAACTGGTTCTCCCAGTCGACGATCATCGCCTGACCGCTTTGAGTTTCGAGAGTCGGCCCGGGAAAGCTGTCGCCGAAACACCACATGCGGGTCGGCGGCAGGTCGCGGTGGAGCTGGACCGCGTGCTCGCGCAGAGGGATGCGATAGAACGGGACGGTCTCGTGGGGATTTTCAGGATTGGGCCGCCGGCCGGAGGGTTGAGCGAGCACAGGCAGCGGCAGAGGATCGACGAAAGGCGCCAGCGTGGAGGGATCGAGGGCCTGCTTCCCGCTGGCCTGCTGCCCGTTCTCCGTGGAAACAGGGCGATTGAGTTGCAATCCGGCGGCAGCGAAGCCGGCATTGCGCAGAAACGCGCGGCGAGATAGGCGGAAGATAGGCAGCATTCCTTCTTATAGCGTGAAGACCGGAACGGAGTATAGAAAATGTATCCGGCTCTTCACGATCTGCCGCGAAGAGCCGGACGATTGGCTGGAACTACCGGGATTTGGAGTGGTCGGTCGGCTCGCCCGTTGTGCCATCGAGCAGGTAGCGGCCGTGCTCGTTGATGTGGTTGAAGTCGAACATGCTGTCCACCGAGCCGGAGATGGCGTCAAACGAGCCATCGCCGATCCGCTGTCCGCGCAGCCAGTTGTCTTCGATGAAGTGGATGATCGAAGTCTGGTCGGTCAGGGTGTGGTCAACATAATTGCTCTTGGCCCAGGGAGAAATGAGCATGAGCGGGAGGCGCGGGCCATAGCCGCAGCGGCCCTGCGCGTGCTGCGCGCCGTTGGGACCGGGCAGAGCGCTGTCGGTGCCGCTGCCGCACTGGCCTTCGCCGGTGAGCATGTCGCTGGGAGTGGTGGACTGGTTCACGATCTGGCCGAGCTGGTGATCGTACCAGCCGTCCGAGTCGTCGTAGTTGATAAAGACGGCGGTCGAGGACCACTCCGGCGTGGTCATCAGCAAGTTGATGACACTGACCACGAAGGCCTGCTCATCGAGAGGATCGGAGTAGCCGGCGTGGGCATCTTCAAAGCCGGGAGCCTTGAGGAAGCTGACCGCGGGCATATTTCCGGCCTTAACGGCGTTGAAGAAATCGTTGGTGTCGTACTGATGGTGGACGGCGCCATCGGTGTGTCCGATCGCCTGCACCGACGAGGGACGGACATGCTGCAGGTTTTCGGTCGTGTCGTAGTACTGGAACGGCTCGTGGTGGGGAATGTAGTCCGTCTCGGTGACGCCGGTGACCGCGGAGGTGGTGGAGCGCGCGCAGCTGGTGGTGCCGTTGGAGTTGGTTTTGGTGAGGTCGAAGCCGCCCTCAAACCAGCCCCAGGAAATGCCTTCCGCGTTGAGCAGATCGCCAATGTTCTGGCCGCTCATGTGAACCTGAGAGCTGCTTGTCGAGCAGAGATTGCCCACCGGATCGGCATCGGAGATAAGGGTGAAACCGCCGGAGCCGTCGCCGACAACCCTGCTGCTGGCACCGATCTGATCGGAAACGCCGTTGGTCTGGCCCGAGATCAGGTTAAGCGCGCCGGGGGTCGAAGGTCCGAAGGTGGTGTTGTAGGAGTTGTCGTTGAGGGCGAAGTGCTGGGCATAGTTCCAGAGCGCGGTGACGGTGTTGCCGTCGTAATAGCCCATCACCAGCGCGGTAGTGGCGTCGCCGGTTGGCGGCGGACCCGGCGTTCCCGTGAACTCCGGGAAGGAGTCCATCAGGCCGTTGTGGAAGGCTTGCTGCTCCGGCCCGTAGTTGTGGTCCTGATCGGCGGTAGCGGCCTGCGAGCGGTCGAGCCGGAAGGGATTGGATGCGCCCTTGCTGGTGGCGGTGTTGTTGGCGGCGTTGAGGAAGTTGGGATTCAGATTCAGCAGGCCGGCGGTGTAGCCGTTGACACTGGGAGTTCCCGGGGCCGCGACGAACCTGGGCTCTCCGGCGGGGTTGAGCGCGTTCGGGTAGGTGCCCCAATAGTGGTCGAAGGAGATGTTCTCCCCGAAGATCACGACGACATGTTTGATGGGAGTGGCGGTATGTGCGTTATCAGACTCCGCATTGCCGATTGCCGGAGTCACCAATTGACCAGCTACCAGCAGAACAGAAAGCGCGTTTGCGATGTGCTTTTGCATCAACTTCCTCCAGGCCGGACAGATCTCTTCGGGATTTGAGTCAAGAAAGGCTTTGTGAGAGCGGCTGCACGGCGCAGCCTCAATCGGGGGATTCGCGGATTTGCCCGAAGGTCCAAAAGACCGGCGCTATCCGAATACCAAAGCGAGCGGACTGCTTGCCTTACGCTTTCGTAAATTCTCAGCCAAATTCGATGGGCGCTTGCGGCCGCGGGTTTTATGCGCCGGTCCGATGCGCGCCGGGCTTGAGGGCCGGGGCATCCGGTTGTGGAGCACGCAGGAGGTCGGTGACGTCTTCGACTTTTTCCGTGAGCTGGCTGAGGCGGCGGGAGAGGGCCTGAATCTCGGACTCGGCGCGGCGGTTGACATCGAAGTCGAGCTCGCTGCGGAGACGATCCTTGGTGTCCTGGCGGTTCTGGCTCATCATGATGACCGGCGCCTGAATGGCGGCCAGCATGGAGAGGAAGAGATTGAGAAG
>DASQSP010000094.1:0-14786 GCA_035642355.1 Occallatibacter sp.
CCCCGTCTGCCGCCGCGCCGGTCCTCCGCATCGATGGTCTGGGCAAGGGCGCGGCGCCGCTCGATGGAGCCTGGCAGTTCCACCTGGGCGACGACCCCGCATGGGCCCAACCGGCCGCGGACGATGCCACCGGCCACAATGGATGGGCGCAGATCCTCGCCGATGGGCCGTGGGGCACACAGGGCCACGCCAACTACAGCGGCTATGCCTGGTATCGCCGCCACATCGACATCACGATGGCGCCCGGCTCTCCGGCGAGCCTCGCGATGATGATTCCCGCCATCGACGATGTCTACGAGCTCTATTGGAACGGCCAGCCGATGGGGCGCTTCGGCTCGTTTCCGCCGCATCTCGACTACTACGCAGCGGTGCCGCCGCAAACCTGGGGCCTGGGGCCGGTGCGCAGCGGCGTGCTGGCGGTGCGGGTCTTCAAGGTGCCGCTCGCTTCCAACGACGATGGCACCGCGGGCGGTTTTGAAGCGCCGCCGATTCTGGGCAGTCCGGAAGCTATCGCCGCGGCCAAGACCCAGACGGACTACAAGTGGCTTCGAGCTTCGCAATTTCGCTTCGCGCTCACCAGTCTCTACGCCATCGCATCGCTGCTCAGCTTTGTCGCGTGGCTGCGCGACCGCCGCCAATGGCTGCTCTTCTGGATGATGGCGTTCACCTTCATGCCGGTGCTGGAGTTGCTGCTGACCGGCATGCGGCTGGAAGTCTCCAACATCTGGCTCACCTTTATCGTCCAGTTCACCATTCAATTGCGGGAAATCTCGCAGTGGTTTCTGCTCATCTGGCTGCTGCAACTCCACGACCACCCTCGTCTGGTTCGCTGGGTGCGGATCGTTGCGGTAGGCAGCACTATCGCCGGCGCGCTCGATGGTGCGCTCGGCTTCTTTTACCCCGCGTTGGGAGTGGCGCACTTCCAGATCACAGACGCCGTGCTCACGTTCTTTATCCTTCCCGGGGAAGCCATTCCCATCCTGCTGGTCCTCTATGCGATCGTGCGCCGCCAGCATCTGGACTCCGCGCGCTGGCTGGTGGCGGGCTTTGCCCTGATCAGTGGAACCTTCTACGCGGTCTCGAACATTGCCGCGCAAGGCGTGCGGTTTACCCACTGGACACTGGCAGCAAACATGACCAGTTCGCATCTCATGATTCTCGGCATCGCGATCTCGGCGCAGCCCTGTCTCCGCACTTTGCTCTTCCTCTCCATCGTCTACGCTGTTGCCAGCTACGCGGCCATGGATCGCCGCCGCCGCGCCGCGCTGGAACTCGAGTTCGAGAACGCCCGCGAGATTCAACAGGTTCTGGTGCCGGAGACTCTGCCCACCATTCCCGGCTTCACGCTTTCCAGTTCGTACAAGCCCGCGCTCCAGGTCGGCGGCGACTTCTTCCAGATTGTTGCGCTCGACGACGACTCGACGCTGGTGATTCTCGGCGACGTGAGCGGCAAGGGTCTGCGCGCGGCCATGGCCGTCTCGCTTATTGTGGGCGCGGTGAGGTCCATTGCCGAGACGACATCGAGTCCGGCGGAGATTCTGGCTCATCTCAATCGCCATCTCTTTGGGCGTCTGCAGGGCGGCTTTGCCACTTGCGTTGCGCTCAAGCTGAGCCGCGATGGCACCTGCGTCGTCGCCAGCGCCGGGCACCCCGCGCCCCTGCTCAACGAGCGTGAGATCGCGCTCGCGGGTGCGCTCCCCCTCGGGCTGGTTTCTACAGTCGACTATGCGGATGTGAGCGTGCCGTTGAACCCCGGCGATCATCTCGCCCTCTACACCGACGGATTGCTGGAAGCGCGTGCTTCGAATGGCGAGCTCTATGGCTTCGAGCGCATCTACACGCTCTTCGCCGCGCACGCCAACGCCGCGCACGCAACCGAGGCGGCCGTCGCCTTTGGCCAGGAAGACGACATCACGGTGCTGACGCTGCAGCGGGCCTCCGCGGTTTGAGGTGAAGACATGGACAACGAGCGCATTCGAGCAATCTGCATGGCGCTTCCGCATGTGGCCGAGACGGTGAGCTGGGGCCATCACCTCGTCTACTGGGCAGGTGACCGCGACATCGGCGGCAAGATGTTTGCCATGACTGACCTTGACGGCAGCGGAACCGGTGTGTTCTGGTTCCACTGCGGCGCGGAGCGCTTCCACGAGCTGCTGGAGATCGAGGGAATCTGTGCGTCGCCCTATCTCGCCAAGGCATTCTGGGTCACGGTTGAGCGCTGGGATGTGTTGCGGCCGCGCCAGATCGAGGACGAGCTGCGGCGGGCGCATGCGCTGATCTTCGAGAAGCTGCCTAAACGCACCAGGACCATGCTGGCGCTGCCGGAGAAGGAACGCACGAAGGCCATCCGGGAACGCAAGAAGCTGTTGAAGCAGCGCGCCGCGAAGAAGTAAATTCCGGTTCCGTAACGTCTCCGCCGGAGCCGCGCCGCCGATAGCGGAAGTGGGCGGCTCGTCTGCCGCGCTCGACATACCGTCAAACAATGCGGTAGCGTGGGCTTAATGGCTGATTTCTCCTTTTCTCTCGACGGCAAAGCAGTTCTCATCACGGGCGGCTCGCGCGGCATTGGCGCGGAGACGGTGCGGCTGTTTGCCGCCGCCGGAGCCCGCGTGGCTTTCAGCTATCGCCAGGCGCGTGAGCAGGCCCATGCCCTAATGGCGGAGTGCGGCGGACCCTCCCGCTGCGTGGCTGTTGAACAGGATCTGAACTCGCCGGCGGACGGACGCGCGCTGGTCGCGGCAGCCATCCAGGCCTTCGGCCGGCTTGATGCACTGGTGGCCAACCATGGCATCTGGCCCTCCGAGGATGTACCCATCGAGCGGATGACGGACGCGCAGTGGAGGAACACCATGGGCGTGAATCTCGACTCGGTCTTCGGGCTGGTGCAGGCCGCGGTCACGCAGATGGAGCTGCAGTCGCCGCTCGCGACCGGCGCCGACGGAGCGCGCGGCCACATCGTCTTGATCAGCTCCACGGCCGGCCAGCGCGGCGAGGCCAACCACGCCGACTACGCCGTGACCAAAGGCGCGCTCATCAGTCTCACCAAGAGCCTGTCCAGTGAGCTGGCCCCGCGCGGCATTCGGGTAAACTGCGTGGCGCCGGGCTGGGTGTCGACGGAGATGTCGGCCGCGGCGCTGGGCGATCCGGCAACCGGACCAAGGATCAGGGCCGCGATTCCCGTGGGCCGTGCCGCCACGGTGCAGGAGATTGCCGGGCCTATTCTGTTCTTGTGTACGCCCTTCGCCGGCTTTATCAGCGGCGAGGTGCTGAACGTGAACGGCGGCGCGGTGCTGGTGGGATGATAACCATGCGGATGAAGACGATTCTTGCTGTGACGCTTGGCGTGTTATCGTTTGCGTCCCTTGGCGCGTGCGCGCAGGCAGCCGGCGATGATGCCGCGCAGAACGCCAAGCAGGCGCGCGCGGCTCTGGATGCAATGGTGAAGGCACTGGGCGGCGATGCCTGGCTCAACATGAAGAACCAACTGCTGCAGGGCCATGTGGCGGCATTCTTCCATAATCAGCCGGACCTGGGCACCACCGAGCTGTGGCAGTACCACTCATGGCCGGACCGCGACCGCACCGAGGTCACCAAGCACCGCGATGTGGTCGAGTTCTATATCGGCGACGCCGGCTGGGAGGTGACCTATCGCGGCAAGAAGGCCACGCCCAAAGACTTGCTCGACGAGCACATCCGCCTGCGCGACCACTCCATTGAGACCGCCGTCAAGGTGTGGATGAAGGATCCGAGGACCATCCTGATCTACGAGGGCAAGCGCATTGCCGAGCGCCACATGACGGACCAGGTTACGCTCATCTCGGCGCAGAATGAAGCCGTCACTATCCAGATGGATTCCGAAACCCATCTGCCGTTGAGCCGCAGCTTCCAGTGGCGCGACCCGGTCTACAAGGACAAGAACACCGACACCGAGGAGTACGCCGACTATCACCTGCTGGATGGCTTTCCCACGCCTCTCAGCATCACGCGCCTCAAGAACGGCGACATGACCCGCCAGTTCTACATCGACAAGGCGGAGTACAACCGCGACCTGCCCGCCGATTTCTGGGACGTGGACGCGACCGCGCAGCGCATCAAGAAGAAGTAGCGCGCGGGGCGATCGCCATACGGGCTTCGATATAATCGCAGACGAGCGCGATGCAGCGCGGCTGCACGCACTCTGGAGCCCGAGAATGACGTTCGACATCCAGGACATTCTGGAATTCCTCCCCCATCGCTATCCGTTTCTGCTGATCGACCGCATCGTGGAGTTCGAGCGCGCCACCCGCGTCGTCGCGATCAAGAACGTGAGCATGAACGAGCCACAGTTTCAGGGCCATTTTCCCGGCGTGCCCATCATGCCCGGCGTGCTGGTGATCGAGGCCATGGCCCAGGCCGGCGCCGTGCTCATGCTCAGCGAAATACCCGATAGGGAAAAGAAGCTCGTCGTTTTCACCGGTATCGACGACGCCAAGTTCCGCAGTCAGATCGTCCCCGGCGATCAACTGCGCATCGAGGTCACGGTGCTCAGCTTCCGCAGCCGCGCCGGCCGCATGGCGGCCAAAGCCTGGATAGGCGACAAGCTGGCCTGCGAGGCCACGCTTACCTGCATGGTGGTTCCTCGCGGGGCCCAGAGCGCGGCCCAGAGCAAGCCCACCGGGGCAGCTGAGTGAGTGGCATTCATCCCAGCGCCATCGTCGCGGAGGGAGCCGTGATTCCTGCCTCCTGCACGATCGGGCCGTTCTCGACGATCGGGCCGAATGTGGTGCTCGGCGAAGAGTGCGTTCTCATTTCGCATGTGGTGCTCGACGGCGATACGAACATTGGCGCGCGCAACACCTTCCACCCTTTCTGCGCCGTCGGCATTGCGCCGCAGGATCTGAAGTACAAAGGCGAGCCGACAGAGACCGAGATCGGCGACGACAACACCATCCGCGAGAGCGTGACCGTCAGCCGCGGCACGGCCGGCGGCGGTGGCATCACGCGCATTGGCTCGGGCAATCTGCTCATGGCCTATGTACACATCGGCCACGACAGCATCGTGGGCAACCACTGCATCCTGGCCAACGCGGCCACGCTCGCCGGCCACGTCACCATTGAGGATTATGTGACGCTGGGCGCATTCTCGCCCGTTCACCAGCACTGCATCGTGGGCCAGCATGCCTTTGTCGGCGGCGGAACCATCGTGACCCAGGATGTGCTGCCGTTTTCCAAGACCTCCGCGCGGCGAGAGAACAAGGCGTTCGGGGTCAACAGCATGGGCTTGCAGCGGCGGGGATTTTCTCCGGAGCGGATCGCGGCGCTGCAAAAAGCCTTCCGGCTGCTGCTGGTTTCAAAACTCAACACTTCGCAAGCGGTTGAAAAAATCAAGGATCTGGCCGGCGAAGACGTGGCGCTGCTCGCGAAGTTCATTGAAGGCAGCGACCGCGGGGTCATCAAGTAGGGGCTTTCCGTGCGCACTCGTTTCAGCGATTCAGTACGTCGGCAAGTCCGCCGTGATCCCGCGAAATGCGAGGTCGCGGAGCGATGAAGCTCGGCCTCATCGCCGGCAACGGCCGCTTTCCATTCTTGCTGTTGGACGCGGCGCGCGCGCAGGGCTTCGCCGTCACCGTTGCCGCCATTCGCGAAGAGACCGACCCCGAAATCGATCAGCGCGCGGCTGCGGACGAGAAGATCACCGTTCACTGGCTTTCGCTGGGCGAGCTGTCGCGGCTCATCGAGGTCTTCCACAAGGAAGGCGTGAAAGCGGCCGTGATGGCCGGGCAGGTGAAGCACAAACAAATCTTCAGCGCCATCCGGCCGGATTGGCGCCTCGCCAAGCTGCTGCTCAATCTGCGCACTCGCAACACCGACATGCTGCTGGGCGCTGTGGCCAAGGTGCTGGCCGATGAAGGCATCGAGCTGATGAGCTCAACCGCATTTCTCGAGCCGCTGCTGGCACAGGAAGGCGTGCTGACCCAACAAATCGAGGGAGGGCGCGCGCCCGACGAAGACGAGCGCAAGAACATCGACTATGGCATGAGTGTGGCGCGAGCCGTTGCGGGCTTCGACATCGGGCAAACGGTGGTTGTCGCGGCGCAGGCCTGCGTGGCCGTTGAGGCCATGGAAGGCACCGATGCCGCCATCGAGCGCGCCGGGCATCTGCTTAAGTCACTCGACGATGAGGCTTCCACACTTTCCCGCCGCCTCACCGTGGTCAAAGTCGCAAAGCCCAACCAGGATATGCGCTTCGACGTGCCCGTCATCGGCATGCGCACCATTGAGACGATGATCGCCGCCGGCGCAACATGCCTATCCGTCGAGGCCGGTCGCACCCTGCTCTTCGACCGCGACGCGTTGCTCAAGCGCGCGACTCAGGCGGGCATTGCCATTGTGGCGGTTGCCCGCTGACACTGCCTGCGACGCGCAGGCAGCTCACCGCGGGAATCAAAGTCATCTGAGTCCAGACGCAAAAAAGCCCGGCGCAATGCCGGGCTCTTTTGCTTGCCTTGTACTTCGGTTGCCTGGGTTTACTTCTTCTTCGCAGGAGCCTTCTTCTTCTTTGCCACTGCCTTCTTCGCCGCCTTCTTTGCAGGAGCCTTCTTCGCTACTGCCTTCTTGGCGGCCTTCTTTGCTGCTTTCTTAACGGCCAACTTAGTACCTCTTTTGATGGATTTTTTGGCGCGCTTACCGGCCGCTGCCTTCTTGGCTGCGACCTTTCCGCCTTTTGCGCCGCTGCTCTTGCTGGCGGATTTCTTTGCGGCCTTTTTGGCCACAATCTTTTTCGCTGCCTTCTTCGCCGCTTTTTTCACGGCCTTCTTGGCGGCCTTTTTCGCAGGAGCCTTCTTCGCTACCGCTTTCTTG
This sequence comes from Occallatibacter sp., assembly GCA_035642355.1. GTDB lineage: Bacteria > Acidobacteriota > Terriglobia > Terriglobales > Acidobacteriaceae > Telmatobacter. The sequence continues at coordinate 6,841 of DASQSP010000094.1, forward strand.
GCAGGAGCTTTCTTGGCAGCCTTCTTCGCGGCTTTCTTTGCCGGGGCCTTCCTGACCGGAGCCGGCATGGGCACTGCGGAAACTACGATGATTGCTTCTTCCACATCTACCTCGTCGTCGTCCGAAGAGGTGAGAATGGTGGAGGTTTCCAGTTCGTCGTCTTCGTCAAACTCGCCGTCGTGATCGGAGTCGAGCCCGAGTGGCTCCGCATCCGGTTCGCCGTCACTCATCGCGTGCATCCTGAACACTTCTTCCATCCTGATCCTCCAGCGGCTCGCCGCTGCCTTTTCGGTGAGTTGCTTCTTTGCAACGCAACATGAAGTTGCATTGCATGCGGAGCTATTGTAGCAACAGCTTTGCCGGAAAAGCTATCAAAACAACAAGGCACGTGTCGCGGCGCGCAATAAATTTTCGGCACGCCGCGGGCTCAGTTGGAATTCCGCTTGCGCCTCTTGCGCGGTTTCTTGTTCTGCGCGGCTTTACCGGCGGCCGTTCTTGGGGCTTTGCCGGACTTGACCGCGCGGTGCGCAGGATGGCTCGATGCGCGCGCATGAACGGGCTCTGTGACGTGCAGGCGGCTGCCTGCCGCGACCCTGATGCCGCTCACATTGTTCCAGCGGCGCAGCTCCGCGAGCGATACGCCATAGCGATCGGCGATCGAAACCAGCGTGTCGCCGCGGCGGGTCGTGTAATACAGGTTGCGCGAGGAGCGCTCGGCAATGGGAGCGGCCGGGATCACCAGCGCTTCAACGCCGTCCAGGCTGCCGGCGCCATGCAGATGATTGGCCTCGGCCAGTTCCGACGGCTCCACATGATAGATGCGCGCCACCGAGGCCAGCGTGTCCTCCGGCCGTACCGCGTGGTAGCGCCACGCATCGCGCTTGCTCTCCGGAATCTGCGCGATGCGCCGCTGATAGACCAGCGCCGCGCCGGCGGGGAGGCGCAGGTCGAAAGGAGCCTCCGGGGGCGTGACCATGCGCAGCAAACTCGGGTTCAGCGCTTCGAGCTCGTCCACCGGCGCATCCACAATGTCGGAGACGAGGCGCAGGTTCACCGCATAGTTGATGGTCACAGTGTCGGTCATCAACGGCGGATCGAGCGTAATCTCGTCGAAGCCGTACTGCGTGGGATTGTTGGCGATGATGATGGCGGCAAGGATCTCCGGCACATAGTCCTTGGTTTGCGCGGGAAGGTTGTTGCGCTTGTACAGCTCCCAGAAATCCGCATAGCCGGTCTTCTGTACCGCGTGCTGAATGTTGCCCGTGCCCCAGTTGAAGGCGGCCATGGCCAGGTACCAGTCGCCCAACTGGTTGTAGATGAACTTCATATAGCGGGCGTAGGCGCGAGTGGATTTTTCCGGGTCGAAGCGCTCGTCCACATAGGCATTGCTGGTCAGTCCATAGAATGGGTCATGAGGCAGGAACTGCCACATGCCGCCGGCATGGGAGTGCGGATTCATGGCGCGCGGGTTGAAGCCGGACTCCGCCACGGCCAGATAGATCAAATCCTGCGGGACGCCTTCCTCGGCCATCACGCGCTGAATCATCTGCTTGTAGCGGCCCGAACGCTGGAACGAGTGGAGCAGCGTGTTGTGGCCCCTCTGCGTGTTGGCAAAAAAATTGATGTAGCCCGCAACATAGTCGTTCACCACCAGAGGAAGATCGGACTTGGTGGTTGCCAGCTCGCTCTGCGCCTTGGCCACGAGGTTGGGATCGACGGCGAAGGTCACATCATTGGCCACATCGGCGGGGGCCGGCTCTTCCTGCGGCACAAAACCATTGCCCTGCTTCAGCGCTTCCATCTCCAGCGCATTCACCCCATCCACAATGCGATCGAATTCATCCTGCAGCGGCGTATCGCTTTTGATGTCGATGCCGCTGGTCAGCATCAGGTCCACGGCGCGATCGAACTCCGCTTTGGCCGCGGGCAGATCGCCTTTCTTGTAGTCGGTCTGCCCGTTGGCGTAGGCCGTCTCCACCTGCGCAATCAGCGCCCGCACGCGCTGCCGCTGCGCTGAATTGACGGGCGCCGGCGCGGTGATCTGTGCGGCGATCTGCGCGGAGGCGGCGGATTGCGCGGGCAGCGCGGGCGCCGTTGCCTGGGCCGGAGCGCTCTTGGAAGCACTGGCGTGCTGGGTGGGCGTGCAGCCGGCCAGCACCAGCACTAGCGCCAGCGCGCCGCATGCGGCAGTTCGTATGGTGCGATACGAAATAGACCTCATAGACAATGAAAGAAAACCCGCAACCCCACAGCCGCAAACCCTGCTCGCCGTGCGAAGGAAGACCCTTTGCCGATGATAAGCTATGCCATGGAGGCATCGCGCGCCGATCGGCCCGAATGTCCTCTTCTGTTTACCCCGCATGGACGCACGTTTCCTTCGAAATTTCGCCATCATTGCCCACATCGACCACGGCAAGTCGACGCTGAGCGACCGTCTTCTCGAGATCACGGGCTCGGTGACCGGCCGCGAGATGCAGGCGCAGATTCTTGACGCCATGGATCTCGAGCGCGAGCGCGGCATCACCATCAAGGCGCATGCGGTGCGCATGATGTACAAGGCGAAGGACGGCAACACTTATCAGTTGAATCTGATCGACACGCCGGGCCATGTGGACTTCAGCTACGAAGTCTCGCGCTCGCTGGCTTCCTGCGAGGGCGCGCTGCTGGTGGTGGATGCCAGCCAGGGCGTGGAGGCGCAAACGCTTGCGAATGCGTATCTGGCGATCAATCACGGCCTCGAAATCATTCCCGTCATCAACAAAATCGATCTTCCCTCCGCCGACATTACACGCACGCAGGAGGCGATTGAACAGGCTGTAGGCCTGGACGCGACCGATGCGATTGCGGTGAGCGCCAAGACCGGCCTGGGCGTGGAAGATGTGCTCGAAGCGATTGTGCATCGCCTGCCGCCGCCCACCGGCGACCCGGATGCGCCGCTGCAGGCGCTCATTTTCGACTCGTGGTTCGATGCGTATCGCGGCGTGATTGTGCTGGTGCGCGTGATGCAGGGCACCATGCGCAAAAACCAGCGCATTCGCTTCATGTCAAATGGCAAGGTCTTCGACGTGGACTCGATGGGCGTGCTGATGCCCAAGCCCGTCGAGATCGGCGAGTTGCGCGCCGGCGAAGTTGGTTTCTTTGCCGCGACCATCAAGACCGTCTCCGACACGCGCATCGGCGACACCGTGACCGAGGATGCGCGCCCGGCGATGGCGCAGTTACCCGGCTTTGAAGACATCAAGCCGATGGTCTTCTCTGGCCTCTACACCGTGGACTCGCACGAGCACACGCTGTTGCGCGATGCGCTCGAAAAGCTGCGCCTCAACGATTCCTCATTCTTCTTTGAGCCGGAGAGCTCGGCGGCGCTGGGCTTCGGCTTCCGCTGCGGCTTTCTCGGACTGCTCCATATGGAGATCATTCAGGAGCGGCTGGAGCGCGAGTACGAACTGGACCTCATCACCACCGCGCCCGGCGTGCGCTACCACATCACGCTCACCGACGGCTCCGTGGTCGATGTCGACAATCCCTCGCGCTGGCCAGAGCCCACCAATATCGAAGACATTCGCGAGCCTGTGATCACGGCGAAGATCTTGACCAACGAAGAGTACGTCGGCGGCATTCTCAAGCTGGTTGAAGAGAAGCGCGGCCGGCAAATGAACTTTGAATACGTGACGTCAACACGTGTGCTGCTCACCTACGAGCTGCCTCTGAACGAGATCGTGCTCGACTTCTACGACCGGCTCAAGTCCATCTCGCGCGGATATGCTTCGCTCGACTACCAGCTTGCCGGCGAGTGGGTCTCGCCCATGGTGAAGATGGACATCCTCGTCTCGGGCGAGCCGGTCGATGCGCTTTCCATCATCGTGCATCGCGACTTTGCCTATGAACGCGGCAAGGCGCTGGTGTCCAAGATGCGCGAACTCATCCCCCGTCAGCAGTTTGAGGTTGCCATTCAGGCCGCCATCGGGGCCAAAATCGTGGCCCGCGAGACGGTGAGCGCCTTGCGCAAAAACGTACTCGCCAAGTGTTATGGCGGCGACATCTCACGCAAGCGCAAGTTGCTGGAGAAGCAAAAAGAAGGCAAGAAGCGCATGAAACGGATCGGCAAGGTCGACATCCCTCAGGAGGCCTTCCTGGCCGTTCTGCGCATAGGCGAAGAGCAGCAAAAGTAGCACCAAAGCGTTGCTCCGCCCGCAAAATATTTAACTTTTTGTAACCACTAATTGTGGAAAGCTTGCTGCGGCCGGCTGTCCGCAGCCTTTGCGCAGGCGCGTCTTCATCGCGCGGCGCATGCCATGCGACTCCAAGAAAAATAAAGAGTTAGTCTGTCTATCAGATTGCAACGTCCCTTGGCAAGAGGAGAAAACCACTTTTCAGTGCAATAGTCGGAGCAGCGATCCACAGTTTTTTCCACAGATCGAGGTGTGGATTTCTCCTGTATTTGCCATGACGCTGTGCGCGGGAAAAGCAAAGGCCCCGCAAGCGGGGCCTTTGCTGGTTTTCAGGGCAGGTTTACTTGGCTGCACCGGGGGCAGGAGCGGGCGCCGACGGCGGTTGCGCGGGAGGGGCCGGCACGCCCGACTTGGCGTTGTAGGCATCGATCACGGCCTTGGTGATGTTGGTCGATTCGTTGGCGTAGAGCACGGGCGTCTGCTGCTGCGCCACGTCCAGCACCAGCGTGTAGCCATGCTGCTGCGAGTAGGAAGCGAGTACATCGTAAACCTTCGAGGCCAGGGTGTTGTAGAGATCCTGCAACTCAGTCTGCATGTCGTTCTGCGCGTCTTCGGCATCGCGCTGCAACTGCTTCTTCTTCTGGTCGATGGCCGTGGCCTTGCTGGCGCGCTCGGCCTCCGTGAGCTTGTCGCCCCCGGTCTGCAACTGCTTGGTCAGGGCGTCAATCGCATCGCTCTGCGTCTTCAGTTGCTGGCGCTTGGGGTCGAATTTCTTCTGTATGTCGGCAAAGTTGCGCTGGCCTTCGTTGGTCTGGGCCACGGCCACCTGGAAGGCGACGACCGCGATCTTGGCCGGGCCTGCGGGCGCCGCCGGCGCAGCCGTAGCGGGAGCGGTTGCGGGAGCGGCGGGGACTTGTGCTGCGGCGTTCAGGGCAAAGCCTGAAGCCAGGGTAAGGGCGAGTGCGAGCGAACGCTTCATGCGGATGCAAAACTCCTTCGGTAGTCCTGGATATCTGCGCGCGCCGCGGCGCGCGGGCAAACCTGTGCCTCCTGTGAAACCTCTCGCTGCTTCTTGGGGAACCGAGCCCGGGGCCGGGCAGGGCGGCAAAGACGCGGATGGAGACGCCAGCAGGAACTAGAGGAAATTATACGGCAAAATCGGGCTGGATGGACGGGGCTGTGCGGAGCGGGCCGGGGCTCCGGAAATCGCCCGCGGAGCGTACGCGGGGCGGTAAAGGAGAAACAGGGAGAGCGCGAAGCTCCCCCTGCGTGTATCCAACGGCGCTCCTGCTTTAGTGCTGGGGCGCGGCGTGGCGCGGCGCAGCGGGCCGGGGAGCTGCGGGGCTGGCCGGAACGGGAGCGGGCACGCCGGACTTTACGTTGTAGGCCTCGATGATGGTCTTGGTGATGTCGACACCGGGGCCAACGTAGAGCACGAGCTGCGTATCCGGGTTGCCGCCGTCCAGCACGAGGGTGTAGCCGTGCTGCTTGGCATAGCTCACCACCAGCTCGCCAACCTTGGTGGCCACGCCGCTGAAGGTCTGCTGCAAATCCTGCTGAAAGTCGCTCTGGTCGTCCTGCTGGTTGCGCTGTAACTCCCGTTCCTTTTCGTCAAGGGTTTTGGCGCGGCTCTGGCGCTCGTTATCGCTCAGCGAGCCGGCCTGGGTCTGCAACTGCTTCTTCAGCTCGTCGACCTGGCTGCTCAGCGTCTGCAGCGCCTGGCGCTTGGGATCGTATTTCTTCTGCAGGTCGGCGAAGTTGCGCTGGAACTCGTTGGTCTGGGTCACGGCAGTCTGGAAAGAGACGACGGCAACATGAACAGGCTCGGCCGCGGGCGCGGCGGGAGCCTGCGCGGCGGCGCTGAGGGAAAAGCCGGCAACCAGGGCGGCGGCAACGGCGGTGTGTCGAATCATCGCGGTGGACTCCTTTAAGGTCAAGCGCCGTGCCCGAACGCCCGGACGCGGCGCAGTGCAAAGAATCAGAAGGTAGTTGAAACCGTGAGGCGCAAAGTCTTGCGCGGTTCGCGGAAGAGGTTCTGGGCTCCGTAGGCCTGGATGGCCTGCGCGTAGGTATAGTCGCCGGCGCCCCCCTGCGGGAACAAGTCGCGGGTAATGAGCTGGGCGTTGCAACTCTGCACATTGCCGCCCACTCTCACGTCGTTGCAAAAAGGCCGCTCGAAGAGGCGAAGAGGGTTGTAGGCATAGTAGAGCCGCACGGGCGCGTTGATGATGGGCAGAATTCCGCCTATCTCGCCGCCCAGCGACATGCGAGGAACAAAGTCGGTGCCGGAGATGACCTTGATGTTCCGCTGGAATCCGACCTCTGTGCCGGGGATCCCGCCCTGGCAGGAGCCGTTGTTGTAGACCGGGCATCCGTAAAGCGGCGCGGTGAGCGAGGCAAAGCCCTCGGGGCTCTGCTTCAACTGGCCTTTGTTCAGCGTCAGATCGAGGCCGAAGTCATCGAAGAGCGAGAAGCTGACCGGCCCGGCGATCGGGATGCGGTATTCGGCGTTGGCGGTAAAGCTGGTGTCGCCGCCGATGGAGGCAATGCCGTAGACGGGGATGGGCACCTGGATGAACTGGTTGATTTGCGGCTGGGTTGGGTCGCGGGGAACGCCAGTTCCGTCCGGGTTGGTCAGCGTTATATTCACCCGGTTAGGCACGTAGCCAAAGGGCGTGGCGCCGCGAACATCGAAGCCGCGCAGGTCACCCTCGCCGCCGGTGTAGAAGCGGTTCTGGGGCGGAGCCACGGCGCCGCCGAAGCCCTGCACATAGCTGAGCTGCGCACGCAGGCCAAGCACATTGCGCCCGTTGGCAGCGAACTTGAGGAAGTGGATCGAGTGGAAGCTCTTGTAGGCCACGGAAGGCGAGAAATAGCGAACGTTGCCGTAGAGGCCGGATATCTGGAAGAGTGCCGAGTACTCCTTGCCGCTGCGCGGGCGCACCGGGTTATTGATCGTGTTGTAGGTGTAGCTGAATGACGCCGTGCTGCCTATGATGCCCGCCAGTGCATTCGAGCCCTGGATGCCGGACCGGAAGCTGATGGTCTGGAAGAAGGTCTGCGACGCGGTGCTGAAGGCCGAGATGGTCGACTTGGTCAGCGAGTAGGTAAAGCCCACGCGCTGGAAGGCGTGCCGCTTGAGCGGGTAGCTGACGGAAAAGTTCACCCCGGTCGACGCCTGGTTGTAGTTCTGCGTCAGAGATTGCTGGGCCGCGGTCAGGTTCGCGGCCTGGCCAGCGGGGCCGGTAACGTTCCTGGCGGAATTGAAGTCCTGCTTGTTGTTGAAGACTTGGAAGCCAACGTTGATGGGCCGATTGCGCACGTAAGGCTCCGTGAAGCCGAACAGGAACTGGCGGCTCACGTTGCCCAGGTTGCCCTGCAGGCTCAACGTCTCGCCCAGGCCGAGGAAGTTGTTGGTCGAGTAGTTGACGCCAAGGAAGGCGCCGGAAAGTCCGCTGACGCCGCCGTTGAGGCCGACGGAGTTCTTGCCCTTCTCCTTCACCTTCAGCAGCAGGTCCACGGTGCCCGCCTCGGGGTTCTGGTGGGCCTCGGAGTCCTCTTCCACCTTCAGCGGCTCAAAGTACTCCAACTGGTTCAGCCGCAGCAGGCTGAACTCCCACAGATTGGAGTTGTAGACCTGGCCCTCTTCGAGCAGCAACTCGCGCCGGATGACCTTGTCGCGGGTGATGGTGTTGCCCTCGACCTCGATGCGCGACACGTAGAAGGGCTTGCCTTCGTCGATGTCGATCTGCAGCGAGACGGTCTTCTTGGCCT
>DASQSP010000095.1:0-2349 GCA_035642355.1 Occallatibacter sp.
TTCCCAAAGAGTCCGCGCTCGAAGGCCGCATCGACATGATGTTCCCCATGAAGAGCATCGCCGCCATTCAGCCCGGCTGGCGCACCTTCGACTGGGACTACGTCGGCGGCATGATGGCATTCGAGCACAAGTCCAGCTTTATCGATTCGCGCTTCGACAGCTTCGACCAGGTTGGCGTGATGGACGAATACGGCCGCGTGATGGCCGCCAACGACGCCCTCGATCTGATGAAGAAGTACCGTGTGGACCACGCCCTGGTGAAGGACAACCAGCCCATCGCCTACATGCTTGAGCGAGCCCCCGGCTGGCAGGTGGTGATGCGCGAAAAGGCCTGGGAAGGGGAGTACATTCTCTTCGCGGGCGACTCTGGCGCCTCTTCTTCCACAACTCCACGCATCCCGCCTGCGCCGCCTCGGCTCGCGCATTAGTAGCGCGAACGGGCACTATCCCTCAACTGTCCGCTTCAACTGCCCGCATGCCGCATAAATGTCCCGGCCCCGCGGCCGCCGCAGATACACCGGTACGTCCACGGCTCCCAGCACCCGCCGAAAATTCTCGACAGCCGCCGCCTCCGGCATTGCGTATGGCACGCCCGGCCCCGGGTTCCACGCAATCAGGTTCACCTTCGCCGGCAGCCCCGCGCGCCGCACCAGCTGCGCCACCTCGGCCGCGTGCTCCGGCCGGTCGGTCACGCCGCCCAGCAGCACATATTCAAATGTGATCCGCTCTTTCGTGCGCAGCCGCACCTTGCGCACCGCGTCCATCACCGCCTCAATGGGCCACTTGCGATTGATCGGCATAATCTCGCTGCGCACTTCGTCATTCGGCGCATTCAAACTTATGGCCAGCTTGGGCCGCATCTCTGCCGGCTCTTCGGCGAACCGCTCAATCCCCGGCACAATCCCCGAAGTCGACACCGTCATGCGCTGCGGGCTCAACCCCACTTCCTTCACCAGCAGCCGCACCGCAGCCATCCAGGGCTCGTAGTTCAAAAAAGGCTCGCCCATGCCCATGAACACCAGGTTCACGCGGTCCTTGCCCACTTGCACGCCGTGCCGGTCCAGCACCGCCGCCACCTGCCCGGCAATCTCGCCCGCCGACAGGTTGCGCTGCAAGCCCAGCTTCGCCGTCAGGCAGAATTGGCAATTGACCGCGCAGCCCACCTGGCTCGACACGCAAATCGTCGCCCTATCCCAATCTCGCGCATGTATCTCGTCTCCAGCTCCGGCACCCGTGTCAGGGCACGACTTCAGTCGTGCCGCAGCGCGCCCCAAATGCGCCGGGGCTTTAGCCCCTGAGGCCGAACCCTCCGCATCCGACCCATCCCCGGCCTCGCCACCGTCGCCCTCCGGCATCCAGACCGTCTCCACGGTCTCCGGCCCGGCCACGCCTCCCACCAGGTAGCGCTCCGTCCCATCCTGCGAGACGAACGCCTGCGCAATCCCCGGCCGGCCCACTTGCCAGCCTTCCGCCGCCAGCCTTTCGCGAAGCAACCTGGGCAGCGTCGTAATCCCCTCCAGCCCTGTAACCCGCTGGCGATAAAGCGCATCCGCCAGTTGCCCTCCACGCCACGCGGGCTCGCCCAATTCGGTCATCAGGGTAGCCAGCGCCGCTGCCTCCAGGCCAAATAACGTCCTCCCACTTCCCATTCGGAGGTCACGGGTGTCTAATCGGACGAGTTGATCGGATTCCGGGCGCACGGCTGGGCTCAGAATAGAGCATTTTTCTTTGCCGCGCCGCTCGGCATGCGCTTCTCCCGTATTGTCAGGCCTTTGCATCATTTCTCTGTCCCTCAGGCAGGAACCGGGCAGGCAACTGGTTTGGATCGGCTTCTGCCGCCGGATACTTTCCTGACTCGACAATCATCCAATGCACAGGCGGGGAGCCGTCCATCCACCCACCCCCTCGACCTACAATGGAACAAGAATCGAATTGATGAACTCAGAACGCAATCTCCGCCGCACCGTCCTGCCCAACGGCCTCATTGTCCTCACTGAGCGCATGGACCACCTGCGCTCCGTCGCCATGGGCATCTGGGTCAAATCCGGCTCCCGCTGCGAGCCGGCTGAAACCAACGGCATCTCCCACTTCGTCGAGCACATGGTCTTCAAAGGCACGCGCTCCCGCTCCGCGCAGCACATCGCCCGCGAGATGGATTCAATCGGCGGCAACCTCGACGCCTTCACCGGCAAAGAGACCATCTGTTTCAACGTCAAGTCCCTCGGCGAGCACGTGCCCATCGCCCTCGACATTCTCGCCGACCTGGTCCTCAACCCGACCTTCGCCTCCAACGACATCGAGCGCGAGCGCGGCGTCATCCTAGAAGAGATCAAGATCGACGAAGACAAT
>DASQSP010000096.1:0-8022 GCA_035642355.1 Occallatibacter sp.
ATCGAACGCTGCTTCAACAAACTCAAACACTTCCGCCGGTTCGCCACACGCTACTGCAAGACCATCCAGGCTTTCCGCGCCTTCACCGCTCTCGCTTGCGCTTGGCTACACCTCAAACTATATGTGGATACGCCCTAGGAACTTGTTGAAATTCGCTGCAGCGCCGCGGGGTTCTTGCCGGGCGGCCCAGTTCTCCTGCTACTTCGGCAACTGCGTCTCATCCCAGCCGCCGCCGAGGGCGCGGATGAGCAGCACGCTCGCAGCGAAGCGCCGCGACTCGAGTCCGGCCTGCGTGGTCTGGTTCTGGAGCAGCGTCGATTCGGCGACCAGCACCTCAAGATAACTCGTAGCTCCGCCCTTGTAGCGTTGATTGGAGAGATCGAGCGAGTGCTGCGCCGCGTCCACCGCGCGGTCTTCGACTGCCGCCTCCTGCTCCAGTACGCGCAGGTCGCTCAGCCGGTCTTCGACCTCGTTGAAGGCCGCCAGCACCGTGGCCTTGTAGGTGTCTGACCGTGCCTCGAAGTTGTGCCGCGCCTGGTCGGTGGTGGCGTGGCGCAGGCCGCCGTCGAGCAGCAGCTCCGATGCCTGCCCGCCCAGGCTCCACAGCGAGCTCGGGCCCTGAATGAAGTTTCCGATGTGGGTGCTCTCCAAGCCGCCGGTGCCGCCGATGGTGATGTTGGGATAGTAGGCGCTGACGGCGATGCCGATTTGCGCGTTGGCGGCGGCGACGCTGCGCTCCGCGGCGGCAATGTCCGGGCGGCGCTCAACCAGTTGCGAGGGCAGGCCGATGGGAATCTGCGGCAGCGGCCCGTCAAGCGGAGTGACCGCGACGGTGAGCTGCCCGGCCTCCTGATTGGTAAGCGTGGCAATGGCGTGCTCGAACTGGGCGCGGTCCTGCTCCACATCGATGAGCTGGGCGCGGACGGTTTCAAGCTCGGTCTGCGCTTGCGCCACCACCACCTCGGTCACCACGCCGCCCTTGACCAGCCGCTGGTTCAGCTCCAACTGGCCCTGATCGCTCTTGATGGTGTTCTCCAGCAGGCGACTTACGGTAGCCAGGGTGCGCAGCTCGAAGTAGTCTTGCGCCAGCTCGGCGTGGAGGCTGAGGTCGATGACGGCCATGTCGGCGGCGGAGGCCTGCGCGTTCTCGCGCGCCGCCTCCACGGTGCGGCGGATGCGCCCCCAGAAGTCCGGCTCCCAACTGGCCTGTCCCTCCAGCGTCAGGTCGTTGTAGCTGGTGTGGGTGGAGTTGCTGAGCGACGTGAGCGGCCGGTGGCGGGAGAACTGCTGATGCGCGAGGCCGGGCCCGGCGGAGATGGTGGGAGAGAGACCGGCGCGGGCAATCTGCACCTGGTCGCGCGCGGCTAGATAGGTCTCGGTGGCGGCGCGCAGGGTCTGGTTCTGGGGCGTGACAAGTTCTTCGAGCCGGTTCAGCTCGGGGTCGTTGTAGATCTCCCACCACTTGCCGCGCAGCATGCCGTCGGAGGGCGTGGCCGGCTTCCAGCTTCCTCCTGCCGGGTTCGGCGGCGGCACAACATTGGCCGCGCCCAGTTCCTTGTAGGCCGCCGGCGCGGTGGTCTGCGGCCGCGCGTAGTTGGGGCCCACGGGCTTGCAGCCGGCCACGAAGGCCAGAGCCGCGGCCAGCGCCAGAGCCTTGCCCGCTGCGCTGGCGGCTCTTCGATTTGAGCGCGGCCTCGCCATCGTCAGCGGCCTCCCGCGGCCATACCGGCCGCGCGGCGCGGCTGCGCCGGCCGCACCTGCTCGCCCTCGATGATCGAGTCGGGCGGGTCCTGGATCACTTTGTCCGAGGCGCTCAGCCCGCTCACAATCTGCGCGGTCGCGCCGTCGTCTTCGCCGATCACCACAGGAATCAAATGCGCCTTGTTGCCGTCCACCACCGTGGCCACCTGCAGGCCCTGGCTGCGAAAGATCAGCGCCGACACCGGAACCACAAAGCTCTGCGCCGTGGCCGGGGCGCGGAAGTGCGCCTGCGCCAGCGAGCCCGGCAGCAGTTGGCCGTCCCGGTTGGCCACGTCGATCTCCACCAGCAGGGTGCGGCTTACCGGATCGATGGCCTGCGCGGTGCGCACCAGCGTGCCCTGATAGGTTTTCCCCGGCGTCTGGGGAAAAACCAGATCGATCTTCGCGCCCAGCTTCGCCGCCGGCGCAAAGACCTGCGGCAGATTCGCATACACGCGCAAGGTCTGGAGCGCCTGCATGTGGAACAGCTCGCTGGCGCCGCCTTCGGTGATGAGCTGGCCCATGTCCACATTGCGCGCCGTCACCACGCCGTCAAACGGCGCATAGACTTTCTCGAACCCCTGCAGCTCCACGAGCCGCTGCACATTGGCCTGTGCCGAGTGCACGGCCGCCGACGTGGATGCCGCCTGATTCACAAAGGTGTCGGTATCCTGGCGGGAAACGGCATTGGACGCGACCAGTCCGGTGTAGCGGTCTGCCTGAATCTTGGCGTTGTTGGCGTTGGCCTGCGCGGTGGCCAGGTCCGCCTGCGCCTGCGCCAGTTGCTGGTCGAGCTCGGGCGTGGCAATCTCCGCCAGCAGCGCGCCCTTCCTGACATGTGCGCCAATGTCGAAGTACCACTTCGTCAGGTAGCCCGAGGTCCGCGCGTAGATCGGCGAGTCGGTGTACGCGGTCACGTTGCCGGGCAGCGTCAGCACATCCACCGGCGTGCCCGGTTGGGGCAGTTGGGCCATCACCGTAGGCGCGGCCTCGGCCTCCGTCCGCTTTTCGAGCGCGGCCTCCGCGGCGCGGCGCGGCACAATGCCGGCGATGGCCAGCACCACCGCGGCGATCAGGAGAAAGGCCACGCCGATGAGCGCGGTGCGCGGGGCAATGGGCGCATGTTGCGGCGCGGACTCGTGGTGCTCGGTTGGCTGGGGCTGCGGATTGGTTGGGTTCGGCATGCGCTACTCCCGCTATTCCATTAAAGGATCGAATTCATCGGCCACAGTGGTGCGCACCGGGGCGTGGGACTTCTTGCGGCGCTCGAGCCAGCCATGCACCACGGAGAACGAGGCCGGCACAAAAAACAGCGTGGCGAGCGTGGCCAGCATCAGGCCGCCGATGACGGCGCGGCCCAGCGGCGCATTCTGCTCGCCGCCATCGCCCAGGCCCAGGGCCATGGGCACCATGCCGATCATCATCGCCAGGGCCGTCATCACCACCGGGCGCAGGCGCACAAAGCCCGCATTCAGCGCGGCCTGGCGGGCATCGCCCACCAGCACCTCAAGCTGCTCGCGGGCAAAGCTCACCACCAGAATCGAGTTGGCCGTGGCCACGCCCATGCACATGATGGCGCCGGTCAAGGCCGGCACGCTCAGCCGCGTTCCGGTCAGGAAAAGAAACCACACAATGCCCGCCAGCGCCGCCGGCAGCGCGGCGATGATCAGGAACGGGTCTAGCCATGATTGAAAGTTGACCACGATGAGCAGGTAGACCAGCAGAATCGAGAACGCCAGGCCGGCGAGCAGGCCGATGTACGACTTGTACATGGTCTCGCTCTGCCCGCGCAGCAGAATGTGGGTGCCGCGCGGCGCGCTCTTCTGGTACTTCCCGATGATCCCTTCCATGGCGCGTGTGACGCTGCCCAGGTCGGTGCCGTCCACGTTGGTGTAGATGTCGAGCACCGGCTGCACATCGTAGTGGCTCACCGTGCCCAGTTCCGAGCCCGGCACGATGGTAGAGAGGTTGTCGAGCACCTGCGTGGTCTGCGGCACGCCGGGCGCGCCGGTGGGCGCGGAACCCGCGGCGGCCGTCTGCGTGGCCGGCCTGCTGCCCGGCGCCGCGCTGGAGGCTGTGCCCACCGAGCCCGCGGCGGCGGCATACTGCTGGCCGGCGTTGCTGGTCACGGGCAGGCCGCGCAGGTCCGACATCGAATCCAGCCGCGCCTGCGGCGCCTGCACCACCACGTTGTAGCTCACGCCGTTGCGCGGGTCGAGATAGAAGCTGGGCGTGGTCTGGAAGCTGCCGCTCAAGGCCACCAGCACGCTCTGGGCTACATTGTCCTGCGTCAGCCCCACCGCCGCGGCGCGGGTGCGATCCACATTCACCGTCAGGTTCGGCGCGTCAAAGGGCTGCTGAATGCGCGCGTCGGCCGCGCCCGGCACATGGCGCACGTCGTCCAGCATCTTCTCCGCCAGCGCGCGGTCGCCGTAGAGATCGCGGCCCACCAACTGAATATCGATGGGCGCGGAAAGCCCGAAGTTCAAAATCTGCGTCACGATGTCCACCGGCAGCACGTAGAACGTGACTCCGGGATACTCAAGCGCCAGCGTGCTGCGCAGATCCTGTACATATTTTTCGGTAGGGTGGTGATTCTCCGTCAACTGCACCTGGATGTCGGCGTCGGCGGGGCCGATCGGCGCCGAGGTCGAATAGGAAAGATTCAGCCCCGAGTAAGGCAGCCCGATGTTGTCCACGATGTTGACGACTTCCTTCGACGGAATCTCCTGGCGGATGGTCGCGTCGATGTGGTCGCAGAGCGCGGCGGTCTCTTCAATACGCGTGCCGGTCCGCGCGCGCACATGAATCTTGAACTGGCCGGAGTCCACGGCGGGGAAAAAATCCTGGCCCAGCCACGGCGCCAGCAAGCCAATCGAAGCCAGCGCGAAGGCCAGAAACCCCACCAGAAATATCCGCGCATGATCCACGCACAGGGCCAGCAGGCTCAGGTAGAACATGCGCATCTTCTCGAAGCGCCGCTCGAAGCCCACCTGAAAGCGCACGAAGGGATTGCGGCTGGCCTGCCGCCGGTGTATCTGCGCATCGTCGTGCTCGCGCAGCAGGTAGCGCGCCATGGTGGGCACCACGGTGCGCGAGAGCAGATAGCTGGCCAGCATGGCGAAGACCACCGCCTCGGCCAACGGCACAAACAGGTAGCGCGACACCCCGCTCAGCAGGAACATGGGCACGAACACGATGCAGATGGCGAGCGTGGAGACCAGCGCCGGTGTTGCAATCTGCGCCGCGCCGTCCAGAATCGCCTGCTCGATCTCCTTGCCCGATTCCAGATTACGATTGATGTTTTCGATCTCGACCGTGGCGTCGTCCACCAGGATGCCGACCGCGAGAGCGAGGCCGCCCAGGGTCATGATGTTGATGGTCTCGCCCAGCCACGAGAGCGCGATCACCGAGCACAGAATCGACAGCGGAATGGAGACCGCGATGATGATCGTCGAGCGCATGCTGCCCAGAAAGATCAGGATCATCACGCCCGTCAAACACGCGGCGATGATGGCCTCACGCACCACTCCGCTGATGGCGCCGCGCACGAAGATCGACTGATCGGCCAGCCGCGCGATCTTGAGCGGCGGGGGAAGCTGGCCCTGGATGCTGTCCAGCTTGGCGCGCACGCCGGCGATGATGTCCAGCGTCGAGGACGAGCCCACCTTGAGGATGCTCATCAGGATGGCGCGCTTGCCGTCCACGCGGACGATGTTGGTCTGCGGCGGGCTGCCATCGCGCACATGGGCCACGTCGCGCACGTAGATGGTGGCGCCGTTGACGGTCTTCACCGGCAGGTCGTTCAGCTCGTCCACCACGCTGGGCGCGGAGTTGGTTTCAACCGCATATTCCCAGCGGTCGATCTTCATGGTGCCGGAGGGCACGATCAGGTTCTGCGCGCTCACGGCCCTCACCACGTCGGCCGGCGAAAGCCCCTGGGCCTGCAGCGCGTGCATGTCGATATCGACCTGAATCTGCCGCTGCTTGCCGCCATAGGGGTAAGGCGTCTGCGCGCCTTCGATCGTCGCAAGTTGAGTGCGGATGGTGTTGGTGGCCAGATCGTTCAACTGCTGCTCGTTCAGCCCCTCGCCGGAAAGCCCAAGCTGCAGCACCGGCACGCTCGAAGCGTTGTACTGAATGATGAACGGAGGATTGATCCCGGTGGGCAACTGGCGCAACAGCGCCTGGCTGATGGAGGTGACCTGCGCCACCGCGTTGCCGATGTCGATATGCGGCTGGAAGTAGACCTTGATGACCGCGATGCCGTTGAACGACTGCGACTCGATGTGCTCGATGTCGTTGACCGTGGTGGTCATGCCGCGTTCGCTGTTGAACACGATGCGGTTGGCCATCTGGTCGGCGGAGAGGCCGGTGAACTGCCACACCACGGTGACGACCGGAATATCGATATTCGGAAAAATATCCGTCGGCATCGTTTCGATGCTGTAGGCGCCGAGGATAAGAATCAGCAGCGCAAAGACGACAAATGTGTAAGGCCGGCGGAGCGCAAGCCTGACGATCCACATCATAGGACGGGTACTCGCTCAAGAACGGTTATGGCCGCCACGGCCGGTCCGCGCCGGGGTATCGATGAAGTTCCATGGTAGACGAAGGCGGGCCTTAGCGGGGAGGTAGCCCGCCTTAAATAAGACGCTCAACGGGGAGTGAAAGATGCAGAGGGATGTGGCGCGCGTCTCAGGGACCGGGCCGCTTCGAGCGGCTCGAAGCTCTATCTTTTCGTACAATTGGCGGGCGCTCTTCATACAACTGTTGCGTGCGCGCGCGCAGGTTTTCGCGCTCGCCGTAGCGCTTCACCATCGCCAGCGATAGAAATAAAAGTATCGAGAAGCCCGCCAGCCAGTGCGAGACCGGCGTGCCCGTGGCCGCGCCGCCCGCCAGCAGCTGCAGCATGTAAAGGCCGGCGAGAAGAAGAACGTCCACGATCGCCACTTGCTTGAGATAGAGCGAATAACTCAGCGTGGCCGCGACGTAAACGCCCATCCACAGCGCAAAAGCCGCGGGCAGCAGCGGCAGCAGCGCGACCGCAGCCAGCACCAGCGCCGCGGCCAGCGCGAAGCCCGACGTGACCGCCAGATCGCCCGCCGCAAAGGGCCTCAGCCGCTTGCCGGGATAATGCCGGTCGCTCTCGATGTCGAGCATGCCGTTGACCAGGTAGTTGCCCGAGTCGATGAAGCTGAAGCAGGAGAACGCCGCCAGCGCCGCAATCAGTCCTCGCGCGTTGATGTGATGCGAAAGCAGCAGCGGCAGAAACAGAAGCAGATTTTTGGCCCACTGGTGGATGCGAATCGCCTTGACCAGCGTGCGCCCCATCGGCCTCTGGTCGCGAAATACCTGAGCCACGGGAATCGCGCGCCTGCGCAAGCCTGCACGCAAGCCCAGCGTGGGGTTGGCCACCATCGCCGTGCGCGCCGCCGCCAGCAGCGGCAGGTCGGCGCGCGCGTTGCCAATGTAGTCGAATGTGCCGAAGCGCTCTTGCAGGCTGCGCAACTTGCTGCCGTGGGTCAGGTTGGTGACGCCGTCCGAGGCCAGCACTCCGGCAAAGATGCCCAGGTGCTCGGCCACGCGTTCGGCCAGGGCACTGTCCGCGCCGGTGGCCAGATAAAGCCCGCGGCCCTTGCGCCGTGCTGTTTGCAAAAAGCTAAGCAGGGGAGTGTTATAGGGCAGCCGCGCCACATCGAGCGGCGCGCGCGCGGCAATCTCCCGCTTCAGCCGCGCCTTGCCGCCCAGCACCCACAGCGGCACGCGGCCCAGCTCCAGTGGATGGGTGCGCGCGAACTGGCAGAAGCCGTCATAGAGGCTGTCGGACTTGATCAGCGTGCCGTCCAGATCGACGCACAGCGGAATCGCCCCATCGGCCTGCTGCGCGGATTCGACGGATTCGACGGCGGGACGCAACGGCAACTCCTTGCATATTGCAGAATATGATTATCCACTTGCCTCAGGCGCTGCACGTTCATCGAGTTCGACCGGCCCTAAAAAGCAACAAGAATTGCGATGCTGAAAACAAAGGACTCCCCCAAAGCAGTTCTATTCATCGAGGCCGGAAACGCCGGTGGGGGACTGTTCAAAACAAATCTTAGGCTGAGTTTTTCCGCAGCCGTAAATGTGAAGTTTCAGCAGGTTGTTTACTCTTCGAGCCGTTGTTTTGAAAGGGCACGGCTTCAGCCGTGCCGATTGGCGCCACACCGAGGACAGGGCTTTAGCCCTCGGGACATCCGAAACCTCAACACATTCAAGCTCGTAACCGCAGCCGGGGCT
>DASQSP010000097.1:0-8248 GCA_035642355.1 Occallatibacter sp.
GGGACATTCGAAACCTCAACATATTCAAGCTCGTAGCCGCAGCCGGGGTTGTGGGAAAGGTGGAAAGCGCACTTCAGCTTTCCACCTTTTCCATAACCCTCCGTCACCCAATCGCCTGGCTCGATGTAAACAACCTCTTGACACACGACATTTAGCCCCTGAGGAATCGGCTGCCGCAAACAGGCCAACTACCCGCACATCAACCCTGTCGCGTTCGCACAGGCCGCTAGCGGCGCCTGGATTGCCCGGCCTTGAGGAACAGCGCAAACCCCGCAAACGCGGCCTTCACCTTCAGGGCAAAACCGCTGTTGATGATCTCGCCCGGCCCAAGCGGGTCGCGCGGCCAGCTGAGCGGTTTGCGCCGCAGCCGCCGCAACAGAAAGCGGACGAGATCGCGACGGTGCTCGGGAAACTCGCGAAACAGCAAAAGCCAGTAGGCAAAGGAGGCCGTCGCCTCCTTCTCCACATCGCGCGGCTTGTCGGGATGCAGCACAATGGCAGCCGGCACATGGACAGCAACCAGACCGCGTGCCAGCAACTGGGTAAAGGCGTGGCTCTCTTCCGCTATCCAGATGAGTGCGCCGCGTCCCAGACGCTCGTCGAACAAAGACTCGCTCGCGCAGAACCTCTTGCGCAGCGCCATATTCGTCCCGAATCCCAGCCCACCGAAGTTCGCGATCTCAAACCACAGTGGATTCACAGAGCTGAGTGAGCGCGTCGGACGTCCCAGGCTCGCCGCCTCGCCGTCTGGTGAGGAAATTGTGTTGCCCGTGACTGCGGCAACCTGCTCGTCGGCAAAGGGCCCCAGAATCGCTCCAAGCCAATCCTTCCGGGGCAATGCGTCGTCATCGACGTAGGCCACAATCGCCGTCCGGCTTTCGCGCAATCCGCGGTTCCGCGCGCGGCTCAGGCCCGGCAGCGTCTCCACCACGTAGTCGGCGCCCGCCTCCCGCGCCAGGCGTTCGGTCTGCGCATCTCCGCTGCTGTTATCCACCACCAGCACCGCGGCCGGTGCGGGAGACAGCCTCGCTATCGCCTCAAGACAGGCCCGTAGCTCGGCAGGGCGGCTGCGCGTGCAGATGACAATGGTAGCTGCCAGTTCTGTGTCGTAACCCGGCGATTGCTGAGACTCGTGAGCGGGGCCGCTCGCCGGTGAGTTCAATGAGTAAGCCTCAAGTCAACTTCCTGAAATTTGGACTTCTGGAGAAGTTGGGACCTGCCAGGCCGGCAGAGACGAGTCGTGCACCAACTCACGCAAAAACTGGACAAAGTATAACAAAGGGCGCAGCTAAGAGCTAACCGAATGACGAAGATGCGTACCGTGGCAACAAATCCGGGCCTGCCTTTGTCTGGTGACCCCGGGAAGATTCGAACTTCCGACCTGCGGTTTAGGAAACCGTTGCTCTATCCATCTGAGCTACGGGGCCACTTAGCTGGCATCGGCCAGACTTCCCCATCATTTTACCGCATGGCCGCCGCCCTTGGCAGCCCGTGGTGAAGGCATGGTTTTGAAAGGGCACATTTAGCCCCCGAGGAATGACGGCTGGCCAATCCGCGCAGTCGAGAAGTGGAAATAGTGGATGCTATTTCCGGCCGGCTACACTACACAGCGGGCAGAATCATGCGCAGGATGAGGAATCCAGCGACACCGAGAAAGAAAACCAGCGCCATGCGGATACCGGGCTCGCGGTTGACCTCGGGGACGAGGTCGCTGGCGCCCACATAGAGCGCGACACCCGCCGAAATGGGCAGGCCGTACGGCATCCACTGCGGCACGAGCTCGATGACCAGCACACCGACGAGCGTGGCCACCGCCAGCGCCACGGCCGAGTAGAACGCAGCGGTGCGGCTGCGGCCGCTGGCCAGCATCACCGACGCCATCGTGAAGCCTTCCGGCATCTTGTGCAGAAAAATGGCGAGAAAGATCAACCAGCCTAGAGCGCTGTTCACTACGAAGCCGGAGCCGATGGCCACGCCGTCAAACAGCGCATGAACGCTGAGTCCGCCCAGCACCGAGTAGCCGGTGCGCGCGGAAACAAACTCCTCGTGGTGCGTCTCCTCGCCATAGTGGAAATGGCCACCAATGGTGTGCTCCAGCAGATGCACCAAACAGTAGCCAGTCATGATGAGCACAGGTCCAAGCGCGGGGCTGAGCTTGAGGCTCTCCGGCGTCATCTCCAGCAGCGCCACGGCCATCAGAAAGCCCGCGCCCAGCGCTACAAAGTAGCGCAGGTAGCGCTCCACGCCGCGGGCGCGCACCAGCACCAGGCCCCCGGCCACATCGGCGAGCGCGGCGAGAAAACCGAGCAAAATGGAGAGCCTGACCATAGTTAGCCGCTGTGCCGGATGTGCATCACATCGCCATCCTGCACCAGATACTCCTTGCCTTCGAGGCGAAGCGTACCCTGCGAGCGCGCGGCGGCTTCGCTGCCGGCAGAGAGCAGCGCATCCCAGCGGATGGTCTCCGCGCGGATAAAGTGATGCTCGAGGTCGGAGTGGATAGCGCCCGCGGCCTGCGGCGCTTTCGAGCCGGCGGCCACGGTCCACGCGCGGCACTCGTCCTCGCCGGCGGTAAAGAAGCTGATGAGGCCCAGCAGCTCGTAGCTCTTGCGGATCAGCCGCACCAGGCCGCTGTCAGTCAGGCCGTAGCTCGAGAGAAATTCAGCGGCCTCTTCTTCGTCCATGTCGGCCAATTCAGCTTCAACCTTGCCGCAGATGGCAGTGGCGCCGGCGCTGGGACGCGCGGCCACTTCGCCGAGCTTGAAGCGCGCGACAGCGGCGTCAAGGTCGGCGCCGAGCGTGGTGCTTTCACCGATGTTCACCACGTAGAGAACGGGCTTTTGCGAGAGGAACATGAAGCCGCGGATCAGCTTCTTCTCGTCCGCCGTCATCTCAAGCTCGCGCAGCGGCTGTTCTTTTTCGAGTGCCTCTTTCGAGCGGAACAACAATGCCTGTTCGCGTTCCAGTTCGCTGGTGCGGCCCTTCTTCAGGTCTTTTTCGACGCGCTCCAGGCGCTTTTCTACTTGTGTGAGATCGCTGATCATCAGGTCGAACTCGACGTTCTTGATGTCGCGCAGCGGATCGATGGCGCCGACGTGGGGAATGGAGTCGTCCTCGAAGGCGCGCAGCACATGAATCAGCGCGTCCACGTTGCGCAGGCTGGTGAGGAACGCGGTTTCCTTCAGCGCTTCCTGGCCGATGGCGGCCACATCCACATAATCGACGGTGGCGAAGGTGGTCTTCTTCGGCGAGTAGAGCGCGGAGAGTTTGTCGAGCCGTTCGTCGGGCACGCGCGCCACGCCAATGTGCGCCTCGCGCGGGTTGGAGTAGCCGCGATCTTCGAGCTTGGCCTTGGTCAGGATTTTGAACAGCGAGGTCTTGCCTACCTGCGGCAGGCCAATGATGCCAGTCTTCATGCGCTTCCTATGAGGGTCCGCAGCTGGATGAAAGAGCGCGCGTGGAACCTCTTCGATGATACAAGACGCGGAGAGGCGGAGCGCACCGCGGGCAGCGGATCAGCCTGCATTCACGGCACATTTCCTATTGTGACGCGCTGTTGAGGCCATTTCCATGAGTAAAAAAGTGACGCCGCAAATTAGCTGCGATCGGCTTCGATGCTCAGTTGTTTCGCGCGTCTGTGATACTCACATCTTCCAATCTGCCATCGGGAAGTTCGAGAAGATGCAGCTTCACCGGATGTCCACCGGCAACGACGTCATAGTCGATCGCCTTCAAGCCATCGACTGTTAACGAGCGACTTCGCGTGAAACTTTGCACCGGCCCAAGAGGCGCCAGGCTGTTGCGATAGGCGGCACGCATCCCCTTGTCCATGTACTGCCTCAAATCATCGCTGAGGATTGACAGGTCAAGCTGCCCGCTCTGAAGACCTGCAAAAACATTCCGGGCAAACGCATCGTCCTTTGTCGGCGGCAGCAAAAGGTACGTCAACTGATTGGCGATTTTAAGATAGGTTGACGTGGCGCTGGTATTGGTCAGGACGACAAAGGCCATGTGCGCATCCGGATAGATCAGGTTTATCGCCTCAAAACCAAGTCCTTGGCCGGTGTGATAATAGTGGGTTACTCCATCTTCATGGGAGACGAACAGGCCGAGCGCCGATGGGGAGCTGCCACCTCCCGCAAGTCGCGCCGGTGTCACCTCCTCTACCGCCTCACGTTCGGGCAACACGCGATGATCGAGAAACGCCAGATCCCAGCGTGCAACATCCCCTGCCGTGGTAACGACCTGTCCTGATCCGAACGACCAACCCGGCCCCTCATAGGGAGCGCGCTGCAGCGGAGCGAGCGCGTTCCGTACATACCCGGTTGCAAGCGCAGTGCTATCGGCTGGAATAGTATCCAAGTCGATGGTCGACGTCATGCCCATTGGTTGGAAGATGCGCTCCTGCATGAACTGAAAAAGCGGCTTGCCTGAAACCTTTTCAACGATGCGGCCGGCGATCTCATACTCGAGATTGGAGTAGCGAAACTGGGTTCCAGGAGGAAATAAGAGTGGATGCTGTCCCCACTCCGCAATAATTCGATCGGGCGACGCAGCCGCACCACGAGGGCCCGCTGGATAACTTTGCGGGTAGTGGTCAGGATAACCCGACGTATGGTTCAGCAACTGCCGTACAGTTACGTGTGATGCTTCAGTAATATCTGGAAACCACCGGCTGACCGAATCGTCCAGGGAAAGCTTGCCTGCGGCAACTAGCAGCAGGACTGCCTGTGCGGTATAGGTCTTTGATAGCGATGCAAGCTGATAGCGCGTCTCTGCCGAAGCCGGCAGAACCGGAAAGAGCACGGCACTGCCAAAACCCTTTGCATACGCGACCCGATCACCCACTACAATCGCGATGGAAGCCGAAGGTGCTCCGTCAGATGCGATACTGCTCTGGACAGCCTGCGCAATCTGCTCCTGCGTAACGTTATCGATGGTTTGTCCGCGCAAGATTGCGGTCCCCAAAAGAATCGCAGGCGCCAGAAATGCAAACTGCGGAATTCCATACATGCTTTAGAGACTAGCATCGGCTAGTGCCACTCATCGCTGACGGCACATAGGGAAAACTTGGTCGCCGAATAGGTCTATAACCGCAAGAGTGTGGTTTTAGGGTGTCGAACAGCGCATTCAGGCTAATCCATGAACGAGCCGCGCAGCGAGGCTTCAGGCGCGCGTAGACTCGGCGCGCGCCACGAAAACGACGGCGGCAATGCCCAGCAAAAGGAGCAGAGTCTCCACATGCTCGCTGCGGTTGTGGAGCTTGTTGAAGTCGATAGTCAGAGGATTGGCATGGTCGCTGATGTCGATGGCGCCGCCTGCGGCGATGCGGTCGCGCTCCATGGCGGGAATAATGCCGTGTTGCGAGTAGACCGTGCAGCCGAGCATGAGAACGATGAGGATCATGGGAGCCAGCACCGCGCGCGGCTTGTAAATGGCCCATGCGGGCGTCAGGGCCAGCAGCGCCAGCGCCACCAGGCCGGAGACCAGGCCAATGCCATGCAAGATGCGCAGCAGTGCGCCGACGATGGTGCCGGCGGTGTGTGTATCACCGGGCAGATTGCCGAAGGTGACAGCGGCGACGATGGGAAAGAAAATCTCCGCGCCCAGCCAGACAATGAGCGCGAGTGAAAGCAGCGTGCGGAGGAGAGTCCTCATGAAGACAGCATACTAGGAACCAGAAAGGCCCTATTCAACCTGCGCTCGACCTCGGCGGAGCCAGACGACACAACAAAGAACAATTCCGCCTGTGAATCCACTTGCATACGAGGCGCTGTGTGACCACCAATCGGCGAGGAATCGACGTTGTATATTTGTGGCCAGTGCATCACGAAATACTGGCGGAAGGGGAGCCCAAAGGTAGCCGAAAATTCCACTTGTAATGGCGCATACAGCCATTACAAGCATTAGAGCTGCGACATATGGAAACAATTGGCGAGCCGTCATCTTTCGACGTGCACCAGACCGAGCCGCGAGGATCAGCAGCAATCCAACGATGGCTCCTGCCCACCATGTGGCTATGATTCCCCAGCCGAATGCCAGCAGAGTGGGAGAGTGCGTTGCGAAGACTGGTGGATGAAAGACGGTGAAATATTCAATGCAAATGCGGGCCGTGAACTGGTCATGCACGATGCCAAAAAGAACGCTCGCGAGGATACAGAGAACCACGATCTTAATCGATTCCACTCGCAAAGTATAAGCCGCCTGCGTGGAGGCAGACGGCTTATTGGGACTCAGCTCGCGCGATTTAAGTGTTGCGCTTGAGGGCGCGCTTGAGCACGACTTCAAGCGCGGACTTGGCTTCGGCGTACTCCTCGGCCGTGATGGTACCCGAGAGCTTGTCGCTTTCGAGGGAGAAGAGCTCTTCCTTGAGCGCGTTCAGCAGCGCGGCGTTCTTTGCGGCAGGCGTGACCGGGTGCGCGCCAAAGCCCGCCGAAGGAGCCATCACCGACTGCACTGGCATCCCCGGAGACGCTGCCATTGCGCCCGGTACGCCGGCGGGTTTGCGCAGCAGGAAAGCCGCGCTTGCCGCGAACGAGAGGCCGAGGCCACCAAAAATCCACCACTTGTATTTGCTCAGCGGGTCAGGCGTGTTGATGGGCTCGCCGATGCCGCCGCCAGGCTGATTGCCGGGGCCGCTCGCGCCGCCGGTGTCGCCCCCACTGGGCCCGCCCTGCGAATCGCGCGGCATGGCTCCGGTGCCGGAGATGGTGAACGCAAGCGCCTTGCCCGGAGTCAGATTCTTCGAGATGTAGGTCTGAATGTTGGGATCCTGCTGCACCGGCTGGAACACGGAGCCCGCGCCGGGGGCGAAGGTCATGCTCTTCGGCATCAGAATGCCCAGGCTCTGCGCGGGCATCGAGACCTGCGGGTGAAAGGTAAACTTGCCGTCGGCATAAGGCAGTGTGTACTCGACCTGGAACAGCGTATCCTTGTCGCCCTCGTCGGGCTGGATGGGAAAGTTGAATGCGTAGTGGCCCTTGGTCTCGGTGGGGTCGAGCTTGACTGCGGTCGGCAGGCCGGTGGGGCGCTGCGCGGCCACGCCGGCTACCGTGGCCTCGGCGGGCAGAATGATTGAAAAAGTGCGCGGACTCCACTCCGTGCGCGGCGGGCTGCTGGTGTTGTGCACAAAATAGCGTTCGGTTACGCGAAGCTGGCCGGAGGGATCGGTCTCGAACTCGAAGACGTCGGCCTCGATAAACACGCCATCAACCTTGGCGGCCGCGTCGTAGACAGGGATGTCGCCGGGTGCATCGCCCTGCGGCGCGGCGATGAAGTAGCCCGCGCCCTGGTGGGTCACGCGGATGAGATAAGGCCCGCTGCCTGGCTCGTTGAGCGAATAGCGCCCCACCGCATTGGTGGTGGCGTGCGCGATTTCAGCCATGCCGGCCTGCACGTCGAGCAGAACGACGGCGTCGCCCGCAGCGGGCTTGCCGGTGGTCTTGTCGGTCACGACGCCGGAGACACTGGCGGCCTGAGCGGCTGCGGCGGCTAGAAGAAGGGCCGCGGCGGAAGAATGCAGAAGAAGTCGGGATGCGTTCATGAGTTTGTTTGAAGTCCTGTCCGTATGTTGGTTCGCGGCCGCGAGGTTTACAGCCTGTGGTGGAAGTCTGGTTTTGAAAGGGCACGACTTTAGTCGTGCCGTAAAGAGCCTGGAATGAAGAGGGCTTTAGCCCCTGAGGGATGTTTTTCCTGAGATTTCGACTTTCACCGCAGGCTGTTATGTCTGCTCGAGGAATTCAATCTCGGCCATCAGTTGCGCGGTTTCGTTTTCAAGTAGGGCGCGCTGCGTGAGGAAGTCCTCCTCGGGATACTTGCCTGCGCGGTACTCGAAGTTGAGGTCGCGCAGGTTTTCGTAAAGCTGATCCTTGCGCTCCAGCAGAAATTCGAGGCGGGTCTTCTCGTGCTGGCTGGCAAACACATTCTCCGGCCAAAAGGTGTAGACGAACAGCGCGATGGCGAGCACGCATGCGGCGATCAGTCCCTTGGTCTCGGTCATCGGTCAGTTGCCTCCGTCGTTGTCAGGGTCGGTTTCGCGGCGAATCTTCTCGCGCAGCGCCGCGATCGCAGGAGCGGTGGCCGGATCGGTTGACAGTGCAGTTGCGACGCGCCGCGCAGACCAGTGCTTCACCAGCAGAACGGTGCCGAGCAGTGCGGCGGCGAAGACCGCGAAGGGCGCGATCCACGCCACCAGATCGAAACCGTGCGTGGTGGGCGCGGCCAGCACGGTTGCGCCGTACTTGGCGGA